>DKVF01000069.1 GCA_002491065.1 Peptococcaceae bacterium UBA7185
TCTATGCTGCTTTTTGTATTTGAATAGGCAATCAATGGGGATGTAAAAAAGTTCTCGGAAAAAACAGCCATGATAGTACAGATTAGTAACTATACATGGCTGCTCTTATGTTTAAACCTGTTTTCAGCGTTTTTAGGCACACCTACAAAAGTCTGGCGCAAAACAGGCTTCTAAAAAGATATTTGCAGAATATATGACTATTTTTACAATAATTTATAGCCTCGTGGTTAATTCATCAAAAAATTCCAGTTACAACGGTATCAAGACTATTGGGGTACAGTTCGCCAGACATTACTTTGAAAATCTACGCGCATATTATCAATATTGCATATTTGCAAAAATGCAGCGAAATTAATAAATATTTAAACGAAACGGCAAATGGAATCGTGCAAGAGAGCCGATAAATGCGATAAATTTTTTCAGTCTGTTATCAAATTGTTATCAAATGGCCAAATGAATTTCAAATATAACCAATTTGTGAATAAAATACCGATATAACAAAAAACCGCTTAACCTTATTGGTTGAGCGGTTTTTTCTGGCGGAGAGAAAGGGATTTGAACCCTTGATACAGTTGCCCGTATACACGCTTTCCAGGCGTGCTCCTTCGACCACTCGGACATCTCTCCATGTGCTTTCAGCAAGTGATAGTTTATCATGTTTGCCTGGACAAGTCAAGCAAAAAAACAAAAAATTTCATTAAATTTTTGAGAAATCGGCAGAGGCAAGAATTGAAAATATAATTTATGTAAGAATTTCTTAACAAGGGTATAACAGAATATGCGCAAACCTCAATTTTTCCATAAGTATCTTGAATAAGCCTATAGTAAAATTTATGTTTTCGTTGGGTATCAAATGTGTTATAATAAAAAAGTAAAAGAGATATATAAGTGCTATTTTTTAAGGAGGGAATTTAAGATGAATGGTATGGGATTAGACAAAGAAACTTGCCAGAATGTGAAAAAAGTAGCCTCCAAATACGGCTATACTGTTGTTTGCGATGAAAAAGAACAAGAATTAGAGGATGCTGATTTGGTTCTGTCGGCAAGTGAACAGTGCGAGAGCGTGAAAAAAGTAGCTTCCAAAGTAGGTTACACTGTTGTGTGTGATGAGGAAGCCTAATGGCATAATATTTTAGCAGAATAGAGAGAGCTGTTTGTGAGAAATGCAAAGATATGCATTTTGAACAGGCAGTTCTTTTGTTTTGTGTTGCACACGTGTAGGCTGTCTTGGAAGCATAAAAATACTTATGGCGTTTATGTACATAAAATGAATAAATATGCATGAAGCTGAGGGGGGACTATCGAAATAGTTCTAAAAAAATATACAAGCAAAACAAAAAGAATCCATTGCAAATGCCAAAAGGCTATTTGGGGAGGACTATATCGTGTTAAAAAACTACGAAAAATTTTTACAGCAGAGAAATAATTATGTGGATTTCTTTGTATTTGCGGCATATTTATGTTATGATAAAGACATATTTCAGAGGAGGGATTGGTATGGCTTTCTTAGATGATTTTGGGAAAAAATTGAGTACAGCGGCAGACTTGGCAGTTGACAAAGCAAAAGACTTGGCTGAAATTGGAAAATTGAAATTAGACATCGCTGCGGAAGAAAAAGAAATAAATAATTTGTATATCCAAATTGGCAAATCAGTATATTTTTTGGAAAAGGAAAATCCAGATAGCGTTTACGCTGCCGAATGCCAAAATATTGGCGAACGGCTGCAACGGATTACAGAACTGCAGGAGGAAGCAGAACGAGAAAAACTATAATGTTGCATGAATTATTTTGACAGAGAAGGCCCTAATAGAATTTGTTGGCATATGCCGCAATTTTATTAGGGTTTTGTATTATGTGCAGAAATGAATTTGGGTGAAAATAAAACAGTTAGACAAAAAACGTCTAAATTGTTATACTGTATAGGAAATATGTTAAAAAGGGCGTTATCGTAAGGTTAGACAGGGGGGATGGCGGCAGTGCGGTTAGAGAATTTGCAACAGATTATTGAAATAGAAAAGCAACAATCGGTGTCAAAGGCGGCCAAAGCGTTATATATGAGTCAACCTGCATTGAGTGGTGCGTTGAATCACTTGGAGGATGAGATAGGTGTACGTCTATTTGAACGCACGCCTACTGGTGTTGTACCAACGCCGGAAGGAACAGATATTTTGCAATTAGCCAAACAGATTATGGAATGCACCAATCAGATTTTAAATTACGGGAAACAAAATCAAGATCTATACGGCGAGGTGACTGTGTTGATCACCCAGGCTTACGGTTTTTTGTATTCGGATATCATGGTGGAATATAAGAAACAATTTCCAAAAGCAGAATTGAATCTGCAGGTGCGTACCCCGGAAAAAATTGTAGAAGAACTTTCACAGGGGACTGCTAATATTGGGGTTACTTTGTGGGAACTGTTGCCAGAACAGACGCCAGATGTATTAAAAGATGCAGGGTTACAATATGAGACCTTTGGCAGTCACTCGATGATGGCCTTTGTCAGTCAGGATAATCGTTTTGCTGAAAACGAAAGCGTTACATTGCAGGAACTGCGGCAGGAGCAATTTGTAGCATATTCGCCCAGTTACTGGGCCGCAACTAATAAAAAGATTCAAGCCAGGAATGAGCCACTAGTTATGACGGACAGAGAAAATCTAAAACGCTTGGTGAGTAGTGGGAAAGCTATCGCTTTGATGCCAGAAACATTTGCTATGCATGACCTATACTGTGATCAGGGACTGATTAAATTGATTCCTATTGAGGGCAGTGAGAACTTTAGCAAAGGAATTGACTATTTGCTTTATCCAGCAAAAAGGAAGCTGACTTTGTTGGAGCAGAATACCTTAGCGATTCTTCGCGAAATTCTTACGGATGTTATGCTGTAATTTTTAGATGATATGAATACGATATCCTATCAGAACTGCTGATAGGGTATCTTTTTTTATGGATATCCTTTTCATAAGATAAATTGATACAATGAATATAGGAAGAAATAATAACAAGATAGATAACAAAAAGGAGGAATTCATTATGGGAAAACCATCGGTACATCCTATGGGTACAATCATTTACAAGCCGGAAAAATGCTTTAATGGCTACACACTATTTCAGGCTAATGAACACGGCGCTACGCTAGTTGATATGAACGGCGGTGTGGTGAATCACTGGAGAGGACTGCAGGGGTTTCCAAATAAACTGCTTCCTGGAGGTCAGGTTTTTGGCTCCCGTGCTGAACGCAACGGCACTTACGGCTGGCAGGATCAAAAAGATCTAGTGCAGGTGGACTGGGATGGCAATGTGACCTGGCAATTTAAGCAGAATGAATATGTGGAGGATCCAGGCTATGATGGCGAGTGGATGGCTCGTCAACATCATGATTATCAGCGGGAAGGGAATCCGGTAGGCTACTATGTGCCCGGTATGGAATGTAAAACAGACAGCGGCAACACGTTGATTTTGACACACACTGATGTAACTGTGCCGGAGATTTCTTTGCATAAACTGATTAGCGACCGTATGATTGAGGTGGATTGGGAAGGGAATATTCTTTGGGATTGGTGTGTGCATGAGCATTTTGACGAATTGGGCTTCGATGAGGCAGCTAAAAATGTTCTGGCCCGTAATCCCAATATTGTAGGTAATGGACAGGGCGATTGGATGCATATTAACTGCATGAGTGTACTGGGACCTAATAAATGGTATGATGCAGGCGATGAACGGTTCCATCCGGATAATATCATCTGGGACGGCAGAGCAACTAATATAATTGCGATTATTGATAAAAAAACCGGTAAACTGGTGTGGAAATTAGGGCCGGACTATACAACGGGAAAAGCAAAAGAAATTGGACAAATTATTGGGCAACACCATGCGCATATGATTCCCAGAGGATTGCCAGGTGAAGGGAACATTTTAATTTTTGATAACGGCGGCTGGGCTGGTTATGGGGCTCCGAATCCTTCCGCACCAACGGGGAATAATAACGCTCATCGTGATTATTCCCGTGTGATTGAAATCGACCCGGTAAAGATGGAAATTGTGTGGCAGTGTCGGCCTATGGATATCGGGTGCCCGCAACCATTTGTGGCTGACCATTTTTATAGTTGCTATATCAGCAGTGCCCAGCGGCTGCCTAACGGCAATACGTTAATTACTGAAGGTTCTGATGGCCGTTTGCTGGAAGTGACAGCGGACCATGAAATCGTGTGGGAATATATCAGCCCTTATTTTGGTGAAAAAGGAATCAAAACTAATATGGTATACCGGGCTTATCGCTATCCCTATGATTATGTGCCACAGGTGGAACCACCAAAAGAAGTGGCTATTGCGCCAATAGACAACGTGGATTACCGTTTGCCTGGGGCCAGAAGCAAGGAATTCCGTCGCATGGTCAATGTGGAAGGAACAGAAGGTTATGGAGAAGTTTCGGGATTTTGTTTAGCAAAAGAAGAAGAGTGAAATATGGTGAAAGGTTGCAATATTATCGCGAAGATTTGACACCCAAAAGGCATAGCAAGTCCTTAATTCAAACAGAAATTTTGCTTGAATTATTGTATGCGATAGAGTGTATTTTCTAAAAATTTTTATGAAACTTAGAAGGAGAAAATCTAGTAGATACGTAGGACTTTTCTCCTGCATATCTACTAGATTTATAATTTCTTTTAGATTTGTATATTTTTGATAAAATATAGTTTTTGAAATGGGGGATTTCTATGGCGAACGCAGTTAAAAAAGATAGGGAATTACTTTATATAGCAATCTATTTTGTAATTGTCGCTTTATTTTTCTTTGTGATTCCACCTATTGAACCGATTACAAAGCCAGGAATGCGTGTATTGGGACTCTTCTTTGCTGCGATTTTTGGTTGGACAGCCAGTAGTGAAGTGTGGCCAAGCATTTTTACGACCGTGCTGTTTATGTTTACCGGGTTAATGGATATTACTTCCATGTTAGCCGCTACATGGGGCGGGGATATATTTCTATTCATGGTCTTTATGTTTATGGTTGTTGCATATCTGCAGTATTCTGGAGCCAGTAAATTCGCATCGGCATGGTTGCTGACTCGTAAATTTTTAATTGGCCATCCATGGCGCATTATTGGTATGTTGATGGTGATTGCTTGGCTATTATCCATTTTCGCAGGGATTCTGGCTGGCTTATTAATTACATGGGGCTTTATTTATCAGATCTGTGGTTTAATGGGTTATAAACCATTCAGTAAAGAAGCAAGTGCCATGATATTTGGGGTAGGGCTGGTAGGTGCCTTAAGCTTATCCACGGTGCCTTTTTTGCACAATGCATTAGTTATTCTTGCGGCGTTTACCTCTAGTACTGGAATTGAGATCAATTTGCTGCATTATCTGGCCTATACTGTTCCAACCGATTTATTATGTATTGCTGCCTACTTATTAATGTGCAAATTTGTTTTTCGCATTGATGTAAGTAAGATGAAAGAAATGACGGTAGATTTTATTCCGGCAGAAGATTTGGTTTGCACGAAAGAGGTAGCTTATGCTTTAATTTTTTTAGTGGTACTAGTAGCGGCTCTGTTGTTGCCGAATGTATTGCCGGCAACTGTTCCGCTCAAATCTGTGATAAAGAGTATTGGAAATAGTGGAATCTGTTTTATTGTATTTGGAATTTGGTCATTAATTAAAGTGAATGATAAAAAAATATTCGATATTGGTCAACTGGCTGCAAAAGGAATTAACTGGAATATGCTGCTGATGACATTTGGTATTTTCGGTTTTATTTCTCTGTTGGCTAATCCAGCAACGGGAATTAGTGCCTTTTTGGGTGCCCACCTCGCTCCAATTTTTATGGGAAAACCAATTGTACTGTTTGTTATCATAGCAATGTTGATTACAATTATATTGACTAACTTTATGATAAATATGGTTATAGCAGTTCTAATGATGGCTGCTACATTCCCAGTTGCAACACAACTGGGGATTGATGTGACCCAATTAGGCTATCTATATACTGTATGTGCGACCATCGCTTTCTGTTTACCAGCAGCTTCACCAGCTGGGATGTTATTATTTGCAAACAAAGAGTGGCTCAATGCGAAAGAGATATATAAATTTGCAATTCCGACAGCTTTAGTTATGGCAGTAGTTGCCCTACTCTGGAACTTGATTTTATTTAAGTTCTAACAACAAATCATGGTCTATCGACTGTATGATATCGTTTACATTCTGAAAAAGTGACGCAGTTTATAGAGGTTGTATCACTTTTTGGGGTAATTCTACAGAAAAAAATGCCTGACACTTGACTTATAAGGGGATAGCATGCTAAAATAAACGATAGTCATGCTAGACGGGGAGGTAGCGGTGCCCTGTAACCTGCAATCCGCTATAGCAGGGTTGATGCTTGTTCGAGGGTTGGCTTTGTGAAGTCTGCCCCAGGTAAGTGGTGTTGACGGCTGGGTCCTGCGCAACGCGAACTTATGAACCTTGTCAGGTCCGGAAGGAAGCAGCAATAAGTAAGCACTTGCGTGTGCCGTGGGAGTGCCTGGTTCGAGCTAACTGCCTGGGTAACGTTCGGAAAGTTCAATTCGGAAACAAGTGCATGACTTTTATTTTTTGTAATCTTGTGAAGCACATAGAAAACAAAGTATGTAAAAACCGGCTGGAATTTTTATTCCAAGCCGGTTTTTGAGTTTTTTGTAAGCAAACGAATAACGTATTGTGCTTTTATAGGATATGCGGTGTTTATCAAGATCTTTTCTTTTTATTGCGGCGGTCTTGCAGAGAAACTATTTTGCCTGTTCTTTTTTGGGAAGCAGGCGATTTTTTATGTTGTGTCTGTTTCTTTTTCATGTCCTGTGGCGTATATCCTTGATAATACCACATGGGCGTGTGCTCCCAGATTGTTCGTATCGCTTTTTTAAACTGTTTTGATAATTCTGGTGTAAGCGGCTCAAAGAATATACTCAATGTATAATCGGTGATGGGCTCAAGGCCACCTCCAGAACGAAGCAGAAAATCCACGGAAAAGGTCAAACGGTCAATAACTGTGGGATCATTCATATAAGAATTAAATTTTCGGAAAAATTTATCATATAATTCATAGTTCACAAGTGTTTGCTGAAAGGCAAAAGACTCAAAATCTTTCTGGGTGGGCCAGAAAAAATCAGTAGATTTACGCTGTATTTCTTTGAGTGATCTCAGTTCTGTAAAACAGTAAGGGGAATCGACATCCAAAAAGGCATTGGATATCACCCAATCTTCCATAAAAACATATTGATTACGTTTTGCGCTTAGAAAATGTAATATGTTCGTACATTCTGTCAGGGTGATCGGTTCATGCAAGATATGGTTGATCCGGCGCAGAAGCTTCTCAACAGGAAATGCACCATATAAATAAACAGCTAACACAGCGCATATGTGCACTGCATCCAAAATCTCTACTTGATAGAAATTAATTCCATCTTCGCATTGTTGATACAATTGACGCAATTCTTTCGGCATGGTGAGCAGAGACTCTGATTCAACTTCCATGAGATAGCAGAATCCAGAGTTTAATAAATATTCTGCTTGTACCGAGGAATCCAGTGCAGAGACGGGTATATTGATTTCACTGAGTGTGTGCAGTAGATCAAGTTCTGGAATGGTCAATTCGTTCAACTTCTGAAGGAAAAAATCTCGCTGCAACAGTTCTTGCTCCAGGCGCTGTTCCAGTTCATGGCGCCGCAGCTTGCTGTAGCCATGAAATTGATGAAACCGCATGAAATCCAGCAGTATCTCTTTATTCAATGTTTTGAAACATTCTTTCAATGTGTAGCTTTGCTGGATATGGGCGCGGGCTTCCTCCAGCAAATCGTCCAAGATTGCTTTCACTTCTTCTTGTGGCAGATCAGCAAACTCAGGAAAAAATTCTTTTATAAACGCAGGATTGGAAAGCAACAACTCACGTTCATCGTCATCTTCGATAAATGGCAACAAATCAGGAGATTCGTCTGCATCCCATAAAGATTGCTCATTTGGAAAGTAGAGGAGATCATGCAGTGTCTGCAAGGTTTCTGCGACCTTTTTCTCGTCAAATGGCTTGACACCTGCTTGATAAGGGATGTTTTCTCCTTGCCATCCGTGCAGTTTGAAAGTAGCGGCAGGCAATAGAGCAGGTGTATTCAGCAAGGTGATTTGTACTGCGTTTGCTGGGTTGCAGTGGTGATGAAACACAAGCGCGCTGCATTTTTGAAACGGCGTAGATAACAGTACTTCATAAGTGGAAATGGCTTTTTTTGCACCAGATCCGTCATGCATTTCCTGTGTTGTATAACGTAAGGGCGGCTGGGTGGACATAAACTCATATGGGTCCGTATCGGGCCAGCCGAAGCAAACATTGATGATAGAATTGATAGCAGCCAATGTTGTATAGTCAGGCACAAGGACTTCCCGTTGTACGGGATGTGCTGCGTTTAACAGGTTGAATCGTACATGCAAATGGGCGATCATAAAATTCCTCGCTTTCAAAATAAAATAGGGCAATGAATGTTTGTGGCCTGATCAGAAAATAATTTGAAGAAGTTCATCCAGTGTGTGGATTTCATAATCAGGTATGATCTCAGAACTGCATGATTTGTTCTGCGGATTGAACCAGCAGGTGGAAATACCAGCGTTATGACCACCTTGGATATCAGAAAACAGCGAATCCCCGACGATGATGGTTTTGGTTTTATCTAAGTCGGCAATCTGGGAGAAGCAATACTCAAAAAATATTGGCGATGGTTTGGGCTGTCCTGCGGCTTCAGATACAAATGTGCCTGAAAAATATTGTTGCAATCCCGAGCCGGCAATCCGATTTAGTTGGGTATTGACATTCCCGTTGGTAGCAAAATACAGCCGACAATGAGGTGCCAACAATCGACAAATTTGTTCTGCGCCGTCTATGGTGAAAAAGCCATTGCCTACGTTAGTCAGGTATTCCTGGTTAAAAGCAAAGCCATCGTAGGCGATATGGAATTCGGAAAAAAGCAAAGTAAAACGCTGCCGCAAAATCTGTTGCTTCTCAATCAGGCCCTGTTCAAAATCCGACCAGAGCTGATTATTGATTTGCTGATACCGAGAACGTATAGTTTGGTTCAATGGAAACTGGTGATCAGCAAAGGTTTTCTGCAAGGCGGCTTCTTCAGCTTTGGCAAAGTCCAATAGCGTGCCGTCTGCGTCGAATAAAATCGTGTTGTATTTAGGTGTCATAATGATTTCTCAAGCCTCATACTGGTTAAAACAATGGATTGCGTTCAATTCTTTACGGGTTTTGGCGCGGGTCTCTCCTGCCGGGTATCCTACGGCAAGCATCACAAGAATACGGCGGTTTTGCGGGACATGCAGGAAGTCCTTCATCTGCTCTTCCGGGAAGGCGCCCATGATGCAAGTGCCTAAGCCCAGCTCTGCGGCCTGAAGACAGAAATGCGTTGTTGCGCTGCCCAAATCAAACTGTGCCCATTTGTTTGGTGTGTCAGGCGTAGCACTGTTTGGTTCTTCTATGACTGCCACCAATACCGGTACAGTTTGCGCAAATTTGTTGATGCCCAGTTTATTTTCTGCGATGATTGCTGCCGCCTGCTGCACCAGCTCAGGGTCGTCCAGGATAATAAATTTCCAAGGCTGCAAATTGCGCGCAGAGGGTGCTGCTTGTGCTGCCTGCAGACATTTTAGTAATTCTGCGCGTTCGACTTTCTGTGTGGTAAATGTACGGTCGCTTTGACGGGTATTAGCAAGGTCCATAAAATTCATGCAAATCGCTCCTTTATTAGAAGATAGTATTTTCAGATAATTATTTGAAAGTATAGAAAAATAACCACCGCTGCCAGCGGTGGTTATTGTGGAAACTTAGTTATTTTTGCAAACCTGGTTACCAACTGTGCAGGATGTTTTGCAAGCGGACTGGCAGGATGTCTGGCATTCACCGCATCCACCTTTTTTTACAGTACTCTGCAAATTCTGAGCGCTGATTGTTTTAATATGTGCCATGATAGTTTTCCCTCCTTCAAGCTAAACGCCGAAATCTCTTTTTATTATAGCATGCGAAAGTAGTCATAGCAATTATTTTTTCCGTGAACTGCGATATTTGCTATCTTTCTATTGGCAGGCGATTCTGTTTCATGATACACTAGGAACGTTGAAGTATTTCTGACAGCTACATTTTGTGAGTAAACGGAGGTTGTATATATGCTGCATATTGGATGTCATTTGTCTGCTTCAAAAGGGTATCTGGCTATGGGCAAAGATGCGTTGAAAATCAATGCAGACACGTTTCAGTTTTTTACCCGCAACCCACGGGGCGGAAAAGCAAAAGAAATAAAAGAAAGTGATGTGGCAGCTTTTTTGGAATTGGCGCAAGCTCATCAATTCACATATATACTGGCACATGCGCCTTATACGATGAATGCTTGCTCTGCTGATGAGAGTGTGCGGCAGTTTAGCTGTGAAATGATGGCGGATGATTTGCGGCGCATGGAGTATTTGCCAGGGAATTTCTACAATTTTCATCCGGGCAGTCATGTGGGGCAGGGCGTTGATATGGGCATTGCACAGATTACACAGCAGCTCAATACAGTGATGAAACCAGAGCAGCACACGACAATTTTGCTGGAAACGATGGCGGGCAAAGGCAGTGAAATTGGCAGTCACTTTGAGGAATTGCGCCGTATTATAGATGGAGTACATCTGCCGGAAAATGTGGGTGTATGTTTGGATACCTGTCATGTATATGATGCCGGTTATGATATTGTAACAAATCTGGACGCGGTGTTGGATGAATTTGATGATGTTTTGGGATTGGACAAGCTGAAAGCCGTCCATTTGAATGACAGTATGAATCCCATGGGCAGTCATAAGGACCGGCACGCGCCTATTGGGAAAGGCACATTGGGGCTTTCAGCTATTTGTGCGCTCATCAATCATCCGCGGTTGAAGAATTTATTTTTTATCCTGGAAACACCTCACGATATGTTGGAAGGATATGGACAGGAGATTGCAATGTTGCGGGAATGTCATAGGGAGGGCTAAGGTGTGGATGATTTTTTGGAAATTCGCCAGGAAATTGAACGCTTGGCGGAGAATGATTATAAAAAGTTCTCGGCTAATTTATTACCTGGTATAGAACATGTATTGGGAGTACGTTTACCGCAGTTACGGCAAATAGCAAAAGAAGTTGCCAAGGGTAACTGGCAGCAATATTTGCTAGAGGAGCCTTATTATTTTGAAGAACTTATGCTGCAGGGTATGGTGATCGGTGCAATAAAAGTGGAGCCGAAAGAGCGATTACGATATATTGCAGCTTTCGTACCCCGCATTAACAGCTGGTCTGTGTGCGACAGCTTTTGCAGCGGTTTGAAGTTTGCAGCCAAAAATCAGCAGCTTGTGTGGGAGTTTTTACAGCCTTATCTACATAGTGGCGAGGAGTATCAAATCCGTTTTGCTGTTGTTATGATGATGGATTATTTTTTGAACGAGGGATACATCGCACAGGTGTTGTCTCTTTTGGACGAACTGCGCCATGAAGGTTATTATGTGAAAATGGCAGTAGCATGGACGCTGGCCACTGCACTGGCAAAACAGCCGGAAGCGACGTGGAGCTATTTTCAGAGACATCATTTAGATGCAGAAACGTGGAAAAAAACTGTGCAAAAATGCGTCGAATCCAGACGGATTTCTGATGAGATGAAAAAGACACTGCGGCAAATGGTGTAGAGGTAGGTTTTTATAATTTTCAGAATCTGTTATCAGTTGAAACAAAAGCTGAGTGGAGTTGAACTTATGGAAAAGAGGGATGAAGCGAATGCTGGATTGGATTTTGGCTGCACTTTTTTTATTCGCAGCGGTGACAGGATTCCGCAAGGGATTTTTAAAAAGCTTAATTGGATTGTTCGGCAATGTGATTGCGTTGGTGGTCAGCTATCTGTTGGCTTCTCCTGCGACGGGCTGGTTAAATGAACAATTCAGCACAGCGGAAATGTTGGGGGCTAGTATACGCAAAATGCTCCCTATGCCTGATAATTTTTCGGCGATTACGGCCAGCTTTCAAGGCATGGGACAACTGTATACCTATCTGGACCAATCCATATTGCCTGATTCCATCAAGCAGAGCATTCTCACGGCGGTGCAGGAACAGGTAAACGCAGTGGGCGCAGGTGTATATGCGACTATGGCGGATGTGATTGCGACTACAGTGGCAACCTCTGTCTTAAAAGGGATTGTGTTTATTGTGCTGTGGGCGCTGTGTTGTCTGATATTATTTTTTGTGAGCCATGTGCTGGCCGGTGTGGTACATTTGGTGCCAGTGGTTGGTTTTATGGACAGAGTGGGCGGTATGCTGGTATCGTTGGTACTTGCTTTTGTGACAATGCTGATTTTGTATAAAGGAATCAGTGTGTTAGGCCTTATGGAAGGATCGCTGTTTGCCCAATCCCAAGTATTGCATTTTTGCAGTCAATTTTTAAATCCTGATGTAACGGGGGGAATCTGATATGCCCGATTATCGTGATTATGCGCCGTGGTTGGAGGCGCGCTACGGAGAACGTGTATATAAAGTGCCTTTGAATATTCCCGGTGGCACCTGTCCCAATCGCGACGGGACGGTGGGCGTCGGAGGCTGTATTTTTTGTGAATCATCGGGTTCTGGTTTTCAGTGCTTACCGGACACAATGACGATTCGTGAACAATGGGCGGAGAATAAAGCCTTTTATGAACGGCGTTTTCATGCGCATAAATTCATCAGCTATTTGCAAACCTATACCAATACCTATATGCCTTTGGCACAATTTCAGGAAACGGTGCTGGCGGCCATTGATGATGAAGATTTGGTGGGACTTGCTATTTCTACGCGACCTGATTGCGTAAATGATGCCTATTTAGAATTTTTGGCGGAAGTAAAAGCCAGCAGGAATTTGGATATTGATATTGAATTAGGATTACAGACGGTAAATTACCATAATTTGGTTGACATCAACAGGGGACATACGTTGGCAGAATATATTGATGCTGTGCTGCGGATCAAGCGCTATGGACTGAGCACGACTGCTCATGTCATTCTCAATCTTCCCGGTGATACAGAACTGGATGTGATAGAGACTGCCAAAATTATTTCTGCATTGGGCGTAGATTTTGTGAAGCTGCATTCGTTATATGTGGTCAGAGGCACAGAGCTTGGCCGCCGTTATGAGGCGGGCGAGTTTGTTATGATTTCGCTTAAGGAATATGTGGAGCGGGTTGTTACATTTTTAGAATATCTCTCCCCTGAGATTGTTATCCAAAGGCTGGTTGGGAAAGGTCCACAGGATGATAGTCTGCTGTTCTGTAACTGGGATACAAGCTGGTGGAAGATAAAAGATGCCATTGATGCAGAGTTTTTAGCACGCAATTCACGACAAGGAAGTAAGTTTGATTATCTGAATGGAAAAGCGGTTATGGGGAAATTCTAAGGAGATGTGTTGAATTTCCTCAGCGGTGCAGCCGATGTGAAAAAACAGGCTGCTTTCAACCGCAGACCTGCCGTTAGGATTATACGAGCGGGGGTAGGAATATGATTCCATTTAGAAGTAAAAAGTATCAACGGCAGCAAATGCTGCAAAATCAAACCGATATTGCGCAGGTGGCCAGTCAATGGATTCTGCGCCGCGATCAGCTGCCCGAGTATCGTTTTGCGCTTGAATTGATGAGTCAGGCAGACAGAGAGGAAATGTTCTGGCGATATTGGGATGAATTGGACAGCTTTGCGCAGCGAGATTTGGCGAAAGCCACATTTCAGGATTACTGGTTCAAATTGATAGCTGATTATGGGGATTTGTCTGTGCGGCAAAAAGGCCAGGCGTTGGAAGCCTTGGGCTATATCCATGATCCAAATGTGGTGGAGTTTTTGATGCAGGAAATGCGCCGGAATAATGAAAGCTTGCGTCTGGCAGCTGCCGGCGCACTGAAGAAACAGGATCCGGTGCTGGTGATAGAGCCGATGCTGGATGCCTTAAACAAACCGGAAAATTTTCTGGCTTCCCGCATTTATGATGTATTGCAGGCATTAGGACCTAAATTGGTTCCCATCATTCTGCAGAAGCTTCCACAAGCTGATGTACAGGGAAAAATGGTTATGGTGCAGTTGTTGGGCTCGTTTGGCGACAGCAGTGTCATACCGGTGCTGACTGATTTGTTGCATACAGAAAATTATTTATTGAAGAAAATGACGGTAGAGGCCCTTGGGCAAATGGAAGATAGCTCGGTAGTGCCCATTCTGTCCCGGCTTTTGACCGATGAAAATTGGCAGATTCGTCTTTTGGCAGCAGAGGCTATCGGCAAGGGAAAACATATCCAGGCGTGCCCAGCACTCAGAGAGGCTTTTTATTGTGAGCCAGATGGTTTAGTGAAAGAAATTATGGAAGAAATTTTATCTACTTTAGATGATAGCAATGAAACAATTACCTATTTATGGAGCAGACGAAGGAGTACACAAGACAATGGACGAAGTAGAACAAGTTATGGAGAATATGGACTTACAACCTGATCCGGAGGTGACGAAGTATTTATTTGGACTCTTTTCCAAAGAGGCACTGTGGAGTTATGCAGGAATTGCCGTAAAAATTATGATCGTGGTCATACTGGTGCTTTTGATTCGGCAGATTGCCTGTCACTTGATTGATAAGTTGTTTCGCAATCGCCTTACAATGACGTTGAGCAAAAATGACGCGGTAGCATTGGAGGAAAAGAGGTTACATACATTATCAAAGCTTTTTAAGAGTATTGTCAGCTACGTGCTATATTTTATAGGCATTATCACTTGCTTGGATATGATAGGGTTTTCAGTGACGACCATCATTGCCGGTGCGGGGGTAGTCAGTCTGGCGGTAGCCTTTGGCGCGCAGAGTATTGTACAGGATTTGATGAGCGGGATTTTTATTGTACTGGAGGATCAGTATGCCGTAGGTGAATATGTCCAGATTGATACTGTGCTGGGCCAGGTGAAAGAGATCGGGATGAAAACGACAAAAGTGCAGACAGTGGACGGGCATCTGATGATTATTGCCAATGGCAGTATTGGTAAGGTAATTAATTACAGTCGAGCTGCGCAGAGAGGTTTTGTGGATGTCGGGATTGCCTATGAAGAGAATTTAGAGCATGCCATTGCTGTCATGCAGCAAGCCTGTGATAGAGTAGCGCAGCAATATCAGGAAGATTTGGAGGAGCAACCCAACGTGGTGGGCGCCATTGCGCTGGCAGATTCCGCTGTGACAGTGCGGGCTACCTTTACAGCGTGGAATTGGAAGCAATTGCCCATTGAGCGAGAATTGCGTAAAGAAATAAAAGCAGCGTTAGAAGCAGCAAATGTGGAAATATCTTATCCTAAAATTCAGTTGATAAAATAAAGAAAGGGAGCTGACAAGTATGCCAATGAAATTGTATGTGGGTGATATTGTGCAGACTCGCAAAAATCATCCCTGTGGCGGCAATCAGTGGGAGATTATGCGCGTGGGGATGGATTTTCGTATCCGCTGTACCAATTGCGGGCATCAAGTGTGGATTCCCCGTGTAAAATTAGAAAAATCCATTAAAAAAGTATTGCTGTCTCACGCACCAGCGGAGTCGGCAGCCTCTACAGAGCAAAATGAATAAATTGCAAAAAACGGGCAAATTTCTATTACATCATATAGAAGTTTGTCTATTTTTTATGCCAGGTACGGAGTCAAATTGAAAAAGTGATTATTTTTTGCTTCATAAGTGCATACTATGAAAACAAAGTTAAAAAAAATTGTTGATTGTATGCATTTATGGAGGTGGTCAATGTGGACTTGGCGTTGGAATTGGAGGAAGCGCGGAATCAATGGCACAATGCGCAGAGTGTGTATAATGAGGTAAGCGATCCGGCGTTGATTGATGCAGTAATTTATCAGGTAATGGCAGCGGAACGACGTTACGAATATTTGTTGCGCTTGGCAAAGTGCGAATCCTTGACTTGTGAAAATATTCCAGTTCGCTGACATAACAGGCAGTCCTGCCGCATAGGATAAAACAGAATAAAATGCCGGGGGGATCTGTTATGACGCATATCCAGATGGAGACTGTATTGTTTGTTTTTTTTGCTGTGGCTTTGATTTTTCTCATAGCCCGTCTGGCCACTGCGCCAGTGCAGATGATGCTGAAGTTGTTGTTAAATTCAGTATTATCAGTGGTGATTTTGTGCTTTATCAGTATTGTTGGCGAGTACTGGGGCATACATTTGCCGATTAATCCGGTAACGGTTCTATTGGTGGCGATATTAGGTCTGCCGGGTTTATTATTGATTTCTGTACTGTATTTTCTTTTAATTTGAGCAAAAAATTCACAAGAAACATGAAACCCTAATAGAAGGATCCTGTGTGGAGAGAGTACTTCTATTGGGGTTTGTGTTAGGCTGTTAGAAATTGTTTACTTCATCGCATGCTTGCGATGTGATGATAACAGGAAACAAACGTCAAAAAACGCAGCAACGTAATCGTTATAGATTGCGTCGCTGCGTTTCTTTTTCGAACGCAGTATTTTTTCGGCTCTACGTCAAATGT
>DKVF01000045.1:0-7659 GCA_002491065.1 Peptococcaceae bacterium UBA7185
CAGCAAAGAGGGTACATATCAAAACAGGAGCGTATTCTTTT
Source organism: Peptococcaceae bacterium UBA7185 (assembly GCA_002491065.1). Classification (GTDB taxonomy): domain Bacteria; phylum Bacillota; class Peptococcia; order Peptococcales; family Peptococcaceae; genus UBA7185. The sequence continues at coordinate 42 of DKVF01000045.1, forward strand.
CTATGAGAGAAGCGTACTACAAAGCAAAATTTTCTTGCAATTTTGCTTTGAAAGTGCTATAGTATGTTTTATTGGGATGATTAGCTCAGTTGGTTAGAGCGCATGCCTCACATGCATGAGGTCGGAGGTTCGAGCCCTCTATCGTCCATCATAATGGTTAAGCGGTTTCTGCTTTGTGCGGAAGCCGTTTTTTACGTTTTGTGCTGTGTTTTACGTCGAAAAATCTCAAAAATGAAAGTTAAACATCACAGTGAAGCAAGCAAAAAACAGTGGTTATAGAAATAGAAACCTGATATAGATGTAAATGCAAATGGGGATGAGAAGAAGCCAGACGCCTCTATGTAACAAAATGATACGCAGGAGAGTTGAGGGGATAAAAAATTAAAGATGGCAAATGTGTGACAAATCTGCTACAATAGAATAAAAATAATCTATATGATAGATAAATAGGGGATGGGACGGATGAAAAAGGTTACCAATGTGTTTTGCTCCAAGAAAACAGGCAGCGAGTGCACCTGCGGCTGCAGCTGCGGGACTTGCAGGGATTGGCTGGGAAGATTTAATTCAGGCTTAGCGGGATACTATCTGAAGGAGCTCTTGGAGGATCCTTCGAAACTGGAGGAGTTTGAATCGACACAGGTGGGGAAATGGTACACGGACAAATCTCTGGCGGCGCGGGTATATCGCAAGGAATATTTGCAGGCGGACTGATGATTTTCGCCGGGAAAATCAGCGCACTTCAAAAAATATTTCTTTAACGGACAGGCGTAAAAAATACGGCAAACCCTTGACGGAATGGGCAATATCGGGGATAATAAATAAAATGTGGACAAAGATGGACAGAGGATAAGAAGGGAGTATTTCTATATGAAACCAGTAGTGGCAATTGTTGGTCGGCCCAACGTGGGAAAATCAACATTGTTTAATCGGCTTACCCGCACCCATTTGGCGATTATCGAGGATTACCCCGGTGTGACCCGGGATCGTCTTTATCAGGATGCGGAGTGGAATAATCGTGTATTTACGTTGATTGATACCGGCGGCATTGAGGTAAACAGCGAGGACACCATTCTTTCCAAGGTGCGCAAGCAGGCGCAGGTCGCCATGGAAGAGGCGGATGTCATTGTTTTTATGTGCGATATCAAAGCAGGGGTAACCATCGAGGATATGGAGATTGCTCAAATGCTGCGGCGGACGAAAAAGGAAGTTATTCTGGCGGTAAACAAAGTAGAAAATTTTGAGAATACAGATGATCTTTATGAATTTTATCAGCTGGGCTTGGGAGAACCTTATCCCATCTCTGCCAGTCATGGTATGAATACCGGAGATTTGCTGGATCGCCTGATGGAATTGTTGGAACAGTTTGACGGGGACGACTATGAACCGGATATCATCAAGATTGCAGTAGTGGGTCGGCCCAATGTGGGCAAATCTTCGCTGACCAATGCAATTTTGGGACAGGAACGCTCCATTGTGAGCAATATTCCCGGTACCACACGGGATGCCATTGACACGAGCTTTGAGCGCAATGGCCAGCGCTATGTCATTATAGACACGGCGGGGATGCGGCGCAAGAGCAAGGTGGCGGAGACCACCACGGAGCGCTACAGCGTCATCCGTTCTTTGCGGGCTATTGACCGCAGTGATGCGGTGCTGATGGTAATCAATGCGGAGGAAGGCCTGATTGAACAGGATAAAAAGATTGTGGGCTATGCCCATGAGCAGGGAAAGGCCATTATTTTGGTGGTGAATAAGTGGGATCTCATTGCCAAGGATGATAAGACAGCCTCTGTCATGGAGAAAAAGATTCGCAGTGAGCTGCTATTTTTACAGTATGCGCCTATGATTTTTGTGTCTGCGGAGACCAAGCAAAGGGTTACCCGCATTTTAGATTTGGTAAATGGGGCTGTGGAACAGAATGCGATGCGGGTGCATACCAGTATTCTGAATGAGATTGTCCGGGATGCGATGCAGCTCAATCCGCCGCCTTCTGATAAGGGAAAGCGGCTGAAAATTTATTATGTTACACAGAGCGGTGTAAAACCGCCCACCTTTGTATTTTTTGTGAATGAACCGGAATTGATGCATTTTTCCTATGAGCGGTTTTTAGAGAACAAGATTCGTGAAAATTTTGGCTTTGAGGGTACACCAATCCGCATTGTTGTGAAAAAACGGTCTGAGGAGTGAAGACGATGAGATGGGTTTTGGTGATACTGTGCGCTTATTTTTTGGGCGCTGTTCCCTTTGGCTACATTGTGGGACGGGCAAAGGGTATTGATATTCGCCAGCATGGCAGTGGCAATGTAGGGTTTACCAATGTGTGGCGTACACTGGGCATTGCGCCGGCAGCGGTGGTGCTGGCAGGCGATATGGGAAAGGGCTGGCTGGCAGCTTGTATCGGTTTTCAGCTGGCAGGAGAGACAGGGGCGTTAGTTGGCGGCCTGGTGGCTATCATAGGTCATACGCTGAGCTGCTTTATTCAGTTCAAAGGTGGCAAGGGCGTGGCGACAGGAGCCGGTGTGGTGCTGTATATGTCGCCAGTGACCATTGCGGTGTGCGCGGCGGTGCTGATAATCTTGTGCGCGACGACCCATTATATGTCAGTGGGCTCTATTTGCGCAGCATGGCTGGCTCCTGTAATGCTCTATGTTACCCATGCGCCCATTCAATACACTCTGGGCATAGGCGCAGCAGCTCTGTATGTGATTTATCTGCATATTCCCAATATTAAGCGCTTGATGAACGGCACGGAGAATAAAATTGGAATGAAGAAACAGTAAAGCGAGGGGTGGATAGAGATGAGTAAGGTAGGCGTAATAGGCTGCGGAAGCTGGGGCACAGCGCTGGCGGTTGTATTGGCAGGAAATGGCGAGACGGTACAGATGTGGTGCCGCCGTCAGGAACAGGCTGACGAGATGAATGGGACGCGGGAAAACAAAAAATATCTGGCCGGTGTCGTGTTACCGGAGGGCATTCAGGTGCACACCGATTTGCAGGAGGTATTGACCGGTGCAGAGTATGTGCTGCTGGCAGTGCCCTCCCAGTCTTTGCGGGAAATATTGGAGAAGATTAAGGATTTGCTGCCGCCTGAGGCCATACTGATCAATACGGCAAAGGGTCTGGAAGTGGGCACCAAGCTGCGTATGAGTCAGGTGACAGAGGAAGTCATTGCGGGGAGCGGGGAACGCTTTGTGGCTTTATATGGCCCCAGCCATGCGGAAGAAGTGGGCAGAGGACTGCCGGCGGCGGTAGTGTCCTGCTCGGTGAATGAAAACGCAGCGAAGGCAGTGCAGGATTTATTTATGTCTCCGTCTTTCCGTGTCTATACCAATGATGATCTCATCGGCGTGGAGATTGGGGGAGCTATTAAAAATATCATTGCTATTGCCACCGGTATCGCTATTGGTTTGGGCTTGGGGGACAATGCGCAGGCGGCGCTTCTGACCCGCGGCATGGCGGAGATCACGCGCTTGGGCACCCATCTGGGCGCAGACCCGCTGACCTTTTCCGGTCTCACCGGAATCGGCGACCTGGTGGTGACCTGCACCAGCCGGCATAGCCGCAATCATCGCTGCGGTTTGGCTTTGGGAGAAGGGAAAAAACTGGAGCAGATTTTGCAGGATATGGGTATGGTGGTGGAAGGTGTAAAGACTACCAAGGCTACAATGGAGCTGGCCCGGGAGCTGCATATTTCCATGCCTATCACAGAAATGATGTATCGCGTGCTCTTTGAGGATTTTCCGGTGCAGCAGGCGGTGAGTGAGCTGATGTGCCGCAATAAGAAGAGTGAGTTGGAAAAGGAAATGTTGGGTGTGTAACGGCACAGTAAGAGATTGAGGTGAGCGAAATGCGCAGTAATCCTGTTGGAAAAGCAGTACGGGCAGTGTGGAATATGAAGCAGACGTTGCCCCTTACGGTAAATTTGATGAGGGATAGCCGTGTGGCCCGTTGGAATAAGCTGGTTTTCTTGTTTGTAACCATAGGCTACTTACTTTTCCCATATGATTTTATTTTTGATTTTCCGATTTTTGGACAGCTGGATGATTTGGCTATTTTATTGTATATGTTGAACTGGTTTATCACCCGCACGCCCAGCGCCATTTTAGAGGAATACGGCTGGAGTGAAAAGCAGCAAAAGTTAAAAAATAAGAAAGACAAAAAGGGTAAAAAAGATAAGAAAAAATCATTGGTAAAGTGAAGGCACCGGCAAGGGATACAGCGGCTCTTTCTGAATCGAAAGGCTTGTGCTGTGGAAAAAGCAAGGCGGAAACAAAACAGAAGGTGACAAAAATGATTATTGATTTGCAGAATGTGAGCTATCGCAAAAACGGAAAGACAATTTTAGACGGCATTAACTGGCAGGTAGAGGCCGGCGAGCATTGGATTATTTTGGGGCTGAACGGCTCCGGCAAAACCACACTGCTCAATCTGATTAACGGTTATATTTTTCCTGCTTTCGGCGGCAGCGCCAATGTGTTGGGCTATCAATTCGGAAATTGTCCTATTGCCGATTTGCGCAAGCATATTGGATGGATATCCAATTCTCTGTCGCAAAATATTCCTGTGAATGAAACGCCGCTGGATATTATTTTGAGCGGAAAGTTTGCCAGCATCGGTTTGTGGGATGAGGTGAGCGAGGAGGATATTGCCAAGGCAGAAGGCGTGATGGAGAAGCTGGGCATTGCCAAATTGCGGGAGCGCACCTACGGAAGCCTGTCTCAGGGAGAAAAACAAAAGGTGATTATCGGCAGAGCGCTGATCAGCGACCCGGAAATTATTATATTTGACGAGGCCTGCAATGGACTGGACATTTTTGCCAAGAAGGATTTGTACGGAATCATCGAAAAATTGGCGCAGGAGCAGAAGAGTATCTTTTTTGTCACCCACAACACCGATGAGATTTTGCCTATTTTCAACAAAGCATTGTTGATTAAGGAAGGTAAGATACACTCAAAAGGAGACTTAAAGGAAGTCATTCAGCAGGAAAATCTGCAGGATTTTTATGGCTCCGATGTGGATGTATTTGAGCGGGATGATCGATTTTTCCTCTTCGCCCGGTAATAAGGGGGATATGGGATTATCTGTGCAGCCTGCCGCTGCGATATGAGACATCATATTGCAATGGCGGGCTGCATTTTTTTAACCTCAGCAAAACCGGTATATCTGTGTTTCGGTGAGAATATAATCCATTGGTAGGTCATGGGCATCGGTGGGCAGCTTGCCGTTGTATATTTGGCACTGATAAGCCAGGGCAACCCGTTTTACGTCGGCTCGGAGGCGGAGCAGATATCGGTCGTAATAGCCGGCACCGAAGCCCAAACGATTGCCGAAGGTGTCAAAGGCAATGCCGGGTATGACAGCTAAATCAATTTTTTCCGGCGGGATGAGCTGCCAGGCGGCAGGAGGCAGCTCGGCGATGCCGTAATGGTTGGGCACCAGCTGCTGAAAGGATGGAAGCAGGCTCATTTCCATCAGGCCGTTTTGCGGCATACAGATGGGCAAGAGCATGTTTTTTTGCTCCTGCCAGCCCTTTTCATAGATGACGGCAGTGGCCACTTCATTTTGGAAGGATTGATACAGCATCACAGTATGGCTGTTTTGCCACAAGGGCAGGGAGAAAAGACGATTGGCGATTTGCTGACTGTAGTGCTGTACCTGTTGGGGCGACAGCTGGGCGCGGAGCTGCTTGTAAGTGCGGCGAAGTTGATTTTTCATAGATTGCATTCCTTTCCGGCAGGATTTTTTTAGGAAAGGCAAGAATTAATTTACATATTGTGCTCTGTGTGATGGGGCAAAATCTTGCCTATGAAATCATTATAAAATATTTTTCCATTTTGGCAAATTTTTTTTGAAAATCCCTTGCTTTTTTTAAAATAGGTGGTATTATATAAATGTTAGCACTCGATGGTGTTGAGTGCTAACAAAACATATATAACCTTGTTGAAAAATAAATTCTATATCTAAAAATCTTTAAGGAGGATTTCAATTATGAGTATCAGACCAATTGGTGACAGAATTGCAGTAAAACCTGTAGCGGCAGAGGAGACCACAAAGAGCGGCATTGTATTGCCAGGCTCTGCACAGGAGAAGCCCCATCAGGGCGAGGTAGTTGCAGTTGGCAGCGGTTATGTGGCACAGGCTACAGGACAGCGTATCCCGTTGGAAATTAAAGTTGGCGATAAAGTGGTATACGGAAAGCATGCCGGTATAGAAGTCAAATTTGACGGTGAAGAGTTGGTACTGTTGACAGAAAATGACGTTCTGGTTGTAATTGAATAAATTTGTGAAGGTTAGTTTGAAAAATCGTGTGCAAGAGTGAATAGTTTAGGAGGCAAATAATAATGGCGAAAGAAATTCGTTTTGGAGAAGAAGCCAGAAAATCTCTGGAAATTGGTGTGAATGCAGTAGCAGAAGCAGTGAAAGTGACATTAGGGCCAAAGGGCAGAAACGTAGTATTGGGTAAAAAATACGGTGCACCGGTGATTACCAATGACGGTGTATCTATTGCCCGTGAAATTGATTTGGAAGACCCATTTGAAGATATGGGCGTACAGCTCTTAAAAGAAGTAGCCACAAAGACAAACGACGTTGCCGGTGACGGTACCACAACAGCTACTGTATTGGCTCAGGCAATGGTGCATGAGGGCTTAAAAAATGTGGCAGCCGGTGCCAATCCCATGGTGATTCGCCAGGGGATTCAGAAGGCAGTGGAAACTGCAGTGGAAGCCATTGGCTCATTGTCTCAGAAAATTGAGACCAAAGAAGAAATCGCTCAGGTTGCCGCTGTATCCTGCGACGATCCAAAAATTGGCGAACTCATTGCCGAAGCTATGGAAGTAGTGGGCAAGGAAGGGGTCATCACGGTAGAGGATTCCCAGACCTTTGGTACTACCTTGGATGTGGTAAAAGGGATGCAGTTTGACCGTGGCTATATCTCCCCTTATATGGTGACAGACACAGAAAAAATGGTTTCTGTATTGGATAACCCGCTGATTCTTTTGACCGACAAAAAAATCAGCAATATCCAGGAAATTTTACCTGTGTTGGAACAGGTTGTGCAGGCTAGCCGTCCGCTGCTGTTGATTGCAGAAGACGTGGAAGGGGAAGCGCTGACCACTATGTTATTGAACAAACTCCGCGGCACCTTTACCTGTGTGGCAGTAAAGGCTCCAGGCTTCGGGGAACGGAGAAAAGAAATGCTGAAAGATATCGCGATTCTGACCGGCGGGGAGGTTATCACCGACGAATTGGGTTATAAGCTGGAAGATACCACACTGGATATGCTGGGCAGCGCTGCCAAAGTAACCGTGGGCAAGGAAAACACCACCATCGTGGAAGGTGCTGGGGATAAAGCTGAAATCGAAGCTCGTGTTGCCCAGATTCGCGTACTGGCCGAAGAGACCACTTCCGATTTTGACCGTGACAAATATATGGAACGTGTTGCCAAATTGGCAGGCGGTGTTGCTGTCATTCATGTAGGCGCAGCGACTGAGACCGAATTGACCGAAAAGAAACATCGCATTGAGGATGCTTTGGCAGCGACTAAGGCGGCTGTACAGGAAGGGATTGTTCCTGGCGGCGGTACTGCTCTGCTCAATATTCTGCCTGCTTTGGAAAG
>DKVF01000045.1:8000-14170 GCA_002491065.1 Peptococcaceae bacterium UBA7185
GCCTTGGAAGAACCAGTACGTCAGATTGCGTTCAATGCCGGAAAAGAAGGCTCCGTCATTGTAGAAAAAGTGAAAGCACTGCCGCTGGGTCAGGGATACAACGCCCGTACAGATGTTTATGAAGATATGATTCAGGCCGGTATTGTGGACCCTGCAAAGGTGACTCGTTCTGCACTGCAGAATGCGGCAAGTATTGCTTCTATGATTTTGACTACCGAAAGCTTGGTAGCTGATGTGACAAAAGAACAGCCAATGCCGATGGATGGCGGCATGGGCGGTATGATGTAAGAGTTTCCCTGGCATGGGGAAGCACGCCATGAAAAGAAAAAGAGGGCGGTTGAGTAGAAAATCGTGAAGATGCCTCTAAAATAGTGGAAAGGCTGTTGGCAGATCATTTTGCCGACAGCTTTTTTCGTATGTGCGCAATTTACATCATCTTCAAGTCGACAGCGCTTGACAAAATGCTGAAAAGGGTGTACATTTCAGATAGGTTTTGTAGGAATGAAATGCAGTAAGGGGGAAATGCTATGGGGCGAGCAGGAAGAGATAAACAGTTTTTTTCCATCAATCAGTGGATGTTTATTTTGCTGTTGTTGCTGCTTTGCCTATTATGCACAGGCTGCAGTGTCAAGGAACAGCAGGAGGCTGCAAAGGAGCGGCCTGAGGTATATATTGTCTATGACAGCAGTCGCACCACCAATGACTGGGACTATCTGTACGGAGCTATTGATGAAACAGGCAGGATGGTCTTGCCGCTGGAGCGCCGCAATGTGGAGGTCATTTATGATAGAGAAAAGGGGCAGCAGTTGTGGCTACGGACGATAACGGTAACGGTGGATGATCCCTCGCTTACAGCGGAGGAGCTTTATGAGGAGGAAAATTATAAACATATTCACTATCAATATCAGCTGTACGATTTGGACGGTACCTTTTTGCAGGATTTGGGGCAACGGTTGGTGGTCGCTGTTTATGGCGATTATGTATTATATAATGATGGCAGGCTGGAAAGCCGCAAGACCGGTGAGGTCCTTTTAGAAGATGTAGGCTATATGATGCAGAATGGGGATTTTTATATTCTGTATGATTATCTTGATAACAGTTGCCGCATTGCCGATGGTACAATGAGGGTGTTGCGGAAATATGAGAACTGCCGGACATTGGGAAACGGATGGATTGTTTTCCGTCAGGATGAGAAAGAAGGCGTTTGCGCTGCGGATGGCACAGAAGTGGTTCCGTGCAGCTATGATGAGATTCTCTGGTGTAATGCTCCTGGTGTGGATTTGTGCATCGCGCAAAAAGGAAAGCAGTTCTTTGTCATTTCCCTGGAGGACGGCGCTGTGCGGTATGTCAGTGCGGTACAGGATGGAGCCCAGGAAATGGAGATTGTCTATGCTGATGATGATGTGATGCTCATGGATTTTTCCAAGTATCAGCAAGGTGAGTGGCAGCAGGCGATGCAGATGTACAATTACGCGGGGCAACCGCTCAGTGCCCGCTATGAGAACATCTACAGGGAATATGGAGATGATACGGGTTGCTATTTTATGGCGGCAACGACATTGAGAGAGCCGGTGCTTCTAAACAAGAAAGGCCAAGTTGTTTTTGAAGGCGCGCCGGATACATGGCTGCAGATAGCGGGGAACGGCCGCCTGATTTACAGCGATTGGAAGGACAACAAGGCGCAGCTTTTGGATTTGGAGGGCAATGTATACGGCAGCCGCGACTATGAGAGCATGTATTCCCCGTATGTTTATAATGATTCTTTGGGAACCGAGGGTGAACCTCCTTTGGTGATAGGTCATTATCGCTATGGCGGCAGCGAGCTCTGCGATTTGTTGGATTTGAACGGAGGTATCCTTATTGAGAAAGCAAAAAATATTACAGTGCTGTCGGAGGAACACTTTTGGGTGGAAAAGGGCTTTTCCCAAGGGCTGATGGATACCCAGGGAAACTGGTTGTTCCAGCAGTCGCTGTTTGATTCGGCAGTGGATGAATAGCAACCTGCGTCAAATATAATGCGATGTGGGAAGTGCCCGAAAATTTTGGATTTTAGGACAGGAGGACATTATGCAGGAAGAAAATAAATCTAGAGCGCGGCAACGAAGACTGCAGCATCAACAGGAGAAAAAACGGCAACAGATGAAAATAATTGTAGCGGTTTTGGCGATCCTTTTGATAGGAATTGTATGTGTTGTTTTTATTACTGGACAGGAGGCAGAACAGCCTGTAGATAATTCTGTTTCGGTGGATGAGAGCCCGAACAGCGGGGATGATTTGCAGCAAACAGTACAGATTCCAATCCTGCCGGAGGAGGAGAGCTGGAAAACTGTATTGGTGAACAGTAGTCATGTCTTGGCTGATGGGTATATGCCCGAATTGGTAACGGTGGACAATACCGATTTCAAATTTGACAAGCGGGCGGCAGATGCGATGAACACGATGCTTCAGGATGCCCGTGCAGAAGGGTTGTCTCCAATGATTTGCTCCAGCTATCGCAGCTGGGAACGTCAGACCACTTTGTTTGAAAAGCAGGTGGAAAAGCAGCAGGCTGCAGGGCTGTCTTATGAGGATGCCTACGAAAAGGCGAAAACAGTGGTGGCTTATCCAGGTACCAGTGAACATCAGACCGGTTTAACGGCAGATATTGTGGCAACGAGCCATCAGATGCTGGATGATTCGCAGGCGGACACGCCAGAACAGCAATGGCTGATGACCAATAGCTGGAAGTATGGTTTTATTCTGCGCTATCCTCAAGGTAAAAGTGAATATACGGGGATTATTTACGAGCCGTGGCATTATCGCTATGTGGGCAATGAAGTGGCCCAGTATATCACAGAAAATGGATTGTGTTTGGAAGAATACTGGCAGCAGGTGGAAGCGCTGCAGCAAGCAGCAGAACAATAGCGGATAATCTGGAAAAAGTAAAATAACTCAGGAAGCAAGGGCATATTTTTGTTTCCTGAGTTATTTTATTATATACCATAAAAGTCGTATTTTTTTAATAGATTAATGAACAGTTGTGCTGCCTGAGAAGGTGGCTCTTTTTTGTTGAGCACTAAATTGATGATGGATTTGGGACTGTCTGTGATGGGCAGAGCGATAAGGTCCTTATGTTTAAAATACAGTTTGCGGAATTCAAAGGCTGTGATCAGAGAAATCGCCATGCCGCGGCGAATCATAGCTTTATGGAAGGATGCGTTGTTGGAATAGTAGCAATGGCCTTCCGTATCTGGTAAAGGGAGTGTATCTGATTGAGAAACATATTTGTTTGTATCAAATAAAATTGCAGGAAAACCCTGAAAGGAATGCATGGATAGGGATTTTTGCTGTTTCAATGGATGATTGGCGCTGCAACAGACAATGAAATGGTCAGAAAAAAGTTCTTCTAGCTGAACGTGCGCAGGAAGCTGATAGCCGCTTGTATTGTCAAATAGAAATTCCGGAGTAAAAATAAGGCCAAAGTCGCCTGCTTGCTGTGCAATAGCAGTTATGATATCAATGTTTTCCTTTTCGTACAATGTGATATGAACCTGGGGATATTTCCGAGTGTATTGTTCCAGTAAATCAATCAACAACGGCTCTAAGATTCTGGTATGACAGAAAATAACAAGATGTCCCTCTGGAGAAATGGTTTCATCTGTTGCAGCGGTAGAATGAAGAAAAAAGGATTCCTTCAATTCTTTGTAGCGATCTAGGATGGGCTGTGTATTTTGCAGAAAAAATAGACCATCTTCGGTTAAATAGGCACCTTTGTTGGTGCGCACAAGGAAGGTAGTGCCGAATTCCTCTTCCAATTTTGTGAGAGAAACACTTAAGGCCTGCTGGCTGATAAAAAAGCGCTGTGCGGTCTGTGTAATGGAATGGGTACGGGATATGTCGTCCAGATAGGCAATTTGCTCTGTTTTCAAAGTTTATCATCTCGTTTCTATAAATACATTGCTTGAGGAATATCTTCACACTTATACCGTAGCATGAAAAAAGGAGTTTTGCAACAAAAAAAGTTATGTGCAGAAAAAATATGAAAGTTTTATTCTGTTGTACAGATAAAGACAAATTATGTATAGTATATTTATAGAGTTAATTTTTTTTATTTCAGCAAAGGAGGACTATTTATGACAGCTTTGAATGAGAAAGTGTTGATTTTAGGTGTGGATGGCTTAGATCCCAGTTTAGTGAACCGTTTCCGGGCAGAGGGGATTATGCCGAACTTTGACAAATTTATTGCCAGAGGAAGCGCGCGTAAGGACTTGCGTATGTTAGGAGGCGTTCCGACGATTACGCCGCCAATGTGGACTTCTCTGGCGACAGGGGCTACGCCGGCTACGCATGGGATTACCTGCTTCTGGGGGCAGTCCAAGACGGATATGGCAACAATGACCTATAATCTGAATTCTAAAAAATGTAAAGCAGAACAATTATGGAATGTGACCGCAGAAGCGGGTATGAAGACGCTGGTGTGGCATTGGCCCGGCAGTTCCTGGCCGCCAAGCTCTGACAGCCCTAACCTGCATGTGGTAGATGGCACTCAGCCCAATGCCGTTGGCAATGGCGATTGTGTAGTAGATGATGACAAACTGATTTACGCATCTGAAAAAATCGAAAAGGTGGTTTTTCAGGCTAAGGTTCCCAATACTTCCGGTGCGGGCTGTGTCATCAACGATGTTCCGGTAACGAAAGCTCGCGATGAGGTGAACGAGTCAGACTATGGGAATGCGGAGGCAATCACCTCGTTAATTCTCAGTGAACATGAAGGGGATTTATCTGCAGATATGCTGCCGGTGGATATCGTAAACTCTCCAATTACAAAACCGGAAAATTGGCTCTGTGAAGTGCCGGATGGCGCAAAAGAAATGACGATTTTGGTGAATAATGGCATGACAAAACGTCCGGCGTTGATTTTGCGCAATGCAGAAGGAAAATATGACAGAGTGGCAATTTATAAAAATAAAAAGGCTGCAGAACCAATCATAGTATTGGGCGATGAATTTGCAGCAAATGTATTGGATGAATTGAGTAAAGATGAAGCGACGTTAAAAGTAAATCGAAATATGCGGCTTTTGGAAATTGCTGAGGATGGAAGCGAAGTGCGTATTTGGCTTAGCTCCGCTAAGGATATTGAGAAAGACGTGCTTTGGTATCCTTCTTATTTGAAAAAGAGTGTTGTAGATGCGGTGGGACCGGTTCCCTGCACATCTATGGCGGAGGCGAGAAATGAAGGCTTGGTAAAGACAGCGTTGCTGCCTTCCTGGGATGTTTATAGCCAATGGCAGGCGGATGCCTTACAGTATTTGATTGAAAAAGAGGGTTATCAAGTAATTTTCTCCCATTTACACAATGTAGATGCCTGCGGTCATTTGTTCTGGTATTTGAGTAAGGACCGTCCGGGAATCGGAAACCATGGTGCGCTCTATGAAGATGCCATCGAATGGGCATATCGTTGTACAGACACTTATATTGGCTCATTTTTGCATTATCTGGACGAAGGCTGGACGATATTGATTATTTCTGACCATGGTTTATTGGTGCCGCCGGAAGACGATATTCCATTGCTGGGCGATGGCTTTGGCTGCAATATCCGCGTCATGGAAGAACTGGGGTATACTGTACTGAAAAAAGATGAAAATGGGAATGAACTGCGTGAAATTGATTACAGTAAGACACGAGCTGTAGCGAATAGAGGAAATCATATTTATATCAACTTAAAAGGTCGGGAATCGGAGGGCATTGTAGATCCGGCAGATAAATATGATTTAGAAGCACAGATTATCAGCGACTTGTACAATTATCGCAACAAAGACGGAAAGCGCATTGTTTCCATTGCGTTGCGCAATAAAGATGCAGAAATTCTGGGGCTGTCCGGAGATGAATGCGGTGACATTTTATACTGGCTGGAAGAAGGATTTAACCGTTTGCACGGGGATTCTCTGTCCACCTTCGAAGGTATGCATGAAAGTTCTGTTTCCCCAATTTTTATTGCTGCGGGGAAAGGAATCAAAGAAAATTTCGTGACAGAGCGGACTGTGCGTACCATTGATGTAGCACCTACTGTGGCTACAATTCTGGGCGTTGATATGCCAGCACAATGTGAAGGCGCGCCGGTATATCAGATTTTTACCAAAGAATAAACTTGGGTGACGCAGTTTTAAGTATTTCGTTGTAAAAATGTATAT
>DKVF01000078.1 GCA_002491065.1 Peptococcaceae bacterium UBA7185
ATCCGCCACAGTATCAAATGTCCCTGCCAGCAGATATGGACACATGCCCAGAGCAGCAGCAAAAATCCATCCGAAGGTGACGATGGCCGCCCCATCCCGTACCTGCAAATGTATATTTTTTTTCGCAGGACGCCAATAGAGCATCATCATGATGCCAATCCCCAAGGTAAGCGGCATCATGAACAGAAATACGTTAATACATGTTTCCCGATAGAAAAGCGCTGTTATAATCGGCAGCACCATACAGCAAGCTACAATGATCAGCAACTCACCCACTGTATACCATACAACATTTCCCTTCCGCGCTCTTCTCATTATTCTTCCCTCACCATCGGCTCAAAAAATCCATCCTCTTCCAATGTTTCCACTACAGCTGTCTCATCCTGATACTGCCGTTTTGTAGGCAACGGCAAAAACAGTACCAATACCGTATACAACTCTAACCGACCAATCAACATTAAAAAACTTAAAATCCATTTTGCCAACGTAGGAGCGGAAGAAAAAGATTCTGTCGGCCCCCACTGACCCCAAGCAGGTCCTACACCGCCTAGACAGCTCATCACAGCAGTCAGAGAATCCAAAAACTCCCCGCCGCACAGACAAACCAAATATGTGGCAATCAGCACCAAAACCAAATAAATATAGAAAAACGTCATCACACTGAGCACCACATCATCATCCAACAATTGATTATTGGATTTTAACCGCGTCACCATACGCGGATGCAAAAACCGCCGAATTTCCTGTACCGCTTTCTTCGCCAAAATGACATGACGGTCAATTTTAATCCCACCAGTGGTAGAACCGGCACAAGCACCACAAAGCATTAATAGCATCAAGATCATCTGAGCCGGCATCGCCCACTGCTCAAAATCACAGGTAATAAACCCTGTAGTAGAAAGAATGGATACTACCTGAAAAGCTGCATACCGCAAAGCCACCAGCCAGTGATAGCCATATTCCGGCGCGATAAACCAAACCACCGCCAATGTAAAAAACAAGGCCACACAGACATATACCCGAAATTCTAAGCTTCGCAAGAAGCATTTCAAACTTTTTTTGCGCCAGGCATAAAAATAAAGCGAATAATTGACTCCTGCCAAAAACATGGCAAGCACAGTAACCCAATCCACCACAGCGCTGTCATAATAGCCCAGACTGGCATTTTTCGTAGAAAAGCCCCCGGTAGAGATCACAGAAAAGCCATGATTTAACGCATCAAAAAGATTCAACCCCGCCAAAAGATAGAGCACAATCACAATCACAGTATTGACCATATAAATACACCACAGACTGCGCGCAGTCTCGCTGATTTTCGGCCGCAGCTTGCCCTTTACCGGTCCAGAGCTTTCTGCGCGGAAAATCTGCATCGCGCCCACGCCATGTCCAGCCAGTAAAGCCACAAACAACACCATAATACCCATACCGCCCAGCCAATGGGTAAGACTGCGCCACATCAGGACGCAATGAGCTGTGCCCTCTATATCATCCAGGACCGAAGCACCTACCGTAGTCAAACCGGACATCGTCTCAAAAAACGCATCGGTCACCGTGTGAAAAGTTCCCGTCCAGAGATAAGGTATCATGGCAACCACCGTCACCACAAGCCAGCCGTAAGCCACCAATGCATAATTCTCCCGTAAAGAAATATGTTTCTGCCACCGTGTTGGACGCAGCCAAAAATAGAGCGCGCCACCTGCAGCGGACACCATCGCCGCAGTCAGCAAAAAAACCAGATAATCATCCTCATGATAATAAATCCCCACTGCGGCGGGAATCAACATACTGCAGCCGATGATGATCAACAATTTTCCGATTCTGCTCCAAACATAACTTCTCTGCATTGTTTACACCTCTAGTCGCAGAAAGTATTCAACCTTCCGCACTGCCGCCGCAGCTGCAAAAATAATGATGCGATCTCCCGGCAATAATACATCACTCCCGGAAGGAATCACCGCATCATTATTGCGAAACCGTGCGCCAATCAAAATCCCTTTGGGCAACCCCAGCTCCTTAATCGGCCGGTTGATCAACCGCTTCATTCTGCTGTTCACAATAATCTCATACACCTCTGCAGAGCCTTTCTCCAGGACATTGATTGATAAAAACTCGCTGTTGCGCACAAACCGCAGCACCGCTTCCGCCGTCAAAAGCCGCGGACTGATAGCAACATCAATCCCTACCGCCTCAATCAGCGGCAAATAATCAGAACGGCGCACCTGGGCAATGGTACGCCCTGCGCCCAAACGCTTTGCCATCAAGGAAACTAAGATATTCAGCTTGTCATCCTCCGTCAAAGCTACAAAAAGATCCGACTCCTGCACCCCTTCATCCTGCAGCAAATCAATATCACTGCCATCGCCGTTCAAAATAATCGCTTCATTTAGTTGCCCCGCTAAAAATTTGCAATGCTTATAATCTTTCTCGATAATCTTAACCTCAAGGCCCCGTTTTTCCAGAAGCTGCGTCAAATAAAAAGCGACGCGGCTGCCGCCGATCAACATGACCGAATGAATCGTCTGCCTGTGAAACCCTAAATAATTTTCAATTTCCCGCATCTGGTCTGTGCGTCCAATCAAAAATACCCGATCCCCCAACAAAATCTGGTCATCCCCACGGGGAATAATCAGCGTATCCTCCCGCAAAATCGCCGCCACCAAAAAGTGATGCTGGCCGTGAATCTCCTTCAGCGCACAGTTGATCACAGGATTTCCTTTCTCTATACGCAGCTCCAGCAAAGTAATTTTGCCCTTGGCATAATAGTTTACATCTACTGCTTCCGGCACTGAAATAATTTTGGCAATCTCCGCAGCGGCAACCCGTTCCGGGTTAATCAATAAATCCACATTCAAAGCCGGATTGGAGGAGAGCTTATTGTTGCGGTCATATTCCGGCTTGCGCACACGGGCAACGGTCTTTTTTACGCCATATTGTCCCGCCAGCATACAAGACAGCATATTCAGCTCATCGTTTTCCGTCACCGCAATCAGCAAATCAGACTTTTCTATCTCTATGCTTTCCAATAAACGAGAATCCGCGCCATTGCCCAGCAACGCCTGTACATCCAAATTTTCTTCTACCACCTGCTGCCGTTCCTCATCCTTTTCGATGACAAATACATCATGTCCTTCCTGTGACAATGTTTCCGCTATGTTATAACCGATTTTTCCGGCTCCTATAATCACTGCCCGCATCTTTCTCAACTCCTGACCCTTTTTCTACAATCAAGTGCATTTTGTTATATTATACCACCAGAAAAAACAGTTGCAACAAAATATCCGTTGTATAAAAATTAGAGAGACATCTCTCTGCTTCTCTAAAAGATAGTTTTCCCGCCATATTTTATTTTAATTCCGCTTTATCTACTTTGCCGTACAGCTGGTCTTTTTTTTGCATTTCCGCATAAAACTTCTTTAATATTTCTAAAAAGCAGGTTTCCACTGTACTGAACTTCCGTTTTTTTTGGGTAATCAATACATGCATGGTACGGACCTGTACATCCACCAACCCTACTCTGTGAATCAAGCCCGACGTCACATAAGGATCCTCTCTGCCAGCAAAAGAACTAGCCATTACCGCCACACCCAAATTTGCAGCAATTGCCTGCTTTACGCTGTCCTTGTCCTGAAAGGAGATAATACTGTTGGGACATATCTCATCTTCTCCTAAGATCATACAATTTTCCTCATAATTGTGCTCCTGCTGAATAATCCACGGATATGCATAGGCTTCCTCTACTTCCACTTCCTCTTCCAAAGCCAACGGACTCTCAGAACCCGTATATAACATGAAATCTTCCACCAATAGCTGTTCTGCATCAAAATTGCGCATACCCAAACTGGACTGCAGCGTTTTCAGCTTATCCACACCCACAAAAGAAGTCACGCTGATCGTAGAAATCCCCGCCAATAAGGACGTCATGCTTTTATCCGGCAGAGTTTCCTTTACATGCACCGTGATTCCAGGATAAGCCTGCTTACAGGCAATAATCACCCGAGGCATAATGGTACTGCAAATGGTGGACGAAGCGTCCACATAGACATCGCCGTTAATATAATCAGGACTCTCATTGGAATTGCGGATATGCTCCACCTCATTTAAAATCACATCCACCGAGCCCATCAATTTTTCGCCGTCCTCCGTCAATTCCACGCCCTGATTAGAACGACGAAACACCTTATATCCTACTTCCTCCTCAAAATTATGAATGGCATTGCTAATCGTAGGCTGTGTCAAAAACAGCTGCTTTGCCGCTTTTGAAATGGAACGGCACTGCGCCACTGCCTTAATATAACGAAACTGCTCTAAATTCATCTTCTCCACCCCAACCACTTTGACAATTTTTTATCTTTTCTATCATACGCTCTTGTTCATCCATACTTATTTTTCATCTGCTCAAGATACCGCAGCCAGTTTATCTTTGCGTCCCTGTAGTGATCTGCTCAGCACACACTTTGCAAAAAACATGTGCCGCGCCCAACATTTTATATTGATTCACTTTTGTAATCAGTATATCACAAATTTCGTGAAAAAAGTAGCATTCTCTAAAAAAAATGATTTTTTATCATGAATCACTACATAGCATACAAACAATCTACAGGCCGTCACTTTTTGTAAATTTGCCCATAAAAAATCCCATCTCCGTAAACAACAAAGATGGGATAGCATTTTCTTATGGGATTACTGTTCTAACTGCCGACCCAGTTTGCGATAGAGCAAAAAGGTCAGAGCACTGATGATAATGCCCTTCAGCAAATTGAAAGGTGCTACTGCAAATAAGATAAATGTTTTTAAATCCACAATGGCAGGATTCAGTGCATTGCCCATTTGAATAAAAAATTCCAACGGCTGACCGAATACTGTAGCATATACCGGCAGTAAAATGAAATAATTGATTACCGAGCCCAACAGCACCATACATACAATACCTGCAGCCATGCCCAGCAGCATACCCTTTATATTGCGCTGTCTGCGGTAAATCCACGCTGCCGGCACTACAAAGGAGCAACCAATGAGAAAATTGGCAAATTCCCCTACGCCGCCGGTAATCGTGCCGTTTAACACAAAGTTTAATAAAATTTTAATGAGCTCAATCATTGCGCCCGCCGCAGGTCCCATGGACAACGCGCCTACCATCACAGCCAGTTCGCTCAAATCCAGCTTATAAAAGCTTGGCGCAAACCACAGCGGCGCTTCAAACAACATCAGCACGCCGGCCACCGCCGCCAGCAACGCAATTTTGGTGAGCGTACTCAACGCCATTTTCTTTCCAGTACTTTTCTGCTGCATCATTCCTGCTTTTCTTTCGATCTGTTCCATGTCAGATCCCTCCCATGTTTAGATTTTACTGAAGTTTTTCTTATATACAAACTCTTGGCATAAGAAAAACCTCTGAAAATCTTCAGAGGCTTGAAACTGCACCGTATTGCCAGAATATCAAATATCCCGCATATCTATGCATCTTCTACCATCCAGACTATACTGTCGGTGCTGGAATTACACCAGCTCAACCCTTTTTTAAAGGCTCGCGGACTTTTACCGCCGGTAGGGAATCACACCCTGCCCCGAAGACTATGTTTATATTGTTATTGTAGTACATCCTACAGAACTTGTAAAGTATTTTTCTCAAAAATCAGATTCATTTGACAAAGAATACAATATTACAGGGCAACATCCATCCGCAGATGCATATTGCCCTGTACATTCCATTAGCTGTTTCTCGGAGAACACATTACCGGGCTATTTCCGGTAGCTATCCAGACGGCTGACCAAAGCTGCCTTGGTATCTTCATATTTGGCCAGCTTTTCTTTTTCACCGGCAATGACCTCTGCCGGTGCCTTGGCTACAAATCCAGCATTGTTCAGTTTCTTTTCCAACCGCTCAATTTCCTTATTCATCTTTTCTACTTCTTTTTCCAGGCGGGCAATTTCCTTGTCCATATCAATCAAGCCTTTCAATGGCAGGAACAACTCAATGCCCTGCACCACCGCCGTCACAGCCTGATCCGGTTTCTCAGCCGGGCTCAATACCAAATCCAACTGCTCCAGATTGGCCAGATTTTTGATATACGGCGCTGTACCTTGCAGCATCGTCAAAAATTCCTCTTTGTTGGCCGCAATCACGCAATCCGCTTTCTTTCCTGGCGGTACATTCATTTCGCTGCGCATATTGCGGATGGCACGAATGATATCCATGACCACATTCATCTGCGCTTCAATTTCTGCAGAGATTTTCGTTTCATCCACCTGCGGCCATTTGGTCAGCATAATGGTTTCCCCTTCATGGGGCAGATGCTGCCAGATTTCTTCTGTGATAAAGGGCATAAAAGGATGCAGTAAAATCATGGTATCGCGCAGTACCGCAGCAATCACCTGCTGCGCAGTGCGGCGGCTTACCGCTGTCTCCTTCCCATACAAACGGGGCTTCACAATCTCAATATACCAGTCACAGAATTCGTTCCAGATAAAATCATACAGCGTATTGGCTGCACCGCCCAAATCATAACTCTCCAGACGGTTGGTCACATCCTTGGCGACAGAATAGAAGCGGCTGATAATCCATTGATCCGCCGTGGTATATTGCAGCGCTTCCTCCGCCATCGGCTGATAATCCTCCAGATTCATGAGTACAAACCGCGTCGCATTCCAGATTTTATTGCAGAAATTCCGCGCCGCCTCCAAACGCTCTGTCTGGAAACGCAGATCATTGCCCGGCGTATTGCCTGTAATCAGCATAAACCGCAGCGTATCGGCGCCATATTGCTCAATTACCTGCAGCGGGTCAATGCCGTTGCCCAGAGATTTACTCATTTTGCGCCCCTGGCTGTCCAATACCAAGCCATGAATCAAAACGTCATGGAACGGCGATTCTCCTGTGAACTCCAACGCGTCAAAGAGCATCCGCGCCACCCAGAAGAAAATGATATCCCTTCCTGTCACCAACAGACTGGTGGGATAAAACGTCTCCAATTCCTTCGTCTTTTGCGGCCATCCCATGGTCGAGAAGGGCCACAAACCGGAGCTGAACCAGGTATCCAACACATCGGGGTCCTGCTCCACATTCTTAGAGCCGCACTTGGTACAGGTATCAATATCCGTCGTGCTGCACATCACCTCGCCGCAGTCTTTACAATACCATACCGGAATGCGATGGCCCCACCACAACTGACGGGAAATGCACCAGTCGCGAATATTCTCCAGCCAGCCCAGATAAATCTTCGTAAAACGTTCCGGCACAAAATTCACCGCACCGGTGTGCGCTGCTTCGATGGCCGGCTTGGCCAACGGCTCCATTTTGACAAACCATTGCTTACTCACCAGCGGCTCGATTACCGTATGACAACGATAGCAATGTCCCACCGAATTGTTATGATCCTCGATTTTGGTGAGCACACCGCTCTCCGTCAAATCGGCTACCAACTGCTTGCGGCATTCATAGCGGTCCATACCGGCATATTTACCGGCCAGCTCATTCATTTTTCCCTGCTTGTCAATAACTACCACCTGCGGCAGATTGTGGCGATTGCCCACCTCAAAATCATTGGGGTCATGGGCCGGCGTAATTTTTACAGCGCCGGTACCAAATTCCTTTTCCACATACTCATCAGCAATCACCGGAATGATACGGTTCACGATAGGCAATACCAAATTTTTGCCCACCAGATGGCTGTATCGCGCATCATCAGGATGCACAGCCACTGCCGTATCGCCCAGCATCGTTTCCGGACGGGTGGTGGCAATCTCAATGCTGTCCGTACCATCCTCCGTAGGATACCGGAAATAATAAATTTTGCCCTCCTGGTCCACATGTTCCACTTCAATATCAGAAATGGTCGTCTGACAATGGGGGCACCAGTTTACAATATAGTTGCCCTGATAGATTAAGCCCTTCTCATACAAACGCACAAAGGCTTCTCTCACAGCCTGAGAACAGCCCTCATCCATGGTAAACCGTTCTCTGTCCCAGTCACAGGAGCTGCCCAGCTTGCGCAGCTGCGTAGTAATCGTGTTGCCATATTCCTCTTTCCAGACCCATGTGCGGCGCAAAAACTCCTCGCGCCCTACTTCATAGCGGTTGGTGCCTTCCTCCTTCAACTGCGCCTCCACCTTTGCCTGGGTTGCAATCCCGGCATGGTCCGTACCCGGAACCCATAACGTGTTAAACCCGCACAGCCGTTTATAACGCACCAGAATATCCTGCATGGTGTTGTCCATGGCATGTCCCATGTGCAGCTTACCAGTTACATTTGGAGGTGGCATCACGATAGAAAAA
>DKVF01000052.1 GCA_002491065.1 Peptococcaceae bacterium UBA7185
TTAAAATACTTTAAAATTATTTATACAATGTATTTTTTCATTGTACAATCCCCGCACCGCCTTATTTCTATGAAAAAATTTAAAATACGACAGCATCTAGTGAGGCCAATATAGCAATTGACGCCAATCTGTGCTATACTGAACAGGCAAATGCATTTGTACAGAGGAGGAAATTTTTATGGAGCAATTCAAACACCATGTCAGTCAGCACAAAGACGGCACCTACTCAGTGGGCGTCAGCATCGACCAGGGATACATGACGCCTGATGATTTCATACTGTTGTCTGAACTGGCGAAAAAATATCATGTAACCACACTGATGGCTACCACTGCCAAAAAAATCAGCTTCATGGATGTGCAGGAGGCCAATGTCAACC
The DNA here is from genome assembly GCA_002491065.1 of Peptococcaceae bacterium UBA7185. Lineage (GTDB taxonomy): Bacteria > Bacillota > Peptococcia > Peptococcales > Peptococcaceae > UBA7185. The sequence continues at coordinate 378 of DKVF01000052.1, forward strand.
CATTATGGGAAGACCTGGAGCAAGCCTTCGGTCAGCGTCTCTGTTTCCCGAAAGGCAAGGTCATCGTCTGTCCGGGCAGCAAGTTCTGTAAATTCGCTACACCAGGCAGAGATAATCATGCCATGGGCCGTGAAGTTGAACGCATTTCCAAGGCCCACGAGGCAGGCAAGGTCAAAGTAGGCGTCAGCTGCTGCCCATTGGGCTGCGCCATGCCTCGCGTACGGGATCTGGGTATCCTGACCAATGCCAAAGGGTGGATGCTCACCATCGGCGGCAACGGCGGCGCCAAACCTGGTGTGGGGAACGTTATCGCAGAAGGACTGGACGAAGAAGAGCTGTTGGCACTGTTAGACAAAGTATACCAATACTTTGAAGTCAACAAAAACGGCAAGGAACGCACCATTCGCACTGTAGAACGACTGGGAGTGGACCACTTGAAGGCCGCTGTATTGGGTAAATAAGATCCCCCCACGGCACAAAACGTTACGCAGGGATATCCTACTTTAAGAAACTTACGCTCGGCAAGATTCCTAAATCCTGCCGCAACATTTTCAAGACGCACAAATACCCTGATAGAAGTTGTCATCATACCGACAACTTCTATCAGGGTATTTTTTGCTGTATCAAACAGCGGATTGCTATTCTACAGTTTTCCACAACAGCATATTTTCTGTAAAGGCAGCCTCCAGCTTTCCTGTTTCTTTCAACCAAGCTAAATAGGAGCGAATTGTACTGCCCACTAGCACATATTGCTCAAAATTCATGCTAAGTCCGTATTTATCAAATAAGCGCTGTAAAATCTGCTCAAACTGTAACGGCTCCCTGCACAATTGGGTGATATGCTCCGCCACCTCCAACACTTTTTGCTGATTATACCGCGCCAACTCAGCAATATTGTCAGTGGCCTCTGCATGGGAGGGTACAAACACGTTTCCCTGCATCTGGGCCACAACATCCAGTGTCTGCAAGTACGCACTCACGTCGTAAATAAACGGCACAGCATATTTTTCCAAAGTTGCTTTGCTGCTCAGACAATCTGCCAGGAACACTGTGTCATCTGGCGTACGAAACCCTACCATAGAAAAATAATGCCCCGGCAAAGGAATCACTTCTATCTCTTTTGGAAAAGCAGCATCTGTAAAATCGGTCACATCGCTTCCCTGCGCCAACAAAAATTTGTGCCGCAGTTCTTTGCAGGGATATCCTCCATAAAGGAACGACGGCTCCAAAATCGGATTGCGAATAAAAGCGGCCTCCAGCTCCTCGGCAAATATGCTGCATCCTGTTTGATTCTGCAGATAACGATTTCCACCAATATGATCAGCATTGGAATGGGTATTTAAAATACCCTGTAGATTCCAGCCTTCCCGCTCTAAAATTTGCCGTACCTTACGGCCTGTTTCTTTATCATTGCCGCTGTCAATCAGATACACGTCATGTTCTGTGGCGCGATAAATGCCAATCTTCGCCGGACAATCTATATAGTAACTCTTTTCCCCTACTTGTATCAACTCATACATAACTCTTTTTCCCTCCATGCAACATTTTTTCCGAGAGACATCCATCCGTTCTTCTCTTGAAAGGTTTCCGCAAGCATACCATAAGCAAGAGCCTTGTGAAAAAACAGCAAACTGTCCTTCCATAAGGCTCTTTTCCTTTCATGCATAAACGATTCGGTTTATTTTTCTTCCTTCTCCAGATAAATACCCAGAATATAGCGCAGAATGTCTGAACGGCTGATGACACCGGCCAATTTTCCATCCTCCAAGACAGGCACTTTTTTGATTTTCTTTTCGCCCAGCACCTTTGCGACTTCGTCAATATCATAATCCGTCTCTACAGATACCAGTTTAGTAGTAGCCAATTCCATCACACTGAGGTCCATTAAATCATGCAGTTTCTTTTCGAAGGATTCGGTATCGTACCACACAGTGATAAAACTGGTCATATCTATAATCCGAGGATTTTGCTTTGCGATAAATTTCATGATGTCACCGTCGCTGATAAAACCAACCACCTGCTGTTTTGCATTTACAATAGGCAGACCACTGGTCTTGCTCTCTACTAATACCTGCAATACATCCTTGATCGTAGCTTCGTCCGAAACCGTATATACGTCTGTTTTCATAATTTCTTTAATTTTTTTGTTCATTTCATTACTTCCTTCTCCTGCGTGCTTCTTCATAAACCATCCATCCCTTCCCATTCTATACACATCTTCCATGGTTTACACATAGTATAACGCAGTTTTATAAAAAATGCTACTTTTTTCTTTCACTTTTCTCCGCACAATGACAGCAAAATTTGCCAGCGCGCCAATTTTTCTTCCCGTTTCATCGTATGGGCCGGACTGGTTGATGGCATTTGCTGCCAGTCAAACTGCTGCAGCAAATGGGGAAAGTAACGTTTAAAGCTTTGAAAAGCCTTACCGCCGTTAAACAAAATCGTCTGAATAGAAGGATACTGCTCCAACAGTGCGTCCACAGGATTGGGCTGTTCCTGAGTGATGTGACTGTCCAGGCTACCTTCCCTTTCACAGGAGGCCAATACATCCCACAATGCAATGTGATGCCGCAGCAGCAGCTGTTTTTTTACTTCATAGTCATCACGATAAGGCTCTTGCCATAAGGTGAACTGCATAGGCCAAAAATAATTCTGCTTGTGGCCATAATATTGCTGCCGCTCCAAAGACACGACACTGGGCATGGAGCCCAGCACCAAAACGCGGCAGTTCTCATCCACAATGGGCGGAAAAGAATGAATCACCGTAATATACCTCCCTCATTTACTTTTGCAGTTTATCGCCTTGCAGGTAACCTGCCATTCTATCTCTCAAAAATCTCCCTCCACTGCCGTTGAGAGCTGGCAGCCGACAAAGGCATCCTCTGCAATCTGAATCCCTTCGGGAAGGTGAACTGCGACAAGGCTGCTGCAGCCAGCGAAGGCGCCGCGGCCAATTTTTTCTATACTCTGAGGGAATTGGATTTCTATGAGTTTTTTGCAATTACGAAAGGCATGATACCCAATCTCCACAACGCTCTCCGGCAAGGATACCCGCACCAGATTCTCACAGCCAGAAAAGGCATGATTGCCTATCTTGGTAATGCCCTCTTGAATCGTAACAGCACAAATGCTCTGCCTTTGCTGTATCGTTTCCCGCTTGATGCCGTAGCGCTCAGGACTCAGGGCGGCAGGCGCAATTGCCGTAACCATTTTTTCTCCTATTCGGCTGGGAACAGTCACTTCCCTATCCTGTCCGCGATATAACAGCAGTGTCAGCGTGCCGTCCCGCTGCAGTTTGGTACCCCATTCCTGCTCTAATTGGGCGTCGGTTTTTTCCTGTTCCGGCATATCCCAGCTCAATTCTAAATCATCCCAGCTTTCAAAGCAATCCTGTTTATTGTCAGAAGCCAATTTTTGCCGATATTCCATCAACGCCGCTGTTGCTTCGGCCTGCTCTTCCGCCAAAATCTGCTCCAACATCTCATTGATATCCTCGGCAGGGATGATGTCGTTTTCCATCATCACCTGCAGCAAGTTCCAGTGGGCAATGGCCAAAGGATAAAGCAATTTCCGTCTGCTGCGAATATAGCGGAGCATCTGGCTGACAAAATCTTTCTCCAGCGCCGTCTGACCGCACCAATCATCAGCAAAAGCCAAAATAGCGCTGTGCAGAACTTGATTGGGCAGCAGCGCCGGATCCAGCGCAGTGATTCGCACCTGCGTATCTGCCTCAAAACATGCCTTGCCCAGTACCACCTTGTCACACTCCAGCAGTACCTGCAACTTTCGACACTCGTGAAAGGCGCGATACCCAATGAAGGTCACGTTCTGAGGAATCGTAATCTGTTTCAGTCTGCGGCAATTTTCAAAGGCACGATCTCCCAATATCTGCATACTCTCCGGCAAACTTATTTCTGTCAGCGCAGAATGATTGCGGAAAGCATTTTCGCATATTTTTATCGTACCAGGACGAATCACAACACTTGACACTGCGCCCTTGGCAAACAATGCCAGTTTGCCTGCATAGATCACACCGTCTTCTTGGCTGGCAAGCCATGGCGTATCACGAAAGGCGTCCCGCCCCACATCAAGCAGGGTGTCAGAAAATTCAATCTCCAGCAGAGCATGGCATCCGGCAAAGGCCAGCCTTTCCAGTGAAACCAAGCCGGAGGGCAGCACCACCTTTTTCAGCTTCACACAATTTTCAAAAGCGCTGTAGCCGATTTCTCTGATCCCTTCCGCAAGCTCTACATGTTCCAACCCTTCACAGCCGGCAAAAGCTTGACTTCCGATACGCTGCACACCAACGGGCACTGCCAGTTGCTGTATGCTGCGGCAATTGCGGAAAGCACCATAACCAATCTCCCTAACGCCTTCGGGAATTTCCACTATAGCAGCGTCACCCTGACATCCCTTCAGCACGCCCTGCTCTATCGTAAATTCCATCATAGAATTTCATCCTCGGTCTGTCCGTCCAAATCCAACTGCTCCAAAGCCTGCATTATTTTTTTCTGCCGTTCATAGAAAAGCAGCTCCTGATTGTGCGCAAAATATTTCTCGCAGCCATATTCGCTGATGTATTTTGCCGTATAATAATTGGATGTCAGCTCTGTGACGATGAGAAGAATTTCGTGCCCATCGCCAAACACTTCCTCGGCAAAGACAAAGAGGTTGTGCAGCAGCTGCCCTTTTTCCTCACCCGATTGTCTCAACGCCTTCACTTTGCTGTCAAAATCCATCTTCAAGAGACCAAAGGCGCTCATAGCATCTTCACTGTGGGCAATACGCTCCAAATCTTCCTCCAATATCCCCAGCAGCGTTTCTCCCTGAGCCTGTCCATCGGCAGAAAGGCTGCCTGCTTTTCTGCCCTTTGCCAGTTTGTCTGCCTGTGCATCTCTCAACTGCTCCAATATTTCTCCGGGAGCCTTTCCTGTCTTGACCGCCTGCACGCGGAATTGCTTCAACACCTGCATCAACTGTTCCAGGATCTTCTTTCCGTCAATCACCTCTCTGATTTGCCCGGTCACACCATCCAAAAGCAGACCAATCAAGGAAAGTCGTTCATCAAAGCCTGCTGCTCTGGCCCGCTCCTTAATCTCCTCATCGGCAACGCCCGCCAAAATATCATCCACCTGATAATCACTGCGATATTTATTGAACAAATCATAATAAGAGGCAAAGCTTCTGGCAATCTTTTTATCCTGTAAATACTGCCCAATCAGATCTTCATCCACTGTCAGCCCATGGAGCTCATAGAGCTGTAGCATCTGACTCAAATCATCCCAGCCTCTAGCCGTCACAAACCGTTTGCCGTCCACTGTGGAGGCAATCTGATAAAAATCAGCCTTACGAATCTCCAAATAAGTCAGCACTGCAGCATGTACTCCTGCCTTGTAGGCGTATTCCTTCCATACGTCGAAGTCCGGCTCCACATCAATGCGTTTCAGACGATCCCATGTCACAACGTCAAACTCCCGCACCGAATTATTATATTCCGGCGGATTTCCCGCAGTCACCACGACCCAACCGTCAGGCACCCGATGCCGCCCGAATACCTTGTACTGCAAAAATTGCAGCATAATAGGCGCCAGCGTTTCCGATACGCAGTTGATCTCATCTAAAAACAGGATACCTTCCTTCACACCGGTCTCTTCCATCAAATCATAAATAGAAGCGATAATCTCGCTCATCGTGTATTCGGAAACAGCATACTCCTGACCGCCGTAATTCTTGTGCACAATATAAGGTAAGCCCAGCGCACTCTGCCGCGTATGATGGGTCATAGAATAGGACAGCATCCCCACGCCAAGCTCTCCTGCCACCTGCTCTATAATCGCTGTTTTGCCGATCCCCGGAGGTCCCATCAGAAAGATAGGACGCTGCTTATACAACGGGACCAGATAATGTCCTCTCTCATCCTTTGTAAAGTAAGCTGTAATCGCATTTTTAATCTGTTCCTTTGCTTTTTTTATATTCATCAGACTGCTCTCCTTTCCATCTACGCCAGTTCATAAGGCTGCAATACCAGTTTGATTGCCCAGGCAGGTACCTTGGGACTGCTGTAATCATCCTGCACAAAAACAAAAGCCGTTTTGTAACGGGGTTGTTGTTCGGGGAAGATCCCCTGGCCGTCAGTAAAATAAATCATTCCTTTCAAATTTGTAAAATGATGATCCCGAATTAGTTCCTCCACACGGCGAAACACCGGACGAAAATCCGTACCGCCAGAGCCTTTCAGCTGCATTGTCGCCAAATAACGGTCAAACTCCTCTTTTGAAGTAATTTGTACATCTTCCTGAATCACTGCATCGCATTGCATGATGTGCAGATTGATCTTGGTAAAAAAATTCTCCTGCTGCATTAAAATATTATAGGTTTTCTGTACAAAACACTGTACCTGTTCTCCACTCACCGAGCCTGATGTGTCAATGGCAATCACAAACTCTTTGATTCGTTTGACATCTTTATACTCCAACGGTTCAATCAAAGGCACATTTTTATAAAGCTCCAGACCATAGGTGTAAAATACATAGTCAAACTCATCGTCATTGACCTGCATTACCTCTCCCAGCGCAGCAAATTTTTGCAAAAATGCTGCATAGTCATACCGCTCTCTGTTTACCGCTGCCAAATTCTGCATCAGGCCCAAAGCCCTGTCCCCAGTACTTTTAGAAAAGGTTTCCAGATCGATTTCTATTTGCTGGGCAATCTGCTCCCATTGTTCCTTCAGCTGCTTTCTCGCCTGCGCCATGCGGTCAATGGCATCATTGTCCGGATCTGCGCCGACAGCACCTTCCTTGTCCGATTCTGCCTCTTCCGTAGAGCTGCGCTCTCCCTGTTCATTCCATTCATCTGTCACCGAAGCAATATACCAGGCATCATGCTCATCGGCCCAAAACAGCTTGGGCAACCGCACCATATCCTCCTCACCAGGCTGATGCCGCAAAAGATAATGATAAACCTTCTCCGCCGTAAGCTGTCCTACTGCTTGGCGAATGGGCAACAATACATGCTGCTGCGCTTCCTCTCTGGCCACCTGGGTGCAGGATACGCCCAGCTCTGTAATCATATTTTCTACTGCCATATCGCAGGCCAAACTCCATAACGGCTGATTCACCCGCAAATCCACATAAAAATGTTGAAAAATGCAATGCAGCACAACATGCAGATAACTGCGCACCGCCATATTTTTCTCTTTGGCATAGCAGTGAAGTATATAAACTGGGTCATAAAGCATCCGCGTTCCATCCGTAGCTAAAGGCCATGTAGAAGGCAGCAGTTCCAGCCGACTCAACGAAGAATTGAGAAAACGCAGTTTTACTGCCAGCGTATCTCGCGAAAATCGCATAACCTCTTGTGCCAGTTCCTCTATTTTTTCCACCTGTACACAATCCGGCACGATCATCAGCAACACCTCTTTCTCCCATAAAGATTCTTTCTTGTTTCATACCCCAATTATTCACTTTCTATTACAACTTTCCAACACGAAATGAAAAAGAGTGTGTTTTGTTCAAAACATAACATTTAAATATTCTATATATTCAAAAAACGGCTTCTGCCCTGTCATCACCTGCCTCCATTCGCTAAAATCAATTTTATCGAATGGAGATAGCACAAAAGAACATCCGCCGTTTTTTTAACTATTATAAGTTTCCTGTGCTGTCACATTGCGCATTACCCTCAAAAATTGCAATACCTCGTCATCGGAAAGCAACGCCAACAGCAAAACCAGAGCAGCAGCCGAAAATGTATATTCTTCATTTTTCAGCCTGTTATAATTTCGCGCCGTCATATGCAGACATGCGGCCATCCGTTCCTGTGTATATCGTTGCTTCATACGATATTGCTCTGCTAGCTGAAATAAATATGGTCTAAACATAACTGTATAGGAATGCATGATCGTATCTTCTCCTTTTTTAATAACCTATGGAGATTATACTTTCTTCCTAACCACGAGAACAGGTAGCGCTCTCCTGCTTTTCAAAAGTCCCTTGTGAAATCCTGTTCCGCAAGCAGTTATCCTATCCCTATTTATATCTGTATTCCTTTTTTCTTGTCAAATATGCAAAGCTATTTGAAAGTAACCTTATTTTAAACCTAACGCCCTAGCTGTGCTGCGCTCTATTTCTCGGAACAATTCAGGATTTTCCTCCAAAGAAATACCGTAAGAAGGAATCATTTCTTTAATTTTAGGCTGCCACTGCACAAACTCCTGTGGGAAGCAGCGACTCAATACATTCAGCATAGCGTGCACTGCTGTGGATGCCCCTGGAGAAGCACCTAACAATGCAGCTACCGTACCATCCGCAGAAGTCACTACCTCTGTGCCAAATTGTAAGGTGCCCTTGCCGCCTTCCTTGGTTTCCTTGATCACCTGTACTCGCTGACCTGCCACCAACAGCTCCCAATCTTCCAGCTTTGCTGTAGGCACAAAGACCTGCAGTTCTTTCAAACGTTGCTTGTCTGTTAAAAGCAATTGCTGAATCAAATATTTTTCCAGACCGAACTCCTTTAACCCTGACATAATCATATTTAAGAGATTGTGCGGTTTGATGGACAAAAATAAATCCAGTAAAGAACCGTTTTTCAGGAATTTCGGTGAAAATCCGGCAAACGGTCCAAAGAGTAAGGATTCTTCGCCATTGATATATCGCGTATCTAAATGGGGAACGGACATAGGCGGCGCACCCACTTTGGCCTTACTATATACCTTGGCATGATGCCGTTTTACGATTTCCGGATCCTTGCAGACCATAAATAAACCGCTGATAGGGAATCCGCCGATCCCCTTTCCTTCAGAGATCCCTGATTTCTGCAAAATAGGCAGACTGCCGCCGCCGGCTCCGATAAAGACAAGTTTGGCGACATGGGTTTCTATACGCGGACTTTTTCCATTACGCACTTTCAATTCCCACAAACCGTCACCGTTGCGTTTCATATCCTTTACATTGCAATTGTAGCGCACAGTAACGCCCTGTTCCTGCAAATTGCCAATCAACATACGTGTTAATGCGCCAAAATTTACATCTGTACCCATTTCGCTACGTGTAGCCGCAATAGGATCGCTGCTGGTATGCCCGTCCATAATGAGAGGTACCCATTCTGTCAGTTTTTCTCTGTCTTCAGTATATTCTATTCCCTGAAACAGAGGGTTTTTCGATAACGCCTCATAGCGTTTGCGTAAAAATTTTACATTTTTCTCCCCTTCCACCAAACTCATATGGGGAACTGACATAATAAAATCATGGGGATCCTGCAATAAATTTTTCCCAACCAAATAAGACCAAAACTGACGGGATAGCTGAAACTGCTCATTAATCCGCACAGCCTTGGAAATATCCATGGTGCCATCCTTCTTCTCCACAGTATAATTCAATTCACATAATGCGTTATGTCCCGTACCTGCATTATTCCATTCATTGGTACTTTCTGCACCGGCTTCCGATAATTTTTCAAAAATTGTGATATTCCACTCTGGCGCCAATTCTTTCAGCATGGCTCCCAATGTGGCGCTCATAATTCCGGCGCCAATCAAAACCACATCGCTTTGCCCGTCTTTTTTCATGCTCCACTCATTCCTTCTAAAAAGATTAAACATCATGATTTGTTATCGTTCCTACTACTGCCACCTTGATAAAAAACCATTTTACAGTTCTTTATCTTACTACATTTTTTTTCCCTTGTAAATGAGAAAGTCATGTCAAAATTCCTATTTCTCAATTCTGAAAACGCGAAAACAAGCGAATTTTCCAAACATATTTTCAACATTGGCATTTATTCTGCTGTTGATGGCGTTCTCTTCCTTTGCATGCTATAATAAGCAAAGAAAAAACATTGCAGGAGGACAAAATCTGCAAGACCTATACGTTCTCCATCATTTCACACAAGGAGCAACAATATGTATCGTATCTTACTGATTGAAGATGATTTTGCCTTAGCGCAAATCATGAAAAAACAAATCGAGCCATGGGGCAACGAGGTTCGGCTGATCACCGACTTTCAAAACGTCATGCCTATCTTTATCGAATATCGTCCCCATTTGGTTCTGGTGGATATCATGCTGCCATTTTTCAATGGTTACCATTGGTGCAGCGAAATCCGAAAAATCTCCAATGTACCGGTTGTATTTATCTCTTCGGCGTCTGACAACATGAACATTGTTATGGCAATGAATATGGGCGGGGATGATTTTATCCCCAAACCGGTAGAGCCAAATGTCATGAATGCAAAGCTTCAGGCAATTCTCCGGCGGGCATACAATATGACAAGTACCGCTCCGGTATTGGAGCATCGGGGAGCGATTGTGAACCTCAGCGACAACACACTAATCTTCGAGGGAAAAAAAATAGAACTGACCAAAAATGAGTTTCGTATATTGCAGACATTAATGGAGAACAAAGGAAAAATCGTCAGCCGTGATACCCTGATGATGAAGCTCTGGCAGGATGATTGTTATGTAGAAGAAAATACCTTGACAGTCAATGTCACAAGACTGCGCAAAAAATTAGAGAAGGCCGGTCTCTGTGATTTTATTGCCACAAAGGTGGGAAGCGGGTATATCATTTCATGAAAAAACAATTATGTTTCTTTTTTAAAGAAAAACGATATGTACTATTGCTTTTTTGTCTGTTTTTCATACTCTTTGCCTTGGTCTATAACCTATACGCCATAAGATGGGAAGCATATTTTTATGCATTCGCTCTGTGTGTCTCTGTTGGTCTGATACTGCTGACGATTCAATTGCTTCGCTTTTTAAGCAGCCATAGAGAACGGCAGATAAAAATTTCATCTATTGAACAGGATTATGAAACCCTTTCCGCGCCAAAAACATTGCTTGAGCAGGATTATCAGAAAATGGTGGCTATACTAGGGCGCCGTTGTCAGGAATTGTCCACCGCATATCAAACTGAGCGGCAGGACAGCCTGGACTACTATACCACCTGGGCTCACCAAATCAAAACTCCAATCACAGTCATGCAGATGATCCTAAAAGCCGAGGACACCGAGGAACACCAGATGCTGTCGGCGGAGCTGTTCCGTATCGAGCAGTATGTAGAAATGGTACTGAGCTATATCAGGCTGGGCAGTGAGACCAATGATTTCGTTTTTGAGGAATTTTCACTGGATGAATTGATTCGTCAGAGCATCCGCAAATATGCCCCCCAATTTATCCGCAAAAAAATCAGACTAAATTATGAGCCAACTGAGGCAACGGTACTAACTGACGAAAAATGGCTCTGCTTTATCTTGGAACAGCTGCTGTCCAATGCAGTCAAGTACACCTACCAGGGAAGTGTGGCCATTTCTGTTTCTCCCCAAAAGGTGTTGACCATCCAAGACAGCGGTATAGGCATTGCTTCCGAGGACTTACCGAGAATCTTTGAAAAAGGCTTCACCGGCTATAATGGCCGTACCGACAAAAAATCAACCGGTTTGGGGCTATACTTGAGCAAACAGGCTGCAGATAAGCTGGGCATCCGGATTTCTGCAGCTTCGCAGCCAGGAAAGGGCACAACAATTTCCCTGGATTTGTCCTCAAAGGATCTGGAAATAGAATAAAAATCGCGACCTTACAAAAATGTCACATGCACAGGCCGAAATGTCACCCCAATCAATGTTGGCATTTCGGCTCTTTTGTTAGAATAGAGCCATCAAAACAAGGAGGTATGTTTCATGGCATTCTTAGAAGTGAAAAGTCTGAAAAAAATTTATACTGCCCGTTTTAGTGGCAACCAAGTGCAGGCTCTGTCTAACGTGAATTTTTCAGTGGAGCAGGGAGAATATGTGGCGATTATGGGAGAATCGGGCTCCGGCAAGACGACTCTGCTCAACATCCTGGCGGCGCTGGACCGTCCCACCAGCGGACAAATCTTTCTGAACGGCAAAGACCTTGGCGGTATTCGAGAAAAGGAGCTGGCAGCCTTTCGGCGGGAACATCTTGGATTTGTCTTTCAGGAATTCAATCTTTTGGACACCTTTTCCGTGAAAGATAATATCTTTCTGCCTTTGGTCCTCAGCGGAACCGGCTTAGCAGAAATGGAGAACCGGCTGAACTCCATCGTCCAGGAGCTTGGCATTGCCGATTTGCTGAACAAATATCCCTATGAGATTTCGGGAGGGCAAAAGCAGCGAGTCGCTGTTGCAAGAGCGTTGATCACCAAGCCCCAGATGATTTTAGCCGATGAACCAACAGGCGCTTTGGATTCGCGCTCAACGGATGATTTACTGGAGACCTTCCGCAAAGTCAATGCACAGGGACAGACTATTCTGATGGTGACCCACTCGGTAAAAGCCGCCAGTCACGCCAATCGGGTGTTGTTTATCAAAGATGGGGAAGTATTTCATCAGCTTTACCGCGGAGAAGGAACCAACGAACAGCTCTACCAGAAAATTTCTGACACACTCACTGTGTTGGCGACAGGTGGTGAACAACGATGAAAATTGGACTTTACAGCCGGTTGGCGTGGAATAATATCAAAAAAAACGCCAAGCTCTACATTCCTAATATCCTTTCCGGCATAGGGCTGACCGCAGTATTCTATATCATTCTCACCCTGTCAAAAGATGAACGTCTGAGCGAGGTGCGGGGCGGAAGCTACCTGCCTACCATTATGTCACTGGGGGTGATCGTCATTGCACTGCTTTCTTTTATTCTGGTGCTCTACACCAACAGTTTCCTGATGAAGCAACGGAACCAGGAATTTGGCTTATATAATGTGTTGGGTATGGAAAAACGGCACATCGGAAAAATTTTGTTTTGGGAAATGGCTATCTGTGCTATTTGTGTTTTGGTAGGAGGACTGCTTACCGGAATGCTCCTGTACAAACTGTGCGTCCTCTTGATCTGCCGCATGCTGGCAGTGAACAGCATCCTGGGATTTTATCATGTCTCTCCGAAAACCCTGATTCCTTCGGCGAGTTTTTTCCTTGCGCTGTATCTGCTGACCTATCTTTTCAATCGGATTCGCGTCGCACGCATGAAGCCGGTGGAGCTGCTGCAAAGCACGCACACCGGCGAAAAGGAGCCAAAAGTAAAATGGCTGCTCCTGCTCGTTGGTATCGCTTCCTTAAGCGCAGGATATTATATATCCCTGACCATAGAAGAGCCGCTGCAAGCACTGGAATTGTTTTTCGTCGCAGTGATTTTAGTCATTCTTGGTACCTATTGCTTATTTCTCACCGGAAGCACAGCGTTCCTGAAACTGCTGAAGCGCAACAAAAAATTCTATTATCAGAAAAAACACATGATTGCCATCTCAGGCCTTCTTTTCCGTATGAAGCAAAACGCGGTAGGGCTGGCTTCCATTACTATTCTGGCAACCATGGTTTTGGTGATGGTATCTACTACGGTCAGTCTATACGCCGGCATTGACGAGGCCATTCAAAGACAATTCCCCCATCAGCTCGCTATATCCGCCAGTTATGGAGTAAATGGAGAATATGTTCCCATTCCCCAGGAGGAGCTGCTGCGTATGGTGCAAACCTCTGCTGCAGAACAAGGACTAACACTCTCCTACGTCGAAGAGCGGCGATATCTCAATTGTGCCTTTCGCAGAGAAGGCAACGCCTTCTGGATTGACATACCCAATAAGCACGATAAAGTGATATCCTGCTTGTTTATCACAGCAGAGGAATATCAGAAATTGACCGGTGAACAGCTTACCCTCTTGGAAAATCAGATGGCAGTGTATGCATTCCCGGGAAACACCGGACAAACACCTGACCACTTCACTATTGAGCATCGCAGCTTTACCTGTGCAGCTGCACTGACAGAATATCCTATCCCCATAGAATACCTCAACTCTGTGGACGCTTTCGGATTTGTGGTTCAGAATGAAGAAATACTTACGTGGATTGATGCATTGCACAAGGAAGCCTATCAGACCAATCTCTCAAAAATAACTTGTGAATTGTTCCTTGATTTTCATGACGAAGAGACTGCCTCCCAAGTCTTTGAGGCCTTTGCAGACGGTCTGCACAAACAGATCAGCGAATATGTCGCTTCCCAGCCTGCTTCCAACGGAAGCTATGGTACCAGTACAAGCTGCAAATGGGATGCATTGGCATCTATCTATGGCATAAACGGAACCTTCTTATTTCTCGGCCTACTGCTTTCCGCCGTCTTCCTATTTGCTACAGCGCTGATCATCTACTACAAACAAATTTCGGAAGGATATGAGGATAGAAACCGCTTCCAGATTATGCAGAAGGTCGGTATGCGTGAGGATGAAGTAAAGAATACCATCCGCAGTCAAATCTTGCTGGTTTTCTTCCTACCGCTGATCGTCTCAGCTGTACACGTTGCCTTTGCCTTCCCCATTCTGACACGCCTGCTGCGACTTCTGTTTCAGCCCAACCAAGCGCTGTTTATGGGATGTACAATCGTTACCCTGGCAGTCTTTGCCGTGATCTATGTGCTGATTTACAGCATCACTGCAAAGATCTATTACCAAATCGTGAGCTAGTTATATTTTCAGAATCACATAAAAAACAAGTCACCGGCGATACTTTATCTGTCGATGACTTGTTTTTGATTTCAAAAATATTTTTTAAGAATGCTTGTGGATGCCGCCGTCAACCATGAAAGATTGTCCGGTAAAATAGCCGCCCTCGTCGCTAGCCAGGAAGACAATCAAAGGCGCACAATCCTCTTCCGCCGTTCCCACACGTTTCAGGGAAGTCTTATTCTCTAATGCTTTCAGCGCTTCCGGTTGTGTTTCACGGAAGAACTCTGTCGTGATGATAGGAAGGAATACATTTACGGTGATACCGTATTGTCCCCATTCGTTGGCGGCAGTACGGGTAACCGCACGGATAGCTTCTTTGGCCATGCCATAAGCGCCAAAGCCTTCATTGCCGTCATAGCCTGCAGCAGATGCGGTATTGATGATACGTCCATGTCCGCTCTCTTTCAAATACGGGAAACATTCCTTCATAAAATTCAATGTTCCCATTGCACCACTCTTGAAGGCCAGAAGAGCATATTCATCATCCACTTCTAAAAGCGGACGGTAGGTCATCGCTCCCTGGGCCAGATTGACCAGAATATCCACTCCGCCGAAATGGGCAACGCACTGCTCTACCACATTATGAATCTGCGCCGGGTTCATAACATCGCAAGCCACTGGAAGCACTTCTCCGCCGAATGCCTTTACCTCTTCAGCCAGTTCCTCCAGTTTTTCCATGCGACGGGCACACGCGCATACCTTTGCCCCATTCTGTGCCAGCACCTTGGCTACACCGCGTCCAACACCTGAGCTTGCACCTGTGACAATAGCAACTCTGTTATCCAGTTTTCCCATAAATACCATCCTTCCTTTCTTAAATCCATCTTAATAGAATGAATTGCTCCCTAAATGGGATAAATTAAGAGTATTATAGCATTCTATATTTTCATTGTCAACATTTTCACTTTGCAGAATTAGAAGAACAAAGTCACTATAGGCACTCATTATACGTAAATTTCTCTTTTGGAGAGTTATTTTTTTATTCAGAATTTCGCTGGTAAAAATATTACTGGTTGTTGCGCGTCCCTGAACCAATTCGACAAAAAAGCACAACTTTACAGAGTTTCTCTACAGAGCTGTGCTTCTCTCATCTTTTTATTTTCTATTTTCTCTATAACAACTGCTAATAAAATTATACAGTCTTTAAAAATCTTCCCTTATGCCATATACTTTCTGAAAAACTCCGCCATCTTGTCAAAGGGAATCACATCCATCCTATCATAAAGATCTGTGTGCGAGGCATCAGGAATGATCATCAACTCCTTATTATCCCCCGTCAATTTTGAAAACGCATCTCTGCTAAAATAGCAGGAATGGGCTTTCTCCCCATGGATCAAGAGCACCGCGCTGCGGATTTCCTGACTGTACTGCAGAATGGGCATATTCAGAAAGGACAATGTAGAAGTCACATTCCACCCCTCATTGGAGTTCAATGATCTGGCATGATAACCCCGCTCCGTTTTATAGTACGCATGATAATCCTTTACAAAAAACGGCGCATCTTCCGGCAGAGGGTCCACCACCCCGCCTGCTCTTGCATAGGTTCCGTTTTTATAATCGACCGTTCTCTGGACATTGAGTGCTTTGCGTTTTTCATAGCGAGCAGCTTCACTATCTTCTGAATCAAAATAACCTTTTGCATTGACGCGGGTCATATCATACATTGTAGCGGCCACTGTTGCCTTAATCCTCGTATCAAGAGCTGCTGCATTTAACGCCATTCCACCCCAGCCACAAATCCCGATGATTCCAATCTTATCTGCATCAACATTGTCCTGCACGGACAAATAATCTACCGCCGCCTGAAAATCCTCGGTATTAATATCCGGAGAGGCTACATTTCGCGGAATACCGCCGCTTTCACCAGTAAAAGAAGGATCGAAAGCAATAGTCAAGAAGCCTCTCTCCGCCATCGCCTGTGCATACAGACCGGAAGACTGTTCCTTCACCGCGCCGAAAGGGCCGCTTACCGCAATAGCCGGAAGCTTTCCCTCAGCTCCTTTGGGCATATACAAGTCAGCCGCTAAAGTAATACCATAGCGGTTGCGAAAAGTAATTTTTTTGTGCTCCACCTTCTCGTTTTTTGGAAAAACTTTATCCCATTCCTGAGTCAAATTCAATTTTTCTTCCACATTTCATTCCTCCTAGAATCTAATTGACAGTATGATTTCTATCTGATAAGATTACTATAGCACCTAAACCTAACTTTAGGTCAATATATTTTTTGAATTTTTGAGGAGTGATATGATGTACACCATTGGCCAGGTATCTGAACGATTCCATATTCCTATTTCTACCCTGCGATATTATGATAAAGAAGGACTTTTTCCTGAAATACAGCGCACTTCTGGAATTCGCCGTTTTGGTGAAAAAGAAATTGATGCGCTACGGGTTATTGAATGCCTGAAAAAATCTGGTCTGGAAATTAAAGATATCAAACAGTTTATGGAATGGTGCATCCAGGGAAATGAAACCTATCCCCAGCGTCTCAATCTATTTCTAAGACAAAGACGTCAAGTGGAAGCCGAACTCGCGCATATGAATCGCGTGCTCGATATGCTGAAGTTTAAATGCTGGTATTATGAAGAAGCCTTAAAAGATGGCAATGAGGACCGCGTTACACGTATGAAACCTGAAGACATGCCCGAGGAAATTCGCCGTGCTTACGAAAATTCCCATCAAAACACATAAAATAGATTCATTCAACAAATATGATGAAGAATGGCGGTTGATCGCTAAATGTAAAATGAATCTTCCCGCAATGATAGAGTGTGTTCCTGCTGGGGTCATTATTGGCTTGAGAATATCCCCAGTAGATAAAAATCTGATTATTTCTATGGCCAAAGAAGCAGAAATCAAAAATGATAAGGTATAATAAGTTGCGCAAATTCAAAAAACAAAAAAAGAGAGACATAGATTGCAGA
>DKVF01000087.1 GCA_002491065.1 Peptococcaceae bacterium UBA7185
CATCTCCATTCTATAATTTTTTTCTATGGGGTTTTTGCACCCCAACATTTGACGTAGAGCCAGAAAATTCGGAGTTTTGCCCAGGAGCTGTTTCAGAGCTACAATAAGGGGCGCAGGCCTAATGAGGCCGATATGGAGAAGATTATGGAGTATGTCGTGGTCCGCAGGGAAATCAATGGGACGGTCTTTGCTCTTTTAGACGAAGGCAGAGCAGACCTCCTGCGCTATGCCTTTGAGAAGGCCAGCGCTGCGCAAAAGCTGAACTGGCGCTATCTTGAGGGGATGTACAGGCGGTTTGAGTTGCGGGATATTACCACTGGCGTTGAGGCGTATCAGTATGACCTCATCCGCAGTGGCGGATATAAGGAGACAGCTTGTAGGGATTAGCTTCAATTATTAGCTTATATGTTTCGCTTTGATGCCAAAATAGGGTATTATCTCTATCCTGAAACGACACGCACCGATGATTTCTGCTTCAAGCTAAATAAAGGTTTAACCTATGAAAAAAATGTTGTACCGAGAGAAGATATCTCTGTCACGAAGTGTGGGTTGAAAATACCAGAAAATGCTATGAGTTTTGAAGATTTCTCGACAAAAATACGAGTGAATGAGCAGAAATTTATAGAAAAAATTATTGGATAAAGTATTAAGCATGCCATATGTTAGCTGATTGGAAAACGATGCGTTCTCTTTCTTCTTCTTTATTTAGAATGAAAGGCGTGGGAGAATTGGCGAAGCCGTTATAAAATTCGCTAGGAAAGGCGAAAAAAGCTCTAACTCTTCTGAGCGCACGCATTTTGTGATGGTTTATCATTTCCATTAGATTTTTCATCGTTTGAAAGATAATTCTCTAGTTTTTTGCCGCAAAAACCCCATAGTGAAGGGACTTATGGCCCTTTGGTGAACCTTGACAAACAGCCCTGTGAGAAATATAATAACGTTAATATTCTGCTGCCTGCTTGATGGGAAATGCTTGCAGATGGGTTGTTCAAATCAGCAGGAAGGCAAAGGTGTGATTTTATATTTTTAAGATCGCAGAGAGGGCAAAGGAGGAAGAAACGTGAAAAAAATGCGTAAAATGGCGGCGGCGCTGCTGTGCGTAGCTATGGTGGCCGGTATGGTTACAGGTTGCGGCGGGGAAACTGCGCCAAAGGAAAAAGCAAACTTGAATGTAGTGGCGCTCACCGGTCCTACCGGCATGGGCATGGTGAAATTGATGGCGGACAACGAAGCCGGCGAAACAGCAGTGAATTACAATGTGGAACTGGTAGGCGCGGCCGATGAAATCACCGGAAAAATTGTCAACGGAGATGTGGATATTGCCGCTGTGCCTTGTAATCTGGCATCGGTGCTGTACAACAAGACAGAAGGAAAGGTAAAAATTGCCGCAGTCAACACCCTTGGTGTGCTTTATATGCTGGAGACAGGCAATGGGGAATCGGTACAGTCTGTAGCGGATCTGGCCGGGAAAACCATTGTGACAACAGGCAAGGGGACTACACCGGAATATATTCTGAACTATATCCTGAAAGCCAACGGTCTGGATCCGGAAACGGATGTGACCATCGAGTATAAGGCCGAAGCCAATGAAGTAGCTGCTTTGATTCAGCAGGGCGGCGCAGAAATCGCCATGCTGCCCCAACCTATGGTGACTACTGTGATGGCCAAAACAGAAGGAGTGCGGGTTGCACTGGATATGACAGAGGAATGGGCCAAGGCACAGGGAGAAGACGGTAAACAGCTGGTGACAGGCACAATTATCGTGCGCAGTGATGTGTTGGAAAACAACAAAGAAGCAGTGGACACCTTCCTGGATGAATACAAGGCGTCTATTGACTATATCACGGAGAATGTGACCGAAGGAGCCGAGCTGGTAGCCAAATATGAAATCATTCCTTCCGCAGCCATCGCTGAAAAAGCAATTCCAGCCTGCAATATGGTCTTTTTAAGCGGTGACGAGATGCAGCAGAGCGTAGCTGCTTATCTGGAAGTGCTGGCAGAGGCCAATCCGGCTGCTGTAGGTGGTACGTTGCCTGATGAAGACTTCTACTATTTACCATAATATTTTGAACAAATATAAAAAGCCAGCCATTGTTTTGGTCTGGCTTTTTCTCTGGCAGCTGGCCAGTGACTGGCTGGGTCACGAGCTGTTGCTGGTCTCTCCTCTGCGCACCGTGGAAACGCTGTTGCAGCTTTGCGCAGAGCGGGAATTTTGGTACAGCATCGGCAATTCGCTGTTTCACTGTATGTCCGCTTTTCTCTTGGCGCTGGCAGTGGGCGGATTGTTGGCTTTTTTCGGCTGGCGTATGCCACTCTTGCATGAATTTCTGATGCCGCCTTTGAGTGCCATGAAGGCTACGCCGGTGGCGTCCTTTATCATTTTAGTGCTGTTGTGGGCCAGCAGCCAGGCGGTGTCTATGGTGTGCGCCTTTGTGATGGTCATGCCCATCGTTTACGCCAATATTTATCAGGGTTTTTGTAATATTGACCAAAAGCTGCTGGAGGTGGGACAGGCATTCGCTCTGGAGCGGAGGCAATATCTGAAGCTTATTTATGTGCCGTCGCTGAAGCCGTATCTGCTTTCGGCCTGCACAGTAGGCATTGGTTTTTGCTGGAAGTCCGGTGTGGCGGCGGAGGTCATCGGCCTGCCCAATCACACCATCGGCATGCATCTATATAACGCCAAGGTTTATCTGGAAACGCCGGAGCTTTTTGCCTGGACGCTCACCGTGGTGCTGCTCAGTGTAGGGATTGAGAAACTGCTGTTGCGGGTATTGCGCAGGGTGCTGCGCTGAACGAGAAAAACCTCACGGCCCAGAAGAACTGGTACAGAAGCAGCACAAAAAGATCTGAAAATGATATGAAGTAAGAAAAATATAGGCAGACGGGAAAAAATCTGCTATAATACAGAATCATGAGTGGGGCTGTCCGGTTTGGAAAACTGGCAGCCAATTTTTTACCATAAAAGCATAGGAGGTTTTTGGATGCAGGATGCACAAAGTTTAATCGAAGTAAAGCGGGCTATTTTACATATTTTGGATTTGAATTCGGGTGTGCCGGTGTTTTCCGACGAAGATTTGGACAGAGAAATTTTTGAATTTTTACAGAAACACTTGGAAAAGGCGTGGAAGGACCCTGCTGCCCATAACAGCGCCATCGGTCAGGTGAATCCGGTGCGGGTGAAGCTGGAGGAATACGAGCAGAACAGCGACTGTTTCGCAGCTATGACCCAGGAGTTTGCTCAAAAGCTCCATCAGGACCTCATGCTCTGCGGGGAGGAACGGACCATTGATTTGGTGGCGGTGGATTTTTTGGCCGCCGGTATACGGCAGTTTGGGTTGCTGCTCTATCAAAATCAGCTGGGATATACTCATAAGGTGGCGCATAATGGCAGTGAGGTGCGCAATGAGATCATCCAGCATTATGCCATCTTGCCCAATCCCACGCAGAAGGTGAGCATATTTGCCTTTGTGGATATGGAGAACTGGACGGTGAAGTTTGCTGATAAAAAACGGGTGCTGGACGGCGAGGAGGTTTATCTATTGCCGGACCGCTGGCTGAACTGTACCATGCCGGTATCTGCCAAAGAAACTATTAAAAAGGTGCACACCATTGTGAATAAGGTGGCCGAGGAATACGGACAAAACGCTGCGCAGGCAGTGAGCCGTGCCAAGAGTTGCCTTCTTGAGGCCAGCGAGACAGCGGCGGAGATTCATCCGGCGGAGCTGGGCGAGAAGGTGTTTGCCCATCATCCCGGCATGCAGGCTTCTTATCGGGAACAGGTGGAGTTGGCCAGCTTGCCGAAAACGGCGGTGATAGAAAGAGATTATACTGTGCGTGCCAACAAATCTCATAAAATTAAGACAGACACAGGTATAGAAATTATCGTGCCCTCGGATTTTTTCAATAACTCGGAGTATATCGAGTTCATCAGCAATGAGGACGGCACCATTTCCATCAATATCAAGAATGTTGGAAAAATTATCAATCGATAGGGAACAGCGCTTTATAGAAATTCTGTCAAATAAAAGGGAGCACATGCAGACAATGGTATCTCGACAAAGAAAAGTTTGCATTTCAGACTGTTCCATAGTATGATGTTAGTATCTGCCAGGAGATAATTTTTATAAATGGAAAGGAGCCTGGGAGTATGGCGGCAGCAGGTGGTAGCAATATTGGATTGCGGAAAAATAATGAAGACAGTTATTATATCAATGAAGCGTGCGGTCTGTTTGCCATAGCCGATGGCATGGGCGGCCATGAGCATGGGCAACTGGCCAGCCGCATTGCGGTGGAGCAGTTTGCCAATTTGGTGCAGGGGCGTTGTCTGGAAAGCTTTTCCCTTGAGGAAATGCGTGGACTGTTTACCCGTGCCAATGCGGCGATCTATCAGCAGCAGGAAGCTCTGCACAGCGGGATTATGGGTACGACGCTGACAGCGGTTATTATTGATGAAGATATGATGTATGTGGGACATGTGGGGGACAGCCGCCTGTATTGGCTGCATGAAGGCACTCTGACCCAGCTGACCATGGACCATTCTTATTATGCGGAGTTGGTGCGTCAGGGCACGGAGGAGCTGCATATTGAAAATCGTCAGAAAAATGTGCTCTTGAAGGCTTTGGGGCCTGAAGCACAGGTGGAAGGGCAGTTCTTGCAGCAGACCTTATCACCGGGCGATATGCTGCTGCTCTGTACCGATGGATTATATAATTATGTGGAACATGAGGAGATGCAGCGGGTGATGCAGCAGCCGGTTCTGCAGCATGGTGTGCGGGATTTGCTGGATTTGGCCTTGACGCGCCAGGCCAGCGATAATTTGACAGCGATTTTGTATCGCCACGAACAAATTGACGATAAGGGTTGAGAGGTGATTGTATGGAAGCCAAACGTGTATTAGCAAATCGCTATGAATTGATCCGCAAGATTGGCAGCGGCGGTATGGCGGTGGTGTATCAGGCTTACGATACAGCGCTGGATCGACAGGTGGCGGTAAAGCTCTTGCGGGATGAATATGTGGATGATCCTGATTTTATCCGCCGCTTTCAAAAGGAGGCGCAGGCAGTTGCCCGGCTGTCTCACCAAAATATTGTCAATATCTATGATTTCAAGGAAAGTGACGGATTGACCTATCTTTTGATGGAGTATGTGGAAGGGAGTACCCTGAAGGATATCATTGCCCAATCGGGGCCATTACCCATCAGTCAGGTGATCGACTACAGTGTACAGTTGTGCTATGGCTTGGCGCAGGCCCATGATCAACAGCTGGTGCATAAGGATATCAAGCCTCACAATATTATGATTGACCGCAATCATGTGGTTAAAATTACGGATTTCGGCATTGCTCAGGCTATGAATAATTTGACCATCACCCATAATAAGGGCATTTTGGGTTCAGCCCATTATTTTTCACCGGAGCAGGCGCGGGGCGAACATGTGGATTTTAAGTCGGATATCTATTCGCTGGGCGTGGTGATGTATGAGATGGTGAGCGGGCACGTACCCTTCACAGGGGAAAATCCGGTGACGGTAGCGCTGAAACACATGCAGGAGGCGCCGCCCAGTCTGATGGAGCAGCGGGCCGATGTGCCGCTGGGCTTGGAGCGCATTATCTTCCGTGCTTTGGAGAAAAATCCTGCCTATCGCTTCCGCAGTATGCAGGAGATGGCCGATGCTTTGCTGGATTTGCGGCTTTATTTGGAGGAACAGGGGTATTTTCAGAGCGAGGCGGTGTTGACTGCCAGTGAAAAGGAATATGTGCGGGAGTATCCCAAAAAGGCTGAGGATGAAAAAAATGAGCGAGACCGGCATCACGGGGGAAAGGCAGAGCAGGACAATCACACCCGTGTAATGAAGCATGGCTATCTGGAGACGGAAAGTCAGAAGGAGCCGTCCCGCAAGGTAAACAGCAAGCATGTGCTGATTTTGGTTTTGGCGGCAGTGGCGCTGTTTTGTGGCACATTTTGGGCAGTGCAAAGCTTTATGAGTCGTGACGAAGTGGTTGTGCCTGATTTGCGGGATAAGACGCTATTGGAGGCGGAGCAGTTGCTCAGCGACAATTCTCTGAAGATTGTGGTGGAAGACGAGGTCTTTGACGGGGAGATTGAGAAAGACCATATTATCAGTCAGCTGCCCCGGGCGGAAAGCAAGGTAAAAGAAGGCAGAGAGGTGACGGTGGTCATTAGCCTAGGGCCCGATGAGGTGCAGGTACCTGCCTTGCAGGGGAAAACGGAGCAGGAGGCGCGGATTGCTCTGGAAAATGAGGGTCTGGAGTTGGGTGAAGTAAAAAAAGTGACCGACAGCAGCCAACCCGAGGACGTCGTGGTGTATCAGTCAGTAGAGGCGGGCACGACTGTAACCGCTGGGAGTAAGGTGGACGTGATGATCAATGAAAAGGCCGCCGAACCAGCAGTGGTGAATACATCAGTGCCCAATCTGGTAGGAAAAACGCAGGATGAAGCTCGTAAGGCGTTGGCCAATGCTAAGCTGAGCGAAGGCACTGTAAGCCAGGGCAGCAGCAATGAGTACTACAGCGGGTATGTGAGCGTTCAGCAGACTGCTGCGGGCAGTACGGTGCCGGAAGGCTCTAAGGTGAATTACACGGTAAGCACCGGGCCGGGACCGGAACGCTCGGCACAGTTTGAGCTGATTATTCCCGAAGACGGTACAGTCGTAGTAACGCTGCAGGATAAAAATGGCAGTGCCGTCCTGTATCAGAAGGATTGTGTAGCAGGGGAGCGGGTACAGCAGTCCTTCCTCTACCACGGCAGTGGAACGGTACGCATCACCTGCAACGATAAGGAGATTTGGAGTAAAGAGTATGACGGCTAATCAGGAAGAAGCAACCCTTTCTGGGGCGGAATTGCTGCTGGAAGGGACTATCATAAAGGGCTACAGCGGTTTTTACTATGTGGCCTGCGGCGACAAGCTCTATGAGTGTTCGCTGAGGGGGAAAAACCGCAAAAAAAATGTAAAGTTTCTGCCGGGGGACCGGGTGCAGTTCAGCATTCTGCCTGGCGCGGAAAAGGGCGGCGCCATCGAAGCGGTGCTGCCCCGCAAAAATGAGTTGCTGCGTCCGCCGGTGGCCAATCTGGACCAGCTGGTGATTTTGGCGGCGATGTATGATCCCCTGCCGGATTTGCGTTTGATTGACCGTCTCACGGTGTTCGCACAATGGAATGGGATCATGCCAGTGATTTGTTTTAATAAGTGCGATTTGGTAGACCAATGTGAACAGCAGCGTTTGCTGGAGATTTATCGTCCCGCTGGATTTCCTGTGTTTTTGTGCAGTACAGTGACGGGACAGGGCATTGAAGCGCTGAAGCAGTGTTTGCACGGCAAATTTTCCGTATTGGCAGGAAATTCCGGTGTGGGCAAATCCAGCATGATGAATGCCATCAGCAATCGATGGCAGCTGGCTACCGGTGAGATCAGCGACAAACTGAAGCGGGGAAAGCATACCACACGGCACGTGGAATTGTTTCGGCTGGATGAAGAGACTCTTTTGGCGGATACGCCGGGCTTTAGCTCTCTTGAGATTCCTGAAGATATCAAGCGGGAGGAACTGTGCCGGTTGTTTCCCGAATTTCTTTCCCGTTTGGAAGATTGTCGTTTTGCTACCTGCCTCCACCGCAGTGAGCCCGATTGTGCTGTAAAAGAGGCTTTGGCGCAGGGAGAGATTGCCCCGAGCCGTTATGAAAATTATCTGGCGTTTTTGGAAGAAGTCATTCAACAGGAGAGGAGTTTTTAAGTATGCGATATATTGCGCCGTCATTGTTATCTGCTGATTTCAGCCGTTTGCGGGAGGAAGTAGCGGATATTGAGCAGGGAGGAGCGGATTGGCTCCATCTGGATGTGATGGATGGCCATTTTGTGCCCAATATTACTTTTGGTCCGGGACTGGTGAAGGCTTTACGTCCCCATAGCAAGCTGTTTTTTGATGTGCATTTGATGATTGCCAGTCCTGATGCGTATTTAGAGGCATTTGCCAACAGCGGTGCCGATATGCTGGTTGTGCATGGGGAAACCTGTCCCCATCTCCATCGCACAGTGCAGTCCATTCATAACTTGGGAAAAAAGGCGGGTGTAGCTTTGAATCCTGCCACTTCGTTGTCCATGCTGGAGTATATTTTGCCTGAACTGGACATGGTGCTTTTGATGAGTGTGAATCCAGGCTTTGGTGGTCAGAAGTTTATTAATATTGTACCCAAAATAAAAAAACTGGTTACAATGTGCAGGGAATCAGGCGTAGAGCCGCTGATTCAGGTGGACGGCGGCATCACGCCGGAAACGGCACCTTTGGTCACACAGGCGGGAGCCAATGTACTGGTGGCAGGTTCTGCGGTGTTTGGCAAAGAGGACCGCAAAGAGGCCATTGCGATGTTGCGCCGATAGAAAACAAAAAGGATTGTAGGGGAAACAGCACATCATTATAGTGTGCTGTTTTTTCTTTTTTAGGATATTTTTTACAATTGTGCCGTCGAAACGTAATGAATTGACTCGAAAAAAATAAAAAAAGTGTAAAACATTGAAAAAGTATTTCGGAAAAGCAGGGGAAACCTTTTTTAGTGCGAATATACATATAATAGAGTATTTTTGCATAACTGTTTTGCAGAATCCTACACAGAAAGGGTGCAGAGTGATGTTCATGCGGGAAGAAATCGAAGATTGGGAACGACAGCAGTTATCTCCTTTCGCGATGGTATCAGCGGACAGCCAGGGGCGCAGTCGGCCTGAGGAGCTTGATGGGCTGCGCACGTGCTTTATGAGGGACAGGGATCGTATTATCCATTCCAAAGCATTTCGTCGCCTGAGTCAGAAAACGCAGGTATACATTACGCCTTCGGGAGATCATTACCGGACGCGGCTGACGCACACACTGGAGGTAAATCAGATTGCCAAGACCATCGGCAAGGCGCTCAGGCTGAATGAGGATTTGATAGAAGCCATTGCATTGGCCCACGACGTAGGGCATACACCGTTTGCCCATACAGGAGAAGAAGTCCTGAACCAATTGATGCCCGGCGGGTTCCGGCACAACGTTAACAGTGTGCGGGTGTTGGAGCGCATTGAACGGCACAAGGGACGGCCAGGATTGAATCTTTCCCGGGAGGTGTTGGACGGCGTACTCCACCACAGCGGCTATGGTACGGCGCAGAAGGGCGCGGCCACTCTGGAGGGGCAGATCATTCGCTTCAGTGATAAAATTGCCTATGTGCAGCATGACATTGACGACAGCATTCGTGCCGGTGTGCTGCGGGAGGAAGATTTGCCGAGACAGTTCACTGAAGTGCTGGGGCACAGCCACGGCGAGCGCATTACCACGCTGGTCACCGATTTGGTGCAGCACACGAGGACACTCATGGAAGAAGCTGCTCCGGGTGCATCGCTGGAATTATGTTTTACTTCAGAGGTGCATGAAGCCTTAAAGGGATTGCGGGCTTTTATGTTTGACCATGTTTATAAGGGTGATATTTGTGCGCTGGAGCGTGAGAGGGCTGCTTTGGTAGTACAGTATCTTTTTGATTATTATTGCAATCATCCAGAGCAGATGCCCCAGTTATACCAGCAGATTGCAGCCGAGGAAACTATTAAGCAGGGCGTTTGCGATTATCTTTCGGGAATGTCGGATGCCTATTGTATTGCGGCGTTTAAGGAAATTACCATTCCGCGATCTTTTATTCATAATTGAGTGTAAAAATATTTTTTAATAAAAAAGAGGAAAATGCAATTAGTTAGAGAATTATAAGCAAGATAAACGAAATTTGGTGATAATCATGTCGACTGGTTATGTACCGCAGGAGATTTTGGATGAAATTGTCGCTCGGTGCGATATTGTTTCTGTGGTGAACGAATATGTGCCGTTGAAGCGCAAGGGCAGCAATTATCAGGGGCTTTGCCCCTTCCATAACGAGAAGACGCCTTCCTTTTCTGTCTCTCCGGGAAAACAGATTTTCCACTGTTTTGGTTGCGGAAAGGGAGGCAATGTGTTCCGCTTCATCATGGACATCGAAGGGGTTTCCTTTTTGGAAGCGGTGGAAAGGCTGGCCAAGCGCGCCAACGTGAGGCTGCCGGAAAAGGAAATGACAGCGGCGCAGCGAGCCAAACTGGAGCAGCGCAAGCGGTATTTAAAAATAAATAATTTTGCCGCCAGATATTATCAGAAGATTCTGCTGGAAACCGAGGCAGGCAGGCCTTACAGAGAGTATTTGCAAAAACGGCAGATTGATGAGGAGATTATTCAGAAATTTCAGCTGGGCGCTACGCCTTCCGGCTGGGATAATCTGTATCAAAATCTGAAAAAACGCGGCGTGACTACCCAGGAAATGCTGGATTTGGGATTGATCAGTGCCAGCAGACGGGAAGGGCAGTATATTGACCGCTTTCGCAATCGGCTCATGTTTCCCATCGGCAATGAAAAAGGGGAAATCATTGCTTTCGGCGGAAGGATTATTGATAAGGATTCCAGTCCGCAGAAATATCTCAATTCTCCTGACACACCACTGTTTCACAAAAGTCGCAATTTGTATGGTCTTCATCTGGCGCGCAACAGCATTCGCAACCAGGATATGGCCATTATTGTGGAAGGATACATGGATGTGATCAGCTGTCATCAGCATGGCATCACCAACGCGGTGGCGCCCTTAGGTACGGCTTTTACACCAGAACAGGGCAGGTTGCTGATGCGCAGTACGTATCAGATAGGCATTTCTTTTGATGGTGATGCAGCGGGAATAAAGGCTACCATGCGTTGTCTGGATATTTTATCGGATTTGGGCGCTACGGCGCGGGTGATACAGATTCCTGATCAGGCGGATCCTGATGAATTTTTGAAAAAATACGGCAAAGAAGCTTTTTTGCAGCTGATTGAAGACAGTCAGGAATTAGTTATGTATAAAATTGCCAGATATATGGAAACAACTAATACAGACAGTATTCGCGGTAAAATGAAGGTTGTTGAACAGCTTCTGCCCGATTTGCGCAAAATGCAGAGTGCGGTGGCAAGGGAAACGGCGGTTCGGTTGGTCGCTGCGCAGCTGCAGGTAAGCGAAAAGGCCGTTTGGGAGGAAGTGCGCAAGCCTATTGATAGCGGGGAACACTTGCGTACAGAAACGGAAACAGTACAATCGCCGGTTGAAAATGAAATAAATGCAGGGAAAATTGAGAGTCCCGTCGAAAAAAATATCTTACGGATTCTCTTTGTGCGGCCTGATCTTCTGCGTGAAGTGGAAGCTTACGGCGGAAGTGAACTGTTTGGGGCTGCAGGAGCGGCTTTATACCGGGAATTTGCAGCAGACATTGCACGTTCAGGTAAGGTGGAGAGCGCTAATATTGCGCAAGAACAGAGTTTGCTTTTGGCAGAGCTTTTGATGGAAGAGGTTTATATGACCGATCAGGAAAAAGCGCTGAAGGATGGACTCAGGCAGTTGAAATATGAGCAGTTGAATGAGGAGTATCGGCAACTGACACAGCAATTAATGGAGTTAGAAAAAGAAGATGTAGGAGAAGTGGGGGCAAAAAAAGCGATGCAGGGAGCATTATTGCAGAAACTGGATACGATCTTGCAGGCGAAAAAGGAATTTGAGACAGGGAGAAAGGGGGAAAAATAATGGCAGAACGGGATATAAAAAGTGAAAAAGAAAAAGTGAAGCAGCTGTTGGCCAAAGGAAGAGAAAAAGGGACGCTGTCCTATGAAGAGATCATGGATAGTCTGAGTAGTACGGAACTTTCTCCTGAACAAATCAATGATGTTTACGAACAGATTAATGCCATGGGGATCAAGCTGGTACACTCGGAAGATGACGGAGATAAGAGTGATCTGGATGATGACGATCTGGACATTGCTTTATTGGAAACGGAGGATGGAGATGTTTCGCTCTCTGTGCTGGGCGAAGAATTGCCTCCAGACGATTTGGAAGATGAAGTGATTGATTTGGATCTCAGTGTGCCGGAAGGTGTCGGTATTGATGATCCCGTGCGGATGTACCTGAAAGAAATCGGACGGGTTCCCCTCTTGAGTGCTGAGGAGGAAGTGCGTCTGGCCAAGAGAATGGAACAGGGCGATGAAGAGGCGAAAAAGCAACTGGCGGAAGCAAACCTGCGTCTGGTGGTGAGCATTGCCAAGCGTTATGTGGGCCGGGGTATGTTGTTTTTGGATTTGATTCAGGAGGGCAATCTGGGCTTGATTAAGGCTGTGGAAAAGTTTGACTACGGCAAAGGGTTCAAGTTCAGCACTTATGCCACATGGTGGATTCGTCAGGCTATCACCCGTGCCATTGCCGACCAGGCACGTACCATTCGAATTCCGGTGCATATGGTGGAAACCATAAACAAACTCATTCGCGTTTCCCGTCAGCTCTTACAGGAATTGGGACGGGATCCTACACCGGAGGAAATTGCTGCTGCCATGGAAATCCCAGTGGAGCGGGTACGGGAAATTCAAAAGGTAGCGCAGGAGCCGGTATCTCTGGAAACGCCTATCGGCGAGGAAGAAGACAGCCATCTGGGCGATTTCATCGAGGATGAGGATGCACCGGCGCCGGCAGAAGCGGCATCCTATATTTTGCTGAAGGAGCAGCTAGAGAGCGTGCTGGATACCCTGACGGCAAGAGAAGAAAAAGTTCTGCGTCTTCGTTTTGGTTTGGACGATGGGCGGTCCCGCACATTGGAAGAAGTGGGACAAGAGTTTGGCGTGACCAGAGAACGGATTCGTCAAATTGAAGCCAAGGCGTTGCGTAAATTGCGGCATCCCAGCAGAAGCCGCAAGCTGAAAGATTATCTTGATTAGAGAAATTTGCAGGTTTTGCAATATATTTGAAAAAAAAGCTTGACTTTTCACAGTATATGCGTGTATAATACAAAAGGCTCCTGAATCAAGGAAACTTGTGGGCCCATAGCTCAGTGGTTAGAGCATCCGGCTCATAACCGGACGGTCCTTGGTTCGAAACCAAGTGGGCCCACTATTATTCATCTATATACTGTATGGCATGTTGGAGAAGGGGCTT
>DKVF01000003.1 GCA_002491065.1 Peptococcaceae bacterium UBA7185
GGCTGTGGGTAAGGGAATGGGAAGGAATCCCTAAAATCCTATTGACTTAATAGGAAAAAAGACTATAATAGAACATAATCGTTGAATCGCGAATAATGGAGGAATGAAGTATGCTGGAATTGAAGCAGATCACTTTTTCGGCTGACCAGAAGACCATTTTGCACAATGTGGATTTGGTGGTGCCAGATGGACAGCTTCTGGCGATCACCGGCCCCAATGGCGGTGGGAAATCGACGCTGGCAAGAATTATTGCAGGGATTGATCAGCCTGACAGTGGCCAGATTTTATGGAATGGACAGGATATTACCAATTTGAATATTACAGAGCGGGCCAAGCTTGGCCTGGGCTATGCCTTTCAGCAGCCTGTACGGTTTAAGGGCATTTCTGTGTTTGAATTGTTGAAGCTGGCGGCAGGAGGCGATTTGACTATTGCACAGGCCTGCGACTATCTCAGTCAGGTGGGATTGTGTGCCAGGGAGTACGTGGACCGGATGGTGGATGGCAGTTTATCCGGCGGGGAGCTGAAACGGATTGAGATTGCCACTATTTTGGCGCGCAGGATACAGCTGGCTGTGTTTGATGAGCCTGAAGCTGGGATTGATTTGTGGAGTTTCCAGAATCTGATTCAGGTATTTGAGGATTTGCAGAAAAAACAGCAGCAGTCTATCGTGATTATTTCCCATCAGGAACGTTTGCTGAAAATTGCCGACCGCATTGTGGTCATTGAGGGCGGACGCGTGGCGGAGCAGGGCGCGGCGGAACAGATTTTGCCGGGACTTTTGCATCAGAAGCCATGCTGCAAATCAGGACGGGGGTGTGAAAAATAATGACACAACAGCATTTATCACTGAATCTGACAGGGGCCAACGGTTTTGCCGAGCAGCAGAGCGGAATTGACGAGGCGCAGCAGCATCTGTTGTTAGAGATTGCCGGATTGAAGGGGATGCCTCAGGGCGCTTTCAATATTCGCGCCAACGGGGCCACGGCGCAGCGGCAAAGCTCTGCCAATGTACGCATTGTGGGAAAAACAGAAGTGCAGGGAATTGATATTTTTGTAGCGCCGGGCACAAAAGACGAAACGATTTACATTCCTGTGGTGATGAGCCAGAGCGGTATTCAGGAATTGGTGTATAATGATTTTCATATTGGGGCGGGAGCGGATGTGACCATTATTGCCGGCTGCGGTATTGACAACGGCGGTCATGAGGACAGCCAGCATGACGGGATTCACAGCTTTTTTATTGAAAAGGGCGCCCGTGTCAAATATGTGGAAAAGCATTACGGCTGCGGCGCCGGAGACGGTGGACGGATTATGAATCCGGAAACCATTGTGGAAGTTGGCGAGGACGGATACATGGAGATGGAATCGGTGCAGATTAAAGGGATTGATTCCACGCACCGCAAGACCAGGGCAACCTTGGCGAAAAATGCTACCTTTGTGGTGACGGAGCGGCTGATGACCCATGGCCAGCAGGATGCAATCAGCGAATTTGAGGTGACGCTGGCAGGCGAGGGAGCGGGGACCCATGTGGTGTCCAGAGCAGTGGCCAGGGAACACTCGACACAGACCTTTATCTCTCGGATTTATGGTGAGGCGCCCTGTAACGGCCATACAGAATGTGATGCAATTATCATGGATGATGCCAAGATCAGTGCCATTCCGGAGATTAAGGCAAACTGTCCCGATGCCTCGTTGATTCACGAGGCGGCTATTGGCAAAATCGCCGGGGAACAGATTATCAAATTGATGACATTGGGTCTGACTGCTGCGGAGGCAGAGGAGCAAATTATTGAGGGCTTCTTGAAATAAAGTTGAAATGCGGCGGTATTGCCACAGCAGCAATGACAAAAAGATACTGTAGAAATATACTTTTCCGCAGTGTCTTTTTTGTGGAGCGCTGATAGGTATCATCGGCAGGATAGATGACAAGAGCAGGAGGAATCGTATGGAGTGGGAGGAATATTTCCCTGACGGCGCCAGTATGGTGGCCGGGGCAAAGCGGCGCATAGAGGGAGAGGACAAGCCCATCCGCTATGTGAATGGCCGTTATAAGCTGCGAGGCGAAAAGGAAAGTCCCTGGCTGTATAATATCAGCTACATGGTAGCAGGAGATCGGCTGCGTATTGTGGAAGAGGAGCAGGACAGGGAAGTGGAGCTGCCTTTGACGCAGGTGGAATATCTGAAGCTGCGCCCCTTTTATTACGCCGCCTGTATTGGCTTCAAGGCTTTTGTGTTTTATAATGGGGAAGCGCGGTAAGGTCTGCACAGAGAAAGTTTGTGGCAATGTATACAAAATTCTCTCAAAAAATGCTTGACAGAGTGCTTGCAAATGCATATACTAATACACATAGAAAACAGCAATGGCGCTGTGAGTGGAGACACTTGCAGCGCCTTTTCTTTTATCTGGGACAGAAAGGCGAAAAGATGATAACATGTGGAGGGGTAATTATGGAAACTGCAATCACAGATGTACCTGAACTGTTTGGCAATATGGTGTTTAATGACGCTGTCATGAAAGCGAAATTGCCTAAGGATGTGTATTTGAAGCTGAAGGATACCATCGACCAGGGCGTTGCACTGGATTCCGCCATAGCAGATGTGGTGGCAAATGCGATGATGGACTGGGCCATGGAAAAAGGAGCGACCCATTATTCTCACTGGTTTCAGCCTATGACTGGAATCACCGCAGAGAAGCATGACAGCTTTATCACGCCGGCAAACGGCGGCAGAGTGATGATGGACTTTTCAGGAAAGGAATTGATCAAGGGCGAGCCGGATGCATCCAGCTTTCCGTCCGGCGGTCTGCGCGCCACCTTTGAAGCCAGAGGCTATACAGCATGGGATCCGACGTCCTATGCCTTTATTAAAGACCATACGCTGTATATTCCTACGATATTCTGCTCCTACAGTGGAGAAGTACTGGATAAAAAGACGCCGCTTTTGCGCTCTATGGAGTTGATAAATAAAGAGGCTGTACGTCTTTTGCATATTTTGGGCAAGAAAGAAGTAACCCGCGTGACGACAACGGTGGGGCCGGAACAGGAATATTTCCTGGTAGACCGGGCGTTGTCCTATAAGCGGAAGGATATTTTGTTTGCCGGCCGTACGTTGTTTGGCGCCAAGCCGCCAAAGGGTCAGGAGCTGGAGGATCATTATTTTGGCGCCATTAAGCCTCGTATCACAGCGTTCATGGCTGATTTAAATGAGGAATTGTGGAAATTGGGCGTATTGGCCAAAACAGAGCACAATGAAGTAGCACCGGCACAGCATGAGCTGGCTCCTATTTTCAGTACCACCAATATTGCTACGGACCATAATCAGCTGACCATGGAGGCCTTAAAGGATGTAGCCCGCCGGCATGATTTGTCCTGTCTGCTGCATGAAAAACCTTTTGCCGGGGTCAATGGATCCGGGAAGCACAACAACTGGTCCATGTCTACCAACACCGGCGAAAATCTGTTGAGCCCCGGGAAAAAACCAGAGAACAACATTCAGTTCCTGTTGTTTTTGGTAGCGGTGATCAAAGCAGTGGATGAGTATCAGGATTTGCTGCGGGTATCTGTAGCAACGGCAGGAAATGACCATCGTTTGGGGGCCAATGAGGCGCCACCTGCAATTATTTCCATGTTTTTGGGCGATGAGCTCAGCGGTATTCTGGAATCCTATGAGAATGGCGTGGAATATGTACCGGTAAAGGTACAGCCCATGGAAACCGGAGTGGCTGCCGTTCCTCGCTTCCAGAAGGATACCACAGACCGCAATCGCACATCACCCTTTGCTTTCACCGGCAATAAATTTGAATTCCGCATGCTGGGCTCGGCTTCTTCTATTTCAGGACCGAACACGGTTATGAACACCATTGTGGCAGACGCCATTTCCTATATTGCGGATGAATTGGAAAAAGCAGATGACGTGACGGCCAAGGCCAAAGAGATGATTCGTGATCTGGCTACCAAGCATAAACGAATCATTTTTAACGGCAACAACTATTCTGATGAGTGGGTGCGGGAAGCAGAGAGCAGAGGACTGCTCAATTTGAAAAATACTGCCGATGCGGTTCCTCATCTGGTGGATGAGAAGAATATTACCTTGTTTACCAAACATGGGATTTACACTGCGGAAGAGTTACATTCCCGCTGCGAAATTTTGTTGGATAACTATTGTAAGGTACTGCACATTGAAGCGCTGACCATGCTGGATATGAGCAAAAAGGAAATCATTCCGGCGGTATCGGCGTATTTGAAAGATTTGAGCACAACGGCTTCTTCGATAAAATCTGTTGTGGCTGATGCAGACTGCACCATGCAGGAACAGTTGATTCACAAGATTGCCGCTCTGTCCGGTTCGCTGTATAAGAAAACGGAAGCGTTGAGTACAGCTGTGCTGAATACCAAGGATCATGAAGAAAATATTGAGGAACGGGCGCAGTATTATAAAAATTATATTTTCTCCGGGATGCAGGAATTGCGCGCAGTAGCAGATGAATTGGAAACGCTGGTGGGCGAAGAATACTGGCCGTTCCCGACCTATGGGGATTTGTTGTTCAAGATTTGAGTTCGCAGGCTGTTGACGAAAAAATAAAATAGAGATGCTGAGACAAAAGCAGAAAACACAAAGGCGTGTTGCGAGAATTTCTCGACACGCCTTTTTTCTTTGGCAAGTACAGGTTCATTTTTAGGAGGGATACAGTTATGTTTTCATCAATTGATTCGGTTTGGGTGCTTTTTGGCGCGGTATTGGTATTTTCCATGCAGATTGGGTTTACGATGGTGGAGGTCGGACTGACGCGGCTGAAAAATTCCGGCAATATTATTATGAAAAATGTGATGGATTTATGCCTGGGCACAGTGATGTTTTGGCTCATTGGCTTTGGGCTGATGTTTGGCACCGATGTCATGGGGTTCGTTGGCTTTCCCGATTTCTTTGTGCGGGGGAATTATGACCAGAGCTTTACCGGATACACCTTTTTGATTTTCCAGACAGTTTTCTGCGCCACTGCGGCCACCATTGTTTCCGGCGCTATGGCTGAGCGCACCAAGTTCAGCGCGTATTTGTTGTACAGTGTGGTGATCAGCGCGGTGATTTATCCCATATCGGGACATTGGATTTGGGGCGGCGGCTGGCTGAGTCAATTGGGCTTTCATGATTTTGCCGGTTCTACCGCGGTACACATGGTGGGCGGCGTGGCGGCGCTGGTAGGCGCTAAGATATTGGGACCGCGTATTGGCAAGTATGATGAAGGGAACAATTCCAAAGCCATTCCCGGACAGAGCCTGCCGCTGGCAGCGCTGGGTGTGCTGATTTTATGGTTTGGCTGGTTTGGGTTTAACGGCGCTTCCACCCTTGGCGCGACAGGGGACGACGTGCTTTATTCTATGGGACTGATTTTTGTCAATACCAATATGGCGGCGGCAGTGGCGGCAATCACGACGATGTGTGTGACCTGGAAGATTTACGGAAAACCGGACGTTTCTATGACCTTAAACGGCATTTTAGCAGGGCTGGTAGGAATCACTGCGGGCTGCGACATGGTGTCGCCTGTGGGCGCTTTTCTCATCGGTCTGGTCAGCGGTTTGCTGGTGGTGGCAGTGGTGGAAGCAGTGGACAAGGGCTTGCACATTGATGATCCGGTCGGCGCTGTTGCTGTACACGGTGCATGCGGCGCTGCGGGAACGATTATGGTAGGGCTGTTTGCCGTGGATGGCGGATTATTCTATGGCGGCGGATGTTCTCTTTTGCTTGTGCAGCTCTTGGGCGTTGTAGTAGTTGCGCTGTATGTGGCTGTGACGATGACGCTGGTTTACAAGATAATAAAGGCTACATTGGGGCTGCGGGTAAGCGCTGAGGAGGAAATTGCCGGTTTGGACGTCACAGAACACGGTTTGCCGCCGTATACCAATGATTTCAAGGCGATGTTTGAAACGGCCTATCACACCAGTCTTTCCCCTGCTGCTATTCCGGCGACTATGGAGGAAGCGGTGCCAGTGCAGGAGATGCCAGTGAGCCATGAAATTGGCGCTTCTGATGTGAAAATCAGCAAGGTCGAAATCATGACCAATGAGACCAAGTTTAATGATTTGAAAGCGGCTATGGCGAAAATCGGCGTCAGCGGCATGACGGTGAGCCATGTATTGGGCTGCGGTCTGCAAAAGGGTCAGAAACAGTATTATCGTGGCATTCCTATGGAAATGAATCTGCTGCCCAAAATCAAAATTGAGATTGTAGTCTGCAAGGTGCCAGTGGCGCTGGTGGTGGACACAGCGCGCAAAGCATTATATACAGGCAAAGTCGGCGACGGGAAAATTTTTGTTTATCATTGTGAAAATGTAGTGCGTATCCGCACAGCGGATGAAGGTTACGACGCTTTGCAGGATGAAGCGGAGTAAAAGGAGAGTAATTTCCAAGAGAATATGTTTATATTGGTATAGCTTTTTTGGCGATGCAGATAAATTGGTTGAATAGGAAAACGCGCTCACAAGGCGGAGGCTTTATGGGCGCGTTTTTATGTCATTGGGCGTTTGGTTTTGCAGTTTGTGTTGTTTGCTGTTTCCTAAGGCAATGATAGGAATGGTGATTAGAATCAGCAGAAAGCCGAGAAAGTCCATGGCAGTCAGCGGCACATGCAGAAACAGCACGGAGAGAACCATGGAAGCCACAGGCTCGACGGAGGAGAGAATGCTGCCGATGATGCTGCCCACGATTCCCACGCCGGCCTGATAAAAGCAAAAGGCGCATACGGTGCCGATGAGAATGACAATTCCCATATTGAGAAACAGGATAGGGTCGACGAGAATGGCGATATTCCAGGGCCGAAACAGTCCTGTCAGGGCGCCGCCGCCGATGAGCATTCCCCAGCCGATGACAACAATGAGATCAAACTGCTGCATAAGCCGGCGGGGCTGTATGGTGTAGACCACAAAGGCGGCAGCGCTGATCAGTCCCCAGATGAGTGCCTGCGGCGTGACGGACAGGCTCTGGGGATTGAGGTGGGTTGCGCATGTGAAGGAACCGGCAATGACCAGCAAGACGCAAAGCGCTTCATAAAGTCGGGGCAGCCGCTTTTCTTTGATCAGCGTGTAGAGCAAAATCATGGCTGGAGAGGTGTAGGCCAGCACGGTAGCCAAGGCCACGTTGGAATATTGGATGGAAGTATAGTAAGCGTATTGGCAGAGCGCGGAGCCCAGCAGGCCAAAGAGTAAGATGTCGATGACAGTTTGTTTGCTATGCCAGACGGCCCAGATGTTTTGTCGGCGCAACAGTGAGAAAGCCAGAAGGATACATCCGGCGACAGTGAGCCGAATGGGCACCAGCCAGTTGGAGGTCATCTGGTTATGCTGAAAGAGATATTGGCCGCAGGCGCCGCCCACTGCCCAGAAGATGCCTCCGCTGACAGCCAGGATATAACCTATGGCCAGGGATTTTTGCAGACCTTTCATGATTGTATTCCTCGATTCAAAAAAATGATTTCGTATGCCGTCCATGTGCTGTCGTGTTTTTTGAAAGCGCAGGATGAAAACTACTGTGTGCAGCTATCTGCGATAAGAAAACTGACTGCGAATTTATTATAACAGTCAGTTTTTTTATCGTATGTGCTCTCATGGCTTGCTGCGTTTTGCTTTTTGCTCCATCCAGTTGTGGAGAAGTTGACAGACTTCCTCCAATGGCTTGCGGATGATAGGCTGCTTGGGCAGCGAATTGATAAATTCTTTGCCGTAGCCTTTGCTGAGAAGCCGTTTATCTAAAATGATGATCGCACCCCAGTCATCAACAGAGCGAATCAGACGGCCGCAGCCCTGGCGGAATTTGAGAATGGCCTGGGGCAGGCTGTAGGCGGCAAAGCTGTTTTTGCCCTGGGACTGAATATATTCCATCTTGGCGCTGGTGATGGGCCGAGTAGGCGGCTGAAAGGGAAGCTTGGTGATGATCAAGGTGGTCAATCCGGTTCCTTTGACATCGACGCCCTCCCAGAAGCTGCTGGCGCCCAGCACGATGGTATTTTCCGTTTTGTTCAGACTTTGCAGAATGCTGGTGCGATTGCCGTCCTGCCCATGAGCCAGAATATTGAAATGCT
The DNA here is from genome assembly GCA_002491065.1 of Peptococcaceae bacterium UBA7185. GTDB lineage: Bacteria > Bacillota > Peptococcia > Peptococcales > Peptococcaceae > UBA7185. The sequence continues at coordinate 8,073 of DKVF01000003.1, forward strand.
GCAAATCAGGATTGCGCTTCAGGGCGAAGTAAGTTTTGTTCAGCATGGCGTAAGAGGTAAACAAAACCAGAACGCCGCCAGTCACTGCCTGAAAGATTTGCGAGAGGCTGTCGATGAGCATTCTGGAATAGGTTTCTTCGCTGACCTGAGAGTAATCGGTGAGGTCAGTGGGAATGGCAATACACGATTGCTTTTGATAATTGAAAGGAGACGGTGTGATATAGGAAACATACTCGTCCTCTGCCAACAGATACAACTGCGCGGTGTATTTGAGATTATTGGCGATAGCCAGAGTGGCAGAGGTGAGAATCACACTTTTATTGCTGTCAAAGAGCCGTTCCTTCAACAAGGGCATCACATCGATGGGCGCCACAGAGAAACACAGGTTGGAGCCCCAGCTGCTGCGGGTGTATTCAATCCAGTAAATATCATGCTTTCGTTTCTCGCCCAAGAAGGTTTCGATAAAGTTTTGCTGTTCGCTGAACCAGCTCTGGCTGAATACCAGCTCCTTGGCCAAGAGGTCTAGATCCTCGAACATATCGATTTGATTGCGAATATGAGAGAGGCGGTGATGAATGGTGGTGACCAGATCGCCGATTCGGCTTAGCTGTGCAGCCAGCTGTTGCCACCATTCCGTTTTGCGCTCCTTTTCTGTGATGCGCCATTCGTTGCTGTGCGCCAGCTGGGACACGGTAAAGATAAAGTCGATGGCGGTCTTGATGTGCTGCTCTAAAAAGCCGATGTCCTCTTTCAATTGGCGCTGTGTCAGAAGCAGGTCATTGTAGGAATCGGTATCCTCGTGCAAATCCTTCACCTTGTTGACAATGCGCGAAACTACGCTGTTGCTGCGCAGTAGATGCTGCGCTGTCTTGCGCATGAACTCCAAATCAATGGTGTCGGTGAATTGCCTTGTGGCTTCGTCCTCCAGATTATGGGCTTCATCGATGATGATATGTTCATAGCTGGGCAGGATTTGATTTTCCAGCTTGAGATTCTGCAGCAGCAAGGCGTGATTGGTGATGATGAGCATACTGTTTTCGCATTCCTTGCGATTGCGCATATAATAGCAATGGCGGAACATGCTGCACTGGCCGCCCAGACAGGTTTCTGTCTGGCTGGCGACAGACGCCCAGTATTGCTGCTCCAGCTTGTTGAGATTGAGCGTTTCTTTGTCACCCTGTTCGGTGAAGGACAGCCAATGCACCAGCTGCGCCAAAAAGAGTTTCTCTGTCCAGCTGACATTGTCGGACTGCTTGAGATATTGCTCAAAACGACGCATGCAGATATAATTGCTGCGGCCTTTGCTCAGTGCCACAGGAAAATCAAAGTCCAGACACTGCTTCAAAAAAGGGACGTCCTTGTGATACAGCTGCTCCTGCAAAGCGATGGTATTGGTGGAAACCAACACCCTACATTGATTTTCGTAAGCCCATAACAATGCCGGCAACAGATAGGCAAAGGATTTGCCGGTGCCTGTTCCCGCTTCGATGATGCCATGGCTTTCGGTGAGGAAGGCGTTGACGATGGTCTGCTGCATTTCCAGCTGCTGCGGGCGGTGCTGATAGGACGGCGCGGCCTGGGCCATCAAGCCGCCTGGCTCAAAAAATTTCCGCGTTTCTGAAAAAGAGAGCAGAGGCCGTTTTCCGTAAACCGGCGCCAGCTTGTCTGTGGCATAGGTCTTGCCAATCTCAGCGTGGGCAACAATATCAGTCTGAATCGCGCTGAGCAACGTCGTCAATCCGCAATCCTGGTCCTTGAAGACGGAGAGAATGCGGGACATGGTGTTGGGGTCCAGCTGACAGGCCAGGTCCGTCAGCTTCAGCAGTACCTGCGCAGTGGTGTCGGCATCCTGCAAGGCGCGGTGAAAGCCCTGGCTGTCGATTTCCAGCGCGCCGGCAATGCTGATGAGCTTGTAGCTTGTGAGCGTAGGCAGAAAAATTTTCGCCATATCGTGGGTGTCCACCCAGGGGTTGGGTAGGACGCGCTGCAGATGATTCTCCAGCATGCCCCGGTCGAAGCTGACGTTATGGGCCACTAAAGTCGCGTCGCCGATAAAGTCCAGCACTGCCTTCTCAATTCCGCTCCAATAAGGTTGCTCTTCCACCATCTCATTGTCAATACCGGTGAGCTGTATGATGGTATCGGGAATAGGGCAGGAGGGTTTTACCAATTGGCTGTAGTGGTCGGCGATTTGACCGTCGACCACTTTTACCATACCGATTTCAATGATTTCTGCGGTTTCATCCAAGCCGGTTGTTTCTGTATCCAAACAAACAAAAGATAATTTCAGCAAGGGGGATTCCCTCCAGTTCCTACAGCTGCCAGCTGTTGAGATATTCCTGCTGTTCTGCAGTGAGACTGTCAATAGAAATATTCAGCGCCTGCAGTTTGATTTGGGCTACACGCTGATCAATTTCTTTGGGCACAGAGTGCACAGTATGGGCTAAACCGGGATGGTTCACCACATATTCTAACGAGAGCGCCTGCAAAGCAAAGGTTAAATCCATAATTTCTGCGGGATGTCCGTCACCGGCAGCCAGGTTTACCAGGCGGCCTTCTCCTAACAGATAAACCTTGCGGCCATCAGCAAAACGGAACTCTTCAATGTTCGGTTTGACCTGTGTATGGGACACACTGAGACGGTTCAGCGCGTTTTTGTCGATTTCTACATCAAAATGGCCTGCGTTGGCCAGGATTGCTTTATTTTTCATCACCTTGAAGTGCTCTTCGGTGATGACCTTTTTGTCGCCAGTGACTGTGATAAAATAGTCGCCTAACGGTGCGGCATCCACCATTTTCATCACCTGAAAACCGTCCATAATGGCTTCAATAGCCTTGATAGGGTCTACTTCTGTGACAATTACCTTTGCCCCCAGGCCTTTGGCGCGCATGGCTGCACCTTTGCCGCACCAGCCGTAACCGGCAACGACAACGGTTTTTCCAGCTACAACCAGATTGGTTGTGCGCATGATGGCATCCCAGGCAGACTGACCGGTTCCGTAACGGTTGTCAAAAAAGTATTTGGTAAGTGCGTCGTTGACGGCAATCATAGGAATCTTCAGTGCGCCGTCATGGTCCATGGAACGTAGGCGAATAATACCGGTTGTGGTCTCTTCTGCACCGCCCAAAATATGGGGCAGCATATCAGGATATTTACTGTGAAACAGAGCCGTTAAATCTCCGCCGTCATCGATAAATAAGTCCGGTTCCGTGTGAATCAATGCATTGATATGACTGAAATATTCCTCATCGGTAGCGCCATGCCAGGCAAAGGCAATAACGCCGCTATCCACCAGCGCTGCTACAACATCGTCCTGGGTGGAAAGGGGATTGCTGGCTGCCACAGATACCTGCGCACCGCCGGCTTGAATGACTAGGGCCAGATAAGCTGTTTTCGCTTCTAAATGCAAGCAGATGGCTACCTTCTTCCCGGCGAAGGGTTGGGTGCGACGAAATTCTTCTTCCAGTTGATTCAAGATGGGCATGTGATTTTTCACCCAGTTGATTTTGTCATGTCCTTGCGGGGCAAGGGCGAGATCTTTGATTTGACTTTCCATATGATAAAACTCCTTTACAGCAAATCGTCGAATTGATTAGTTTAACATACCTACCTATTATAAAAGAAAGCAGGTGTAAATTACAAGCCATTTCTTGACAGCAAGGCGTTTTTATCCTCTATTGTGACAAAATATATTTTATGCGAAAGAAAGAAGTGGCGTTGCGAGGAAATGTCTTATCCAATTTTGGAAAGAAAAAGAGCACGGCGATGTTTTTTTGAAAGGCGCTTTTTCTGTGAAAATAAATTGAAATAGAGGAACGAAATACAAAATTTGACTTTCCCATGGGCATTTGATAAAATAAAACGATAAAATCAGATAAAGGAGATTGGCGAAATGGATAAAATTCAAATGCTGGGTAAGTTGGTAATCAAACAGGTTGTTACAGATGGGTATAAGCAGAAAGCCGGCAGCCAGTTGCAGGCAGAGATTGACAAAATAAATCAGGACGTTACAGTATATGATGAAAATATGCAGAAAGCTATCACTAAACTGACACTGAAAGGGGATCCAAATGTGGAGGCTTATCGGCGTCAGTTTATGGCGGAAAAAGAAAAGCTGGTGGCGTACCGGGAACAATTGAACCAGAGCCTAAAGGCCATTTATGACCTTCCCGATGGTGAAATTGTGGAGAGTGGGGAAGGCAATTTCCTGCAGGAAGTAAAAGTCGGAGAACCATTCAGCGCCAATGTGAGCTGTGAGATTATTCTCAAGGACGACATTGTGATGGCTATCAATCCACAGGAGTAAGGGCATGGAGCAAAAAAAAATTCGCATTGGAAAGATTGTCAACTGCCATGGTGTGAAGGGTGAAGTGGTGGTGCTCCCTCTTACCGACGATAATCGTCGCTTCCGTAAATTGAAAAAAGCCTTATTGGAGTTTCCAGGTGGACATTATCGGGAAGTGGTGGTGCAGGGTGCCAGGGAGCATAAAGGCAATATATTGTTGACGTTAGAGAATGTGAGTGACCGCAATCAGGCGGAAACGTTGAAAAACCTTTATCTTTGCGTCAATGAAGAAGATGCAGTGAAGCCTAAGGGAGCCTATTTTATTTATGAAATTGTAGGTCTTGCGGTTTACGAGGGCGATACCTGTCATGGTAAGGTGACTGCGGTGCTGCAAAACAGCAGTACGGATTTGTACGAAGTGACAGGAGAAGCAGGCGTATTTTATCTGCCGGCGTTGAAATCAGTTGTAAAAGAGATTGACCTAGAGGCGCAGCGCATGGATGTAGAAATCCCCAAAGGACTGCTGGATTGAGGAAAAAAGTATGGATATAAAAATATTTTCGCTGTTTCCCGAAATGTTTTCCGGACCTTTGGGCAGCAGCCTTTTGGGCAAAGCAAGAAGTAAGGACATTCTCAATATTGAAGTGATTAATTTTCGGGAATATTCCACCAATAAGCATCATGCAGTGGACGACTATCCTTTTGGCGGCGGGGCCGGTATGGTATTACAGCCGGAGCCGGTGGTGTCTGCACTGCGCAGCAATCTCAATTTGCATGCGCCTGATACGGAGATTATTTTGATGTCGCCCCAGGGAAAGGTATTTGACCAGCAGGCGGCCTGCGTGCTCTCTCAAAAAAAACAGCTGGCTTTTATTTGTGGGCATTATGAGGGGTTTGACGAGCGGATTCGCTCCTTTGTAACGCAGGAATACTCCATTGGAGATTATGTGCTCACTGGCGGTGAACTGCCAGCCATGGTGATGATTGATGCCATCAGCCGTTTGATTCCCGGTGTCATTAAAGAGCAGGAGTCCTATGAAGAGGATTCTTTTTATCACGGTTTGCTGGAATATCCTCAGTATACCCGTCCGCAAAATTTTGAAGGGATGGAAGTGCCGGAGATTCTGCTGTCGGGGCATCATGAGAATATTCGCAAGTGGCGGAAAAAGGAATCGTTGCGGCGTACCTTGCTACGCCGTCCTGATTTGCTGGAGCAGTATGAGTTGAATAAAGAAGAAGAAAAAATGCTGGCAGAGGTTCGGGAAGAACTGAACCGGCAATAATATGATAACTGGTGCTGGATATGTTGTACCGGTTTCTCTCTAACTGGATGAGCGACTCCACTTTGTAGGTGAGGGCGCTCATTTTTTTGTCACACAGTAATTGACAGCAGCTGTTCTATATTTCCAGACTGTATTGCAGCTAAATGTTGTGCGATGCGCTCCTTAGGCCAGTCCCACCATTTTAGCTTTTGCAGTATTTCAATTGTGTGCTGCGAAAAACGGTTTCTGATAAGTTTTGCCGGCACGCCACCTACAATTGCATATGGAGGAATATCCTTTGTAACCACTGCACGTGCCCCTACGACAGCGCCGTCTCCAATGGTAACACCTGCTAAAATGACTGCTTCATAACCAATCCAGACATCATTTCCAATTATGATATTTCCTTTATGGTCCCATGCTTTTGTGATATTCCTGACGTCCAATTCCCATTCTTCAAAAAAGATAGGGAAGGGATATGTGGAAAGGGAAGACAGGTTATGATTTGCACTGTTAAAAATAAATTTTGCTCCGCAGGCAATAGAACAGAATTTGCCAATTATTAATCTATCGTGATTGACTGGATAATGATATAACACATTATTTTTTTCAAAATCTCTGGGGTCATTGACAAAATCGTTATATATTGTATAGTCGCCAACTGTGATATTGGGATTGGTGATTACACTTTTTAAGTAGACTGTTTCTTTATCCATTGAACGGGGATAGAATTTCTGCTGCATGATTGCTCCTTTCCTGCTTGGCTGACGGAAAAATAAATTTTTCGATACGGTCAAAGCAATTATTTTCTGCATAATATACCGCTTGTTCCTTTGCAGAGTAAACGAAGGAAACACGTGTAGCCCAGGGCTCTTCCTGACGAACGGTATGGAGTAGCATAAAGGCATCGGAAATTGAAAAATTATTTTTGCGGTCCTCCAGTATCTGCAAAGCTCTTTCATAGCGGTCATCACCGTGCACGATAAAGTTTTTTGTGCTCTCTGGGTTCAATAAAGAGTAATTTGTGAGCAGAGAATACTCCTTCTGTTCTTCACGGTATCCGATTCCAGGTTCGATGAGTAAGGTGCGGCCCTGAATATCCGATAATATCGCCTGCATGGTGGCATCCGGCGCATAGGTAATATTTTTCGATTGTACAATTTGAACTGTCTCGTCAAAGGAGAGCTGCGCTTTGATAAATTGCTCTGTCAAATCTGCGATGTTGATACAATTCGGGTTGTCCTGATATACTCCGGCAGGGTTGCCATGCACGTATAACAGCGTTCCCACATTTCCGTTTTGATTTACACCGTGATAAGAATGATACCTTCCATCCGGCCGCAAAATGCCGATATAGAAGCGCTCTTTTTCTTTCATCACTTTATACTTCCATACGGAGAGGTCAATATCAAAATTAAACCCTGTGATCATATCCTCTCCATGATAAACAAATCTGGTACACATAGTTTACTACCTCCTATGAATGTATTTTATTTTTCTCTTTTATTTTACTGCCATTAAAATCAGTATTCTATACACCCTTTGTTGCAGAGTTAAACTGTATAAAATAAACGAGAAGCTGCCTCAATTTGCATTTGCATTTTGAAGCAGCCTCTCGTTTATTTTTGATATATGATTTTCCGTACGGCATAGCAAGACAAACTGTATTTTTCACCAATACGGTCGATAGAAACGCCATTTTGATAGTCTTTTTTTATTTGTCTGTTGCGTAGTGTTAATTCCTGCCGATAACCGGAAACTTCTCCCCAACGCTTTTGCTGTTCCTGTTCAACAGGAATATAGAGATATCCACCTTGGATATAGTTTTGCAATTCTTTTACCAAGGCGTCTGGAAGAATGGTTTTTGCATTAAGATATTTCATACGGGCTTCCTCCTTGATAAGATAGTCAAGTTGCAAAGCCGGTATCTTTAATATTGCGACTGCTTTACTCCATGCAACCGTCGCAATGTACTGGCTTTGCATGGAGTAAGTCGCTGTTTCTCTTTTGGGTGTTGATACACATCACAATCCCTTCTTTCTTCTCACTCAAGGATAAACAGTTTTACAAAGCTAGTGTAGCATAATCTGGATTTTACAGCAATAAATATATAATTACCTTGTGCTGTTTTAAGTTTCTCAGAGGTTATCTTGTGTGAGAATATGAAAAGAAAATGAAAAATTTCCTTAAGGTTTTAGGAAATTTTTTGTGGCTTGAATTAGCGAAGAACAAAATTGTTGGAGAGAATAGCCGATTTTTTAGTTATAATATATAGCACAAAATGATTTGCGCCCGTTGGCATTTTATATTAGTCATAAAAAACCAGATGATTTTTTCTATCAAAGTGGAAATAATGTGTATGAGAGAAAAGGTTGATGTGCATTTCCTGCGGGATTGTGCTAAGATAGTTTATGTAAAGTTTTATAATAGTAAGATTGAGTTCTGAGGGAGGTGCTGTTGTTATGTTTAAACCTGATTATCGAGAAACAAAGTGTCCTATTTGTGGCGGAGAGTTGGAGCGTAAGCAATTCATGGGCTTTGGGATTACAGCCGGTTATAATACGTCTTGCCCACATTGCGGAAAGTATAATGATATCTGGGCCTGCGGTATCCGTGAGGTGGATTGCGGTAAATGGCACAGCGAATCCTTTTTATCCAGTTATGGGACACCTACCGAGGAAGAGAAAATCATTGAAAAGAAAAATTTTCGCAAACTGAATCGACTTATCATATTGGAAAAAATAAAGTGGTTTTTTCAACGGCATAACAGTAAAAACAATAAACCGATGAGCAATAGCAGTGAACCTGCTTTGCATGGCGGCAAATAGGGTGAGAAAATTGTATAGTTGTATGAAAATGGTCCGAGGAATTTTATTCTTTCGGACTATTGTTGTAAAGACTATAGACATCTTATAGTTATTTTGCTATGATAAAAGAGCAACGAGAGGAAGATTGTCTGATTATGTTCCTTTGTACAGGGCGGGATATGTAAGTAATGCCTGCGTTGCCAAAAAATATCAAGGAGGTTTGAAAAATGAAAAAACAAGTGTGTGTTCTGCTGGTGCTGTTGGCATGTTTCTTCTTACCGGCTGCAGCGTTTGCGGCAGATGGAGAAATTGATGTGCAGCTGAACGGTGCAAACCTGCAGATTCAAGATGCAGCGCCGGTCAATGAAGACGGCAGAGTCTATGTGCCGTTTCGCGCGGTATTTGAAGCGTTAGGCGCTATAGTGGAGTATGACAAAGAGTCTGATACGATTACGGCACAAAAGGGTGATACAGCGGTTCAATTTGTGATTGGCAGCACGGATGTCACCGTGGATGGAAAAACGGTAACGACCGATGCCGCATCTTTTGTGCGGGATGGCCGGACCTATGTGCCGGTACGGTTTGCAGCGCAGTCTTTAGGCGTGACAGTAGGCTGGGACGCTGCCAGACAGACCGTGGTCATGGTCGATAAGGCGGCGCTGAAGGAAGCGGCAAAAGGGCAGTATACGCTGATGGAAAAATATATGGTGTATAGTGAAAGCTTCAATAAGGAGCCGATGGCAATCAAAGGTACGTTGAAATTTGATTTGCAGGTAGCAGATGGCAGTGGAGCGGATGCAGTGATGATTCCGATTACCGGTACTATGAAGCTGGACGGACTCAGCACGGCAGAGATTGCCAGTATGAATGTAGCAACAGAACTGGATTTAAACCAATTAAAGAAAGCTATAGAACAAGCAGGCGAGATGACGGAAGAAGACAAGCGTGTTATGGAACAGATGCAGAGCTTTGATATGGACGTCATTGCCAATATGGAAACGGGTAAGGTGTATATGAAGTCGGCATTGTTCGGTCTGAGCGGTATGGATGGAACGGCTTGGTATATGATGGATTTGGAGCAGATGCTGCAGGGCAGCGGGATGGATTTGCAGACCTTGCTGGAAAGCACATCTCAGCAGGATTCTTATGAGGCAGTTGTTGTGAGTATGATTGATGGGCTGCCGGTAACGGATGCGTTGACTTGTGCCACCATGTTGGAAAGCCTTAACCAGTATCAGGATAAAAATTTCCAGAAAGTAGGCAGCAATTATGTGTCTACGCTGAAACAGGAAACAGAAGGGGTTTCTGTCGCTGTCAGTCTGACTTTGAAAACCGAGGGGGATAAAGTGACTGGATATGCACAGTCCATGGCCATGTATATGGGTACTGCGCCAATCATGACCATGAAGGTTGATCAGAGTGGCAGACAGGCTACGATGAATATGGAAATGAATGTAGACGGAATGATGACGATGAAACTGGACGGCGATATGCGTTACACTGCTACTGCCGAAAAACCGCAGAGCGCTCCTGCCAGCGGAGAAAAAGTCATTGATTTGATGGAACAACTGAATCAGGCTGCATAATCTGCGCAACAAAAAGCTGCATGGAGAGGAAATACCTCTCTGTGTAGTTTTTTTATTTACTGAGAGAACGGTTGCGCAGAGCGCTGTGTTTGCAGTGAAATTTTGCGCGCAAAAATCATTTTTTGTGGAATACATGAAAACATGAAAAACATTTGCTTTTTTGTAATGTAAAAATATGATACACTAAAGACAGCTTAATTGTTAGGAAAAGGGAAGATGGTATGGAAAAGAATGAGAAACGGGCGTACATAAAATATATTTCGGCATTGCTGCTTTTTGGCTCTAATGGAATTGTGGCCAGCCATATTGCATTGAACAGTTATGAAATCGTGTTATTGCGCACGGCCATCGGCAGCGCCTTCCTTTTCATGCTGTTTTTGTTGGCAAAGGGGCAGTTTACATTTTGGACGCAGAAGCGTGCTTTTATTTTTTTACTCTGTTCGGGAGTTGCCATGGGCGGCAATTGGCTGTTCTTATATGAAGCTTTTCAGCAGATTGGCGTAGGGATGGCAACCTTAACATGTTATTGTGGGCCGGTTTTCGTTATGATTTTGTCCCTGATATTGTTTAAGACAAGGCTTACCTGGTCGAAAACAGTAGGCTTTTTTATTGTGGTAGGCGGGATGCTGCTTATTAATGGGCACTTGCTGCAGGCAGGATACAGCGGATGGGGCTTGTTTTGTGGAATGATGTCCGCAGTGATGTATGCTGTTCTGGTGATCTGCAATAAAAAGGCTGCGGCGATTGCAGGATTGGAAAATGCTCTGCTGCAGTTGGCGATTAGTTTTGTCACGGTGGCAATTTTTGTAGCATGGAAGCAAGGACTGGTCTTGCAGATTGGCAGTGGAGATTGGCTGCCTATCTTGTTTTTAGGGCTGCTCAATACGGGAATCGGCTGCTATCTGTATTTTTCTTCATTGGGCATTTTGCCAGTACAGACAGTGGCTGTTTGCGGGTATCTGGAACCGTTGTCTGCGGTAATTTTTTCCGTATTTTTATTGGGAGAAACGATGACAGCTATACAGTGGCTGGGAGCAGGTATGATTTTAGGCGGTGCAATGCTGAGCGAGATGACGGTTGTGAGCCTTAAAGAGAAAAGGAAAACTTGCGGTGATGTGTGAAGCATGCGATGAGGTGATGGTTGTCCATGATGCTGCGAAGGTTTTATAAGGCGGTATTGTCTCACAAGAGACGCGTGGTAATGCTGTTTGTACTGGCCGCGTTATGCTGTGGTTTGCTGATGCCCATGGTAGCGGTAAACTATGACATGATGGAATATTTGCCGGGAGCCTCTCCCTCAACAGTGGCGCTCCATGTGTTGGAGGAAGAGTATCAACTGAGCATTCCGAATTGCAGAGTGATGGTGGATAGCGTGACGATTCCCCGGGCGCTGGCACTAAAAAAACAGCTGGAGCAGATTGATGGTGTGGAAAGTGTGACATGGCTGGATGATTCGGTGACTTTGACAGAGCCGATAGAGATGCAGAGGGAAGAGGTCGTGCGTCAGTGGTATCATCAGGAAAGAGCGCTTTATTCTTTAAGCATAGATAAAGGAAATGAGCGTGAAGCCATCCATGAGATTAAAGCGTTGGTCGGGGAACGGGGAGTCGTTACCGGGTCGGCGGCAAATAATGTAACTAGTCAGGAAACAGCGGGAAAAGAAGTGGCCTCCATTATGCTGATTGTGGTTCCTTTTTGTGCGGCATTGCTGGCACTGGTGTCTGCCTCATGGCTGGAACCTTTTCTGTTCTTGGGGACAATTGGGTTTGCCATTGTGTTGAATATGGGAACAAATATATTGTTTGGCGAGATTTCTTTTGTGACCAAAATAGCGGGAAGTGTGTTGCAGTTGGCAGTGTCATTAGACTATTCGCTGTTTTTATTGCACCGTTTTGAGGAGTGCCGCAAGAAAATCAGTGAGACAGAGGAAGCTATGCTGGACGCATTATGCAAGGCAACGCCGTCTATTCTGGCCAGCGGACTCACGACAGTAATGGGCTTTGCGGCGTTAATGGCCATGGAATTTGGTATTGGTGTAGATTTGGGCCGTGTATTGGCTAAAGGTATTGTGTTTAGTTTGTTGGCGGTATTATTGTTGCTGCCGGTTTTAACATTGTATAGTATGAAGTGGGTAGATCGGTTTTCTCATCGGCCATTGCTTCCGCCTCTGCTTGGCTTGGGAAAAATGGTGTTGAAGACTCGTTGGGTGGCAGTGTTCTTTTTTATTCTGGTTATGGTGCCGGCTTTTTTGGCACAGAGCAATAACGCGTTCTATTATGGTTCGTCAAAACTTTTCGGTCCTGATACGGAGCCTGGACAACAGCAGGCGGTTGTGGAGGAGACTTTTGGAGATTCCAATACCTTTGTTCTTTTGGTGCCCAATGGTGATTTGGCAAAAGAACGAGAGCTCAATATCCAATTGCTTCAAAAGCCCCAAATCATTGATGTGATTTCCTATGCCAATACGGTGGGAACGGAAATCCCTATGGAATATTTGGATGAGAATATATTGTCCAAACTGATTTCGCTGCACTACAGCTGCATGGTGATGACTGCAGATGTGCCTGCCGAGGGTGAGGCTTCTTTTGCTTTGGTGCAGCAGCTGAGGCAGTTGGCAGAATCTTATTATGGAGAGCAATACCATTTGGCAGGGGACACAGTTAGCACCTTCGATTTAAAAGAAACTGTGGAATCTGATTTGATGCGGGTGAATTTTTTAGTGATTGGAGCAATTCTGCTGATCTTAATTCTTACCTTGCGCTCGCTGGCCTTGCCGCTTTTGCTATTGTTGGTTATTGAAACATCAGTCTGGCTCAATTTATCTGTGCCCTATTTTGCCGGACAGCATTTGTTTTTTATAGCCTACCTGATTATCAGTTCCATTCAGTTGGGCGCTACTGTGGATTATGC
>DKVF01000040.1 GCA_002491065.1 Peptococcaceae bacterium UBA7185
ATATACTTTTTAGGATTTTTTTCTTTTTATTTTTCAAGAAGCATCATGAGCTTTGGTAGGAAATAAAAGAGTAGATGTTAGAGAGAAAAGAGGGAATGAATATGTCAACAACAGTGAATAAGAAAAAAAGAAATGAATATATTCACATTGCAATTATGTTAGTCATAACCTTTGGCGTAGGATTTTTGCCGCCTTTTGGGCAAATCACGGAAATTGGCATGAAAGTACTTGGCTGTTTTCTCGGCATTGTTTATGGATGGATTTTTATTGATTTGCTATGGGTGAGCTTTTTTGGTTTTGCGGTACTAACGATGACAGGTTATGCCAATGCCAATGTTGTTTTAGGTAGCGGCTTCGGCAATGCTACCTTTTTGATGGTACTTTTGGGGGCAGCATTTGCGGAGGCATTAAATCAAGTTGGGGTTACAGAAGGGATTGCCTACTGGCTTTTAAGTAAGAAAATTTTTGTAGGAAAACCATGGTTGCTCATTACAGCGCTTTGCGGCTGCGCCTTTTTGATGAGTATGGCCAATGGGGGAATAGCGGCAATTTTCTTGCTATGGACAATTGCGATAAAAATTGGAGAATTGAGCGGATATAAGTCGGGTTCTAGGCTTTTGAATATGTTAATTGCATTCATTGTATATATTGCGATGACAGCGCCGAATATTGTGCCTTTTTACGGCGGCGTAATTTTATATGGCGGATTCTTCACCAAGGGTAGTGGCTTGCCCATTCCTGCAGGGCCAATGCTGGGAGCGGGCTTAATCTATGTATTCCTCATGATAGCATTGTTATTATTGGTTGGAAAATTCGTTTTAAAAATTGACGCGAGCCGTTACACCACAACGGAAGCATTATGCGAAGAGTATGCGCAATATAAGATGAATAAATATCAAAAAGCAGGATTAATTTTAATTGTATTTTATTTCTTGGTTTTAATGCTGCCACAAATTATTCCGACTTTACCAGGCGCAGCATTTTGCAATAACTTAGGCGTAATTGGTTGGAGCATCCTTTATATGACTATCTTTGTGATGTGGAAGGATGAGAACGGCAAAGCGATCATTCAATTAGGGGATTGCTTTAGAAAGCTGCCATGGGAAATGCTGATGTTGCTGGCTGTTACCTATCCGTTGGCTGATGCCATGGAATCGGCGGATATTGGGATTACAGCGACAATCACTTCGACATTAACCCCAATTTTGATGAAGATGGATGTTACCCTATTGATGATTGCGGCCATGATCTTGCTGGCGATTGTTACGCAGTTCATGCACAATATAGTAATGGGCGCCATTTTCCTGCCGATGATTCCACCGATTGTGGCACAGATGGGCGGCAATCCATATACCTGTTTCTTTTTAATGTATTTAGCATTGATGTGTGCTTATGTGACTCCAGCGGGAAGTATGATGGCTGGAATGGTGTTTGGACATGAATATATGGAGAGAAAAGATGCTTATATTTTTGGTATTGTATTTTTAGTGGTTACAATTGTAATAGCAATTTGTATGATTCCTTTGCTGAATATTGTTTTCGCCATATAAAAAGTGAAGATTTTTATCGACTTCAATCATGAAGTGCAGTATTGTGAAAATATGAGACAGGAATCCACGCTATAGTGGGTTCCTGTTATTTGCAGAAAATAATATCGTTAGAAGTGGTGGCGCACAGTGATTGGGAGGAGATGCAAACTGCAAAAAAGATATAAGAGGGCAGGGTGAATATGAAAAAAATAACGTTACTGTTGTTAGGTATCATTAATGTAATTGGGATAGGGTTGGTTTCTCCTGTAATGAACCAGTTTGCAGCAGACTTTCCTCAGGTATCGGCGACAATGGCTGCTATGGTAGTGACCATGCCGGCAATCACATTGCTGGTTGGGTTGGCGGTTTGCGCGGCGATTACGAATAAAGTGCAGCGTAAATTGATTTTACTAACCGGAATCGCTTGTACTGTAGTAGGTGGTATTGCACCAGCGTTTTTGAATAATTTTAATCTTATTTTGGTATCCAGAGGATTGTTGGGTTTGGGTATGGGGTTAGGAATGCCTTTACAGACTACTTTTTTTGCCGAGTATCCAGAAGAAGAAAGGGCAGTGCTGTTTGGTTTGAACACAGGAATTGGCAGTGTTGCTTCAGCTGGCCTGCTATTTGTGATTGCTTTAGCGGAATTGCCTTGGCGAAGTGCTTTCCTGTTGTATGGCTTTTTTGCAGTTGTTTTTGTTTTTTCTTTTCTGTTTATTCCTTTTGATCCGAAAAGATCAGAGGAGGAAGGCATAAAAACAGAAACAGCAGAAACGACGCAAAAACTTCCATTGGCCCAGCTCATTTTCTACTATGTTGCGATATTTTTTGTATATGTGCAGTATTTTATTGTGCCGACAACAATTTCTTTCTATTTGGAACAGAATGGTTTGGCAACGGCTCAGGCCGCAGGCTTGATTTCTGGTTTTGGAACGTTGGCTATGGCAGTTGGCAGTATCGCTTTCCCATGGCTACGGAGTTTGTTTGGCAGATGGCTTATGCCGATTCTCTTTACTGTTGGTGCAATATGTTTCGTTTTGTATGGTTTCCCTGTAAATATAACGTTCTTGACAGTGGTATATTGTGTGTTAGCGCTGTTTTCTGCAGTGCTTCCCATTAGTATTACCATGAAACTGACAGAGGTTCTGCCGCTCCATTGTGTTGCAGTGGGTTCTGCGTTTTTTACAGGCGCTATTTATCTGGGTCAATTTATTTCTCCCTATTATCAGGCGATGGCGGTGCAGCTTCTCACGCACAGCACAGAAAAAGCATATATTCTTTTTGGAATTGTGGTATTTATTTTGGGATGCATAGATGTCGTGCTGGTTTTGCGGGAACGGGAAAAAATGGATGTATGAATATTCCGGTGGATTCAGAAAAAGGCCAATAAAAAATCTGACTTCAACGAAAAATGAATAAAAAGATGAATTTCTGTGAGTGATATTGTCAAGATTAGTTGA
>DKVF01000041.1 GCA_002491065.1 Peptococcaceae bacterium UBA7185
ATTATAAAAATATATTGACATATATAGATATAGTATGTATAATTATATATTTTATGCTTGACAAAATCCTATTTGTCCGCTATAATATAAAACAAAAGCAGAGTGAATTATATTTTTGAAGAGGGTGATACACTTGTCAGGCAAAAAGAAAGTTTCCAAAGTACAGGAGGCCTTGTCTCAGTTTGTAGGCAGTGATGTAAAGCTGAAAGCGAATAGCGGTCGGCGTCGGTATATCGAGCGCTCTGGTGTTTTGGAGGGTACATACTCTAATCTGTTTGTGGTACGAGTGGAAGAACAATCGGTAGAGCGAAAAATGTCGTTTAGTTATGTGGACTTATTGACAGGAAATGTCGTATTAATTGTAAATCGGGATGGAAAAGATTATCGTCTGGTTGTAAACCAGAATTAGAGCAGCAAGAGTCGTCACGCGAAATGAACGCGTGGCGATTTTTTGTATAGAGAAAACCCTGACATATGATATGGTGGAAACCATTCGCGGCACAGTGAAGAAAATAGCAGCTGCAATAATAAAAGTGGATAAATTTTATAGTTCTACACATGTTAATGTATAAAAGTTTTGATTTTGGAATGTTTTTTGGATATAATATGATATAGAGAGGCATGTTATATAAAGGGGTGAATGCTTATGACTGCACAGAGGCTGGAAAGAACCGAGTATCTTCAAAAACTGATAGCATTTCGGGATAAACATATTATCAAAATCATAACAGGGATTCGGCGTTGTGGGAAATCTACGCTCATGGAAATTTTTCAGGATTATTTGAAAGCGAATCATGTGGAGAAGGCTCAGATCCTGGCGGTCAATTTTGAGGATTTTGATTATCGGGAGCTGCGTGATGCAGAAAAACTTCATGCATATGTAAAAGGACACATGGCAAAGGATAAAATGACATATCTGTTTCTGGACGAAATACAGCATGTGGAAAGCTGGCCGGATGTAATAGACAGTTTGTATTTGCGCAAAAACCTGGATATCTACATCACTGGTTCCAACGCATATCTGCTGTCCAGCGAAATTGCCACACTGATTTCCGGGCGTTATGTGGAAATCCGGATGCTGCCGCTGTCGTTTAAGGAATATGTCAAAGCCAGAGGCGGAGAGGATAATCTGGCCAGACGATACAGGGAATATATTGAATACAGCTCATTTCCGTACACGCTTGAACTGGCTGGACAGCCAAAAGAAATTCGTGATTATCTGGAAAGCATTTATCATACTATCGTGGTGAAAGATCTGGCTGTGCGCAAAAAAATTCCTGATGTGATGATGCTGGAAAGCGTGGCACGGTACCTGTTTGATAATATCGGGAATACGGTATCAACGAAAAAAATAGCCGATACCATGACGTCAGATGGCAGAAAAATTGATGTGCGAACCGTCGAAAAATATGTGGAGGCATTGACAGAATGCTTTATTTTTTATCAGGCAAAGCGCTACAATGTAAAGGGAAAGCAGTATCTGAAAACACTGGAAAAATATTATGCAGTGGATGTCGGATTACGCTATATGCTGCTGGGCAGTAAAGCAATCGATGCGGGGCATATTCTGGAGAATGTGGTGTATCTGGAATTGCTTCGCCGCGGTTATGATGTGTATGTTGGCAAAGTGGATGAGCTGGAAGTGGATTTTGTAGCGATGGACGATCAGCGCGTCACATATTATCAGGTTGCTGCCACTGTGCGGGAAGAAAATACGCTGCAGCGGGAATTGAAGTCCTTGCAGAAAATTAATGACCATTATCAGAAACTGATTCTTACGTTGGATGAAGACCCGGAAGCCGATTATGAAGGAATACGCAGAGTCAATGTACTGGACTGGCTGATGGGATATGTCTGATTTTTAAGGGGCTGTTGCAAAATAGATTGAGAAATCATCTATGGAGCGATAGCTCCAAATTTATGCCCAAAAAAGGGACTGTAAAAAAGTCCCATACTTATTGTTTTTCGTATATCAAAAAAATACAGGAAGAAACAAAGCAATGACGCATAAGAAAAATCAAAAATCCGGCAGACCTTTTTGCGGAGCATTCACTTGATTTTATACGCTAGTATTTCGGTATCGGCTTTGCTGAAAACGCAGCTCTCCATAGACTAAAAAATATTTTTTAACATTTTGCTTGACAAATAGAGGTAATTGTTATATTGTATTAGTGTAGTAGTACAATATAACAAAAAGAGGTGTTTCGCATGGAATTTGAGGCCAATACACCGATTTATTTGCAACTGATCGATATGATCAAGCTACAAATAGTGTCGGGGCGACTAAAATCCGGTGATAAGCTACCGTCGGTGCGGGATTTGGCTGTAGAGTATGGCGTCAATCCCAATACGATGCAGAAAGCGTTGAGCCAATTAGAGTGGGAGAAGTTGGTGTATACGGTGCGTACCACCGGCCGATATGTGACGGAAGATACGGAGCTCATCGGGAAGCTGCGCAAAGAATTGGCAGATATGCGCATCAGCGAGCTGTTTGAAAAATTGCAGCAGTTGGGTTATGGGAAAAGAGAAATAAAAGAATTGTTAGACAGTTATTTTGAGGAGTTGGTTGAAGATGGCAGCATTAGTGGAGTTTGAACTTGTGACGAAAAACTATGGAAGCAAAAAAGTGCTGGATGATGTGAGCTTTACCATAGAGCCGGGGAAGATTTATGGCTTGCTGGGACCCAATGGCAGCGGAAAATCTACAACGATTAAAATTATAAATGATTTGCTGCAGCCCACATCAGGGGCGGTGCGTATAGAGGGGCAGGCGCCCGGTGTTGCCAGCAAAAAAATAATTTCTTATCTGCCCGACCGCAATTATCTTAGTGATTGGATGAAGGTAGAAGATGCGTTCAAGCTGTTTGAGGATTTTTATGCTGATTTTGACCGCAAACGGGCGGAAGATATGCTGCAAAGCCTGAATATTGAAAAGACAGCGCGATTGAAAACCTTATCCAAGGGGACATTGGAGAAGGTACAGTTGGTGCTGATTATGGCGCGGCGTGCAAAGCTGTACGTGCTGGATGAACCCATTGCCGGTGTGGATCCGGCTGCACGGGATTATATCCTGCAGACGATTCTTAAAAATTATGCAGAGGACAGCTCTATTTTGATTTCTACGCATTTGATTACAGATATTGAAAAAGTATTGGATGAAGTGTTGTTTCTACAAAATGGCAGAATCGTGCTGCAGGGTGCGGTAGATGATATTCGAGCTGAATATGGCAAATCCATTGACAGTTTGTTTCGGGAGGTATTCAAATGCTAGGAAAATTATTGAAATACGAGATGAAAGCATCGGCACGTACATTATTGCCGTTATATATCGGGACATTGTTGGTGGCGGCTGTGTGCAGCTTTACGCTGACCAGTTGGATTCATGCGAATACAGGGGTATTGGAAAGTGTAGCAACAAATGAGGCACATGCTGAGATCTTCAGGGGCTTTGTGTTTTTATTGTTTTTCTGTTTATGTGTGGCGATTGTGGTTTTGACGGCAATGATTGTCATCCAGCGGTTCAATAAGAGTCTGATTGGGGACGAAGGGTATTTGATGTTTACGCTGCCGGTTACCCATGTGCAGCTGTTGAGCAGCAAGCTGTTGGCTGGGATTTTGTGGATTTTGCTGGGCACCGTTGTAATGGGCTTGTCTGCGGTGATTATCGGAGCGCCCAGTGTGTTGCTAAATATTAATTGGCTGACGGTGGAATGGCAGGATGTTTGGCAGGCGATACAGTATATGTGGGCGGAATGGCAGCCTTTGGAATATATCATGTCGACTGGCTTGAGCGGCTTAAGCAATATGGTAGCCTTTGTATTACTGGTATACTTGAGTATCATGATCGCGCAAATGGAGCAGTTCAACAAACACCGTGTGGCGATTGCAGTAGTGTTGTTCTTTCTGTTAAATTGGGTATTTGGGTTGATTGAAACCATGCTTTTCCAGCTGATTGGGATTGATTTCATGCATACGATAACTTCCTACGATGTGCTGCATTTGTATAATGTGATGATGTGGAGCGATGTGGCCTTTACGGTGGTACAGTGCATTGTCTGCTTTGTTGCGACGGTATGGCTGATGAGAAAGAAACTGAATTTGTAGTTGAACGGAACGATTAACGGAAAGATACAGCAAGAAAATTGTAATTTCCAAAATATACCTCATTTCTTTGCAGAATGTTTCCCGTGCCAGGCAGCAGAACGGCATTCGCCTGGCAGATGGGAGCAGGTTCATGGGAGTGAGGTATTTTTGATATTGCGGGATTCCGCAATTTTAGATTACAGTGGAGAAAACGACAGGAAATGAACTTTTCCTCGTGCATTCCCGACAGAAATTAGAGAATGGAAAGCTTTTGTTACCGTTTCTTAAAATGTTTCACGTGAAACATTTGCAATTTTTTCGCATGTGAAAACAGTGGAAACTTAAAAAATTTTTATTGTGGATGACAGAGCTGAAAAATTGTGATATAGTTATTTCAAATTAAATGAAGGCTTACAATTCATAAAGGGCAGTTACGGAGGGACGAACATGGCAGAGATTTTAAAAAATAATTGGGCAAACTATTTGAACGAAGAATTTGAAAAGGAATATTATAAAAAATTGCGTAAATTTCTGGCGGAGGAATACAGAACAAAAACAATTTATCCTGATATGTATGACATTTTCAATGCATTGCACTATACGGATTATCCTGATGTGAAGGTCGTGATTTTGGGACAGGACCCTTATCACGGTCCGCAGCAGGCCCATGGGTTGAGTTTTTCTGTACAGCCTGGTGTGGCAATACCGCCGTCTTTGCTCAATATTTACAAAGAACTGCAGGATGATTTGGGCTGCTATATCCCAAACAACGGATATTTGAAATCTTGGGCTGACCAGGGTGTTTTGCTGCTGAATACTTCCCTTACAGTAATTGCTAACAGAGCCAATTCCCATCAGAAAATTGGCTGGGAAATATTTACCGACCGTGTTATTCAAGTGTTAAATGAGCGGGAGGATCCGGTGATTTTCATCTTGTGGGGCGGAAACGCCCGCAGCAAGAAAAAATATATTGACACGTCACGGCATCATATCATTGAATCGGTGCATCCCAGCCCGTTGTCAGCGTACAATGGCTTTTTCGGGAGCAAACCTTTTAGCCGTGCCAACGCGCTGTTGGAGCAGATGGGAAAAACGCCCATTGACTGGCAGATTCCGAATATTTAAAAAGAGAATGAAATTGGAAATGCAAAGATGAAGTAAGCATACAGCCCCATATCAGGTACACTCAAAATTGTGCCTGATATGGGACTGTTTTGTTTGGTGAGATATAGGGAAAAGGATATTTTTGTATAGCCTTAGGTTATATTCTGCAAGAAAAGGACAGAGTTTTCATTTCAATTCTTGGCATGGAGCCATAATTATTATGGAAGGTAAGTTTTCGGGGTATGCGCATAGGATGTGAGATTTATTTTAATATTTCATTGCATTCGAATTAACAATTCAATGGATAAAACAAAGACCGTTACAAAAGTAACTTTGCAACGGTCTTTGTTTGAGTGCCTCGAACCGGAATCGAACCAG
>DKVF01000030.1:0-476 GCA_002491065.1 Peptococcaceae bacterium UBA7185
CCCACGCTGCCGCCGAAGATGTGGACCCTGCCGAAGTCCCCTTTGTGGGCCGTCCTGTCCCGCCGGGGAAACAGCGGCCTCACCGTTTGGGCTGTGACCTCCACAGGGCAGGCCTTTGTCCCACTGTCCGAAATATTGGTGCGGCTCATCTCTTCTCCTCCCCCGGCAGCAGATCCTTGCATACCAGAACGCTCCTCTCCGTGCGCTCCACAATGCGGAACCCGTGGCGGAGGAACATACCCACCGCCGGATTGTCGGCGGCGATGTCATCATAGAGCGCCTTTATACCGTTGGCCCTGGCCGCCGCGCACAGCAGTCCCAGGCCCGTCGAGCCGTACCAGCAGCCCCGGTACTCCGCCAGCACCAGAATGTCGCACATCCACCTGCCCCGCTCTCCGTCCAGGTGATAGGCGATCTCCCCTACGAACGCGCCGTTATCCACACGGCGGAGGTAGCGGTAAAAGTGCTCCTTGTCG
>DKVF01000030.1:780-5556 GCA_002491065.1 Peptococcaceae bacterium UBA7185
TCGTACCAGTCCGCCCAGCGCTCCTCCGGGAAGTCGATCACGCCGCCCCAGGCGTGGTTGTAGGTCATGGTGTCCGGGTCCGCCAGCAGCTTCCGCCGGAAACCCAGCTCCGCCAGAGCGGGGCGGTAAAGTGTCAATGTCATGTCTCCCATGGTTCCTTCGTCTCCGTCCAGCCCTCAATATATTCCTTGAGCTGCCCCGCCGTGCGGCGTGTACACACGGCCGTCACATCGATGGTCCCGGTGTAGTCCACCTGCTCCACCTTGGCCTCCCGGTGCAGCTTGTCCAGCAACCCACCCTTGTCATCAATGTCATTAAGTTAAGGAAAGGGACTTTGAATGTCATTTTAAGTGCTCTCCCATCTGGGACTATATTTCTTTCTTTAATTGTTCGCCTAAATAATTTCTATTTCGTGCATCAAACAATAAAATTGACATCAGAAATCAAACGAGATATACTGTTCTCAGTAAGGGGTGGGGAGCAATGAAAATTTCCGTAGGCATGAGTTGAATTGAATACAATGGCGGCGAGTAAAGAGAAAAGGAGCAGCTAATATGGCTTGTACGGCTTGGCAGAAATTAGAAGATAGAATCCGAGAAATTGCAAGCTTCCGCTGGGGCTGTGTAGCAGCCCCAGAGAAAATCGCAGGCGTGGATATAGACTGTGTGCTAAAGCCATCTACAGATCATTGGATAGCAATTGAAATCACGCAACAAAACAGTCTAACTAAGGTCCGCGAGGACATAACAAAACTGGCTGGGGTTCGTATGGCTCTTTTTTGGGAAAATATATACTGTCAATGCTATTTTGTGATGTCTGAGACACCAACAAATTCTATGCGTGATTCTGGAAAGGATCAAAAGATTACAGTGATGTCTGCGGAAGAGTTTCAAAACGAATACTTTGATTATGGACGATATGTTCATATTCGTAGCCAAAAGCAATTCGGTAGCCTTGTAAATATTGAGACAGGTGCGCCAGAGAACAACACGTACATTGATGTGTCATATATCCAGCAGGGGACAGGGAAAAGACTTAAGGTAGACAATATTATTAAGCTGTTGAAAGATGGCAAGCGCATTATCCTGAAGGGTGATTTTGGTCTTGGAAAAAGCCGATGTGTCAAAGAGGTTTTTGACAAGCTGACAGCAGATCCACAAAACAACCCCTATGCAATCGCAATCAATCTTCGAGATCACTGGGGAGCAAAGCGCGCAGAGGAAATACTCACACGGCATTTCAGCGACCTGGGATTGAATGCGAATGACTTTATCAAATCCTTTGAAAAGCCCGGCAGGGTGTACCTTCTGGATGGGTTTGATGAAATTGGCACACAGTCTTGGAGCAGCGACATTTGCAAAATGCAGAGCATTCGAAGGATTTCAGTATGTGGTCTGAAGGATTTGATTAATCAAGTGCAGGGCGGTATATTGATTACTGGCCGAGAATACTATTTCAACTCGGATCAAGAACTGATAAAGAGCCTGGGACTTTCCGATGCACAGACCATATTTCTTGAATGCCAGCAGGAGTTTACAGATTCAGAATTGCTTGATTTCATTGAAAAAAACATACCTGACAGTGTAAAAACTGGCGAACTGGAGATGCTTCCACCATGGCTACCCAAACGGCCGCTGGTGATTCAATTGCTTTTGAAATATGCAGGAGAAATATTTTCTGTTCGTCATGCATTTGAAGATATCTGCGGTTTCTGGTACGCATTTTTGACGAAGCTGTGTGAACGGGAAGCCAAAATTTATCCTGCACTTAACCCTGATACCATCAGGAGCGTACTCTTAAATCTCGCTAATCAGACACGGATGAGCAAGGAAAATACAGGTCCTATTACGCAGACGGATCTCTCTAATGCATTTATTGAGGCGGCTGGGATCACTCCGAATGATGAGACGGCGATTATGCTTCAACGTCTACCCTCTTTGGGGAGGATCAGTGCAGATTCCCCCGACAGACGGTTTTTGGATAGCTTTATTTTAAATGGTTTGCGAGCGGAGAGCATTATACAGGCATCTAAGGCCTGGGATGAGAAAATCTTCTCGAAAGAGTGGAGTAATCCGCTGGATCAAACTGGGCTCAGCATTCTTTCGGAATATATCTGCAAAGATGAAAAACGTGTTGAATTATTTTTGACTATGGCCCGGCAGGCGTCTATCAAGGGAAACTGTGTTTTAGCCGCTGATATAGTCTCAGCCCTATGCCTAATTGATGTGGATAGCTTTGATTTTAAGGATCTCTATATTTCTAGCGGGCACTTCACCCATCTCTCCTTTGAGGGAAAAGAGATTAAGCGGTTGTCCATTTCGGGCTCAATCATAGAGCGTCTTGATCTTACCAACTCGAAGCTTGGCATCGGAGTGAAATTGGAGAAGTGTGACATAGCTACCGTTTACGGTATCGCATCAAGGAAAAGCATTCCCGAACAGCTTACGGAGTGTAATGTCGAGCAAGTTGAAATGCTTGCGACAACTACGCTGATTAAGAAAGCCCGTCTGTCTGAATCGCAGAAGCTGTTTGTGGAGATGCTTCGAAAAATTTTCTTCCAGCCGGGAGCAGGGAGAAAAGAGTCTGCTCTGTTGCGAGGAATGGGTGTGTCGGCAAATAAACAGTTGGGAGAAAAAATTCTCAACAAACTCATAGAGGAAAAGTTGATTACTCGAATCAAAGGCGATGAAGGACCCATTTATAAGCCTGTACGCAGTAAAACTAGCCGAGTTGACAAAATGCTGACAGATTTAACTTTGAGCAAAGATCCTCTGTGGGAGGCTGTCAGTTTGCTGTCATAAAGCTGGACAAGGATAGAATGAAGGAAGCGTTTCAGCACAGAAATTCTCAATACAGATATGTGTCATTCCCGTCTCACAAAACATCTACATATGCAATTTGTCTAGGAACTAGCGGCACATTCTCCTTCCTTAATGTGTTTCTTCCGGTGTGTTGGCTATAATAATGAGATAGGAAAGACTGGGGCAGTTTCACGTTTAAGGTGCACCCCAGGTCTTTTCCTTTTCAGGTATCTGATTCTTGGTTTTCAGGCATAAAACAAAACCACGAAACTTTGAACTCGTGGTTCGTTTTGATAGAGATTAGCAGGATTGGACCGCTGAGCTCTTGAACGCCATATATTCTGGTGAGGTATCCCAAAACTCTTTTTGCAAATATTTTTGTTAATTTATCGAAAAAGTATTGACAAATTAAGAAAAATGTGCGGCCGTTTTCGCTATTAGCGAAAACGGCCCTTGTAATTGACAACAGTCTGCTGGTTAGTCAATTACAAGGAGTGAAAATAATGCTTCATACAGCTGCCGAAGTAAAGGAAATGCTCACCGATCTAATCCATTACCTAAAATCAACAAAGAATCTTTATGTGAAAAATCCAGAGAAGGACTTTACCAGAGAACGGAAATTGTCTTTTGAAAAAGTAATCACTTGTCTTTTGGGGATGGGTGGTGGGAGCCTGGCAAATGAATTGATGGACCAATTCGGATGCGATGCTGATCTGGTGACGGTTTCAGCATTTATTCAACAACGGAATAAATTATTGCCATCGGCGTTGGAAACTCTTTTTCACCGGTTTGTAGAAAAATCAGAATGCGCTTCCTTGTACGAAGGTTATCGTCTGCTTGCGGTTGATGGATCAGCGTTGCAAATTCCTACAGATAAAGACGATATGGATTCTTTTTTCCCTGGAGCATCAAATAAGGAGCCATACAACCTGTTACATCTAAATGCAATGTATGATTTGCTCACTCACACATATACAGATGCAATTCTGCAAAAAGGACGGGTGCGAGATGAAACACGAGCGCTTACCGATATGGTAGACAGAGCCGTTTCTACTCATCCGACAATTCTTCTGGCAGACAGAGGCTTCGAGTCATACAACGTTTTTGCGCATGTCCAGGAAAAAGGCTGGCACTATTTAATACGAGTAAAGGATGGCGGTGTAAATGGCGGAATTGGCCGTGGTTTAGATTTGCCTTCTCAAGACGAATTCGATGTTCCTATTCATTTGTTATTGACTCGAAGCCAAAGCAAAGAGAATAAAAAACTGCTAACCAATCGCAATAAATATAAGCACATTCACTATAGCCAAAACTTTGATTTTTTACCGCAAAAGGCAGATTCTGCTGCTCACGCTCTTTTCTATAAAATCTCATTTCGTCTCGTCCGGTTTAGACTCCCAAATGGCACATATGAAACGGTTATTACTAATCTTAATCCAGAGTCGTTTCCATCTATAAAACTCAAGCAACTTTATGCTATGCGTTGGGGTATTGAAAATTCTTTTAGACAACTCAAACATACGGTCGGCTTACTTCATTTCCATGCAAAAAAAGCGGAATTCATCCAGCAAGAAGTGTTTGCAAGACTTCTCATGTATAATTTTACCGAACTTATTACAGCGCTTGCAGTTATTCATAAAGATGATAAACGATATACTTATCAAGCAAATTTCTCCGTTGCAATGCACATTTGCCGATTATTTATTCGTAGCAATACGCCATCAAATCCAGAAATTTTTATTGCCAAATTTATTACCCCTATACGGCCAGGGAGATCCGCCCCTCGGATTCGAACTGCTAAATCTTTTGCTAATTTCTCATATAGAACAGCCTGATCTTTTCTTGTTCTATAATTTTTGCAGATATTTAATCTGCTTCTTTGTCATGCCTTTGGAGACAAATACTTGCATTTTCGCATAAAAAATCTTCTCTCTTATACCTTTATTGAACTACATCCACTAACTTAATGACATTG
>DKVF01000019.1:0-162 GCA_002491065.1 Peptococcaceae bacterium UBA7185
ACAAAAATGCTTGACCACAACAGCCGAAAAGCCTTGTGCCACAAGCATTTTTGCAAAAAGAAAAAGGTTGATAGTTTCAGATACTCTCGTATCAAAACTATCAACCTTATTTGGAGCGGGCAAGGAGAATCGAACTCCCATATTCAGCTTGGGAAGCTGATG
>DKVF01000019.1:404-23504 GCA_002491065.1 Peptococcaceae bacterium UBA7185
TGCCCAAATATCTTTTTGGTTTTCTTAGGATGGAGCGGGCGAAGGGAATCGAACCCTCGTATTCAGCTTGGGAAGCTGATGTTCTACCACTAAACTATGCCCGCATAAATCCTATAAAACATTATAGCATGGTTTCTCCTAAAAGAAAAGAGAAAAATGAACAAAAGAAGCTAATGGGGGGAATCGAACCCCCGACCTACTGATTACGAATCAGTTGCTCTACCGACTGAGCTACATCAGCATAAAAGCTACCTTTATCCACATCTATCTATACAACTGATTTTGGATTTTCTGGAATCAGTTGCAAAAACCAATTTGATATCCTCTATTATAGCATAGGCAAAAAAACACTGTCAAGCAGATGAATTTAAAATTTTGCTGAAAAACTATTGACCCTATCGAAAAACATCCGCTTTATCATTAACTATACGTCCAACAAAAATAAATTCCTTTGGATGGCAGCAATTTCTAAGATTACATTTTATGAATATTCAAGCAAAAACAGAGGCTATAAGCCTCTGTCTATACATATGCCTGCTTATTGCTGAACAGTAATGTCAATAAAATAAAATGTTGTTTTTATTGCGCTGCTTTTAGTTTGTTAATATCAATAGTATTGATATCTGTTCTTTTTTCTAATACGTCAATCCTTTTATCCAGCTTCATGATACTGTCATTGGCAGTGGCAATATTGTTATTGACCGTATTCACTACTTCCAGAACAGTAGCTAGATTTTGTTTTAGTTCAGATTGCCCTTGTTCTAGTTTGTCAACCTTTTGTTCCAATCTATTTTGTCCTTGCTTTAACTCGGAAACAACGTTAGTCATATTTTCCATGAGTAAAAGCATTCTATCTAATTTGTCATCAGCTATGCAAATACACCTCCAAAAATCATGCGAAAACGCAATTATTGTGCCGCTCTTAGTTTGGTGATATCATAGCTGTTTTGTTTTATAACTGTTTCCAGTTCCAAAACTTTATTGCTCAGCACCTCAAAATGTTCCTGTTCATTGTGCTGCACAAAATTGATTGCTTCCAAAACAGTAGCCAGATTTTGCTTTAGCTCATTTTGCCCCTGCTCTAGTCTTTCTTGTCCCTGTTGTAATCCTTTTACATCTTGTTGTAATCCCTTTACATCTTGTTGTAATTCATTTACATCTTGTTGTAATCCCTTCACATCTTGTTGTAATTCATTTTGCCCTTGCTCTAATTTTTTTACGTTTTGGTGCAATCCGGAAATATCACTTTTGATGTCTCTCAGTTCTGATAAAATTAGCATTAAAGTGTCGTTTGTGTCCATAGAAACATACCTCCATGCGTAATATATCTAATAATACGATTTAGATATATTTTTTCTTTTTTTGTTGATAGAAAGTTTCTGTGACAATGAACGCTACGATGAAGTCTACAATTTGTTTTAAAACTGTTGCCGCAATTTATACCAACTTATTTGGTTAGAATAACAAGTTAATACAAATTTATTATAGCACAAAACATGGTTTTGTCATAGTCTTTTTTTAAGATCAACTGCGGAAGATAGAAAAATTTTTAGGGACTTTCAGCTTTCTATGGTTCTTTTCCTTTTATCAGCGTTTAAATAAGCACGATTACAGCAGATATTTGCTTTTCGGAGTGTATATTGCAGGGCTTGCATGATATAATGAAATGCAGAGATTGTATCAAAAATGGGGGAGCTTATGGCTATGCAAAAAAACAGCGCCGCCGCCAGGCGAAAAGAATATTATCAAATTTTAGAGTTGTTGCAACAGAAAAAAATACCGAAATCTTATCCGCAAGCGGATGAAAAGCAGCAGCTGCCTGAGGATTCATTGCAGATTCGCGGCCAGATTTTAGGTTTGTGCGGCTATTGTCTGTTGGCCTATGATTGGCTTGAACCTCTGGCGCAATGGATTGGGGCTCGTAAATGTCTGGAAATTATGTGTGGTTCTGGTGCACTGTCAAAGGGTTTGCAGGATTGCGGCGTGGATATACGGGCAACGGACGATTACAGCTGGGACAAAGCACATTCTACTGCATGGTTTCGCAATACGTGGACGCAGGTAGAGCAATTAACAGCATTGCAGGCGATTGAGCAATATGGCGGGGAGTCGGAGTTGATTCTTTGTTCATGGCCTTTTGTAAACGATGATTGTTATGAGGCACTGCTGAAAATGCGGCAGGTAAATCCTGCGGCGCAAATGATTTTTATCGGCGAGTGGCGTGGCGGCACGGCTAGCAGCAAATTTTTTGATGCGGCAAAAATGGTAGAGTCAGACTCCTTTGCACATGCGGTTGCCAATTTTAAGTGCATTTATGGGGTGCAGGACAGGCCTTATTTAGTGAAATAAAGATATAGACGATAGTAAAAACGATGCAGAAAGCTGAATGTTCGAAAACTCTCACGGGGTCAGCTTTCTGCATCGTTTTTATTTTCCAAAATGTTTCACGTGAAACATTTGCAATTTTTTTATACTTTCTGCAAAAATGACAAATACGGAATTTGAGAAGAAAAAAGTTGACAAAAGTATGATATCGTACTATACTATCCTTCAAACATGTATGAAATCGTACAAATGGGGGATAAATATGGAATTTTTTGTAGATGCACAAATGAAACGATTTAATTTGTTGACCAAAGAAATTGATATAACATACCACGATGCTGCGCTTAAGTTAGGTATGTCTGACAGCGCCATGGTGATTCTTTATACAGTTTGTTCTTACGGCGGCGAATGCTTGCTCAGTGATATGACGTCTGGTGTCAGCAAGCAAACTATTAATTCTGCTTTACGCAAACTGGAGGCGGATGGTGTTGTTCGTTCAGAGGTGTTTGAGGGGAGAAAAAAGAAGGTGCACCTTACCGAAAAAGGACGGCGGCTCGCCAAGGATACGGTATATCGTGTCATCGAAATTGAAAATGAGATTTTTGCATCATGGTCTGATGAAGAAAAAAGAATTTATATTGAGTTGACGCAGCGGTATGTGGAGGTATTTAAAGAAAAAATAAAAAATATGTGATATGAAACAGGTTGTTGGAAAAGAATATGTCTGAAAAATAGATATTGTCAATACAGTCCGAAAACTGTATTTTTCTGTTTAGGAGGTAGATATGGTGATACAGCTTTCCGATCATTTTGAGTATAAACGATTGTTGCAATTTGCATTTCCGTCGGTGATTATGATGGTGTTTACATCTATTTACAGTGTGGTAGATGGATTTTTTGTTTCAAATTTTGTGGGAAAGACGCCCTTTGCCGCGGTGAACTTTATCATGCCGGTGCTGATGATTTTGGGGTCTATTGGTTTTATGTTCGGCTCTGGGGGAAGCGCTTTAGTTTCTAAAACCTTGGGAGAGGGAAAACAAGAGAGGGCACGGCAGCTTTTTTCTTTGTTTGTCTACAGTACAATAGTTTGCGGTGTTGTTCTAGCGGTTGTCAGCTTTTTCTTTCTTCGCCCCTTGGCGGTGATGATTGGGGCAGAAGGACAGATGCTGGAGCAATGTGTGCTTTACGGGCGGATTCTATTACTGGCCCTGCCCTTTTTTATGCTCCAATTTGAGTTTGAAAGCTTTTTTGTTGCAGCGGAAAAACCGCAATTGGGTCTTGCAGTGACAATTGTATGCGGGCTTACCAATATGGTATTGGATGCATTATTTATAGTAGTTTTTTCCTGGGGACTTGTGGGGGCTGCTGCTGCTACGGTGATTAGCCAAATTATCGGCGGTGTGATACCGGTGGTATATTTTTCTCGGCCACACATAAGCGTGCTCTGGCTAACAAAAACAAATTTGAACTGGAAAGCGCTGCGCAAGGCTTGCATCAATGGTTCTTCAGAATTGATGAGCAATATCTCCATCTCTATTATCAGTATGTTGTACAATTTTCAATTATTGAAATATGCAGGTGAAAACGGTGTAGCTGCTTACGGGGTGTTGATGTATGTGAATATGATTTTTCTTGCTGTATTTATTGGCTATTCTACGGGCACAGCTCCTGTTGTCAGCTACCACTACGGTGCAGGAAACCATGGGGAACTAAGGGGACTACTGAGAAAAAGTTCTGTGATAATCGGAATTTTTGCGGTGATGATGTTTGTGTTGGCAGAGATTTTGGCAGGAACGTTAGCAAAAATCTTTGTCAGTTATGATGCGGAGCTGATGGCGATGACCCAACGGGCATTTATGATTTACTCGTTTTCCTTTCTCTTTTCGGGAATTGCTATTTACGGCTCATCTTTTTTCACTGCGCTCAATGATGGACTAACCTCGGCACTGATTTCGTTTTTACGAAGTCTGGTCTTTGAAGTAGCTGCCATTCTCATTCTGCCGCTGATATTTAAGCTTGACGGGATCTGGCTGTCGGTTGTAGTGGCAGAACTGGCAGCGGCAAGCATGACGATTTTGTTTCTTGCAGCAAAGAGAAATGTATATCATTACTAAACGAAAAGGAGACAGAACCGATATTGGTCCTATCTCCTTTTCGTTTAGTATAAATCCTGCATCACTTTATGCAAACGTGAACGCTGGATATAATCATTTTTTCTTTTTATGAAAATATACCGCTAGAAATGCGATGACAATGAATGCAATCACATTGCCCACAGCAGATATTGCTACATGATAGTTAAATCCCATATTGTTTCACTTCTTTCAGAAAAGTGCATATGTGTGTGCGTTTTGAAGCACTCTATTCCGGACTGTCAGCGTGTACCATTGCATTGTAGATGTCGCGCTTGCTCAGACCTGCTTCTTTGGCGGCCTGCTTCATAGCGTCCTTTGAAGACAGTCCTTCTTTTTCCAGCTGCGCTGTGCGACTGATAGCCCAGGTCAAATCCCGTGTTTCTTGTAAAGTGGGTTCGACACCATGCAGCAGCAGGACAAATTCGCCGCGGATGCTATGCTCTGAAAAGTGTGCCAGTACTTCCGACGGCGTGCCTCGCACGATTTCCTCAAACTTTTTTGTCAATTCACGGGCAGCGGCCATATTTCTCTCTGGAAATACTTCCGCCATGGTTTCCAAGGTGTCCTGTAGACGATGGGGCGATTCATAAAAAATCATAGTGCGTTCTTCCTGAAGTAATTTTTGAAAGAATTGCAGCCGTTCTTTTTTGTGCCGGGGAACAAATCCCTCAAAGGTGAAACGATCGGTGGGAAGTCCTGACAATACCAAACCGGTAACGGCAGCCACCGCACCGGGTAGCACAGTGAAGGGGATTCCTTCTGCCAGACATTGCTGTATTAAATCATAGCCAGGGTCGGAAATTCCTGGCATGCCGGCGTCAGAAACCAACGCTACCTGTTTGCCCTCTTTTAACTGTTGAATAATCACATCACCTTTCACCATTTTGTTGTGTTCATAATAACTTGTAACAGGCTTGGAAATAGAAAAATGGTTAAGGAGCTGCAGTGTTTTGCGCGTATCTTCGCAGGCAATCAAATCTGCGGTTTTGAGCGTATCCAGCACACGCAATGTGATGTCCTGCAGATTGCCGATGGGTGTGGCGCATAGATATAATGTTCCGTAAGGCATGGAATACCTCCTGTGAAAATAGATAATGGCATTAAGTTGTCTGAAAATAAGCGAAAACTTCATCGGTGTAAGTGGATTTATCACTGGTGAGTTTATTAATGGATTGATATACAGCTAAGGGCGGTAATACAGTGAGTGTATTGCGCCCGGCTTTGATTGCGTCTAAAAGTACCAGATTGGCTGGTTGCTGTATAGTTGGATGTACCATGCGCAGCTGTGCTGGCGCAAGATGATACTGTTGACAATAATATAAAATTTCCGGCAGTCGTTCTGCACGGTGAATCAGCGCAAAATGACCCCGCGTTTTCAGACAGCGCACACTACACTGTATCAATTGCTCCAGCGTGCAGGCCACTTCGTGGCGCGCCAAAGCGATTTGCGGATTGGGGCTTTGTTTGCTACTTCCCAGTGGGAAAAAAGGCGGATTGCTCACCACCCAATCATATTGCTGATAGTATTGGGGCGGTATTTTGGTGAGGTCCTGCTGCGAGATATGAATTTGTGCTTCTAAGCCGTTGTGTTGTACAGAACGCTGTGCCATCTGCGCAATTTCCGGTTGTAGTTCGACACCGTCAATCTGTAAATGAGGATGACGAGCTGCCAAAAGCAGCGGAATAACGGCTGACCCTGTTCCCAAATCCAACAAGCGCTGTGCTGTATCTGGTTGTATGAAATGCGCCAGCAGAACAGCGTCGATAGAAAATCGAAAGCCCTGCTTTTTTTGCAGGACTTTCAACTGCCGAATGCCCAGGTCGGCTACATCTTCATCAGGTAATAGATTAGTTGGTAACATTCTTCAGTACCTCCATACAGAAAAGACATCCGCCGTCATGCTCGCGGCCGAAATAGGCAGGGCAAACGTGATAGCCTTCTTCATAGAGCTGTTGTAATGCTTGTCTGCCTCCGTCTGTATCTTTATTCTCTGAAATAACAGGTGTGAGCTGTTGGCGCAGCCGTTGGTTTTCATCTTCTAGTTTTGCTACTTGTGTCTGCATTTCCTGTAATTGCGCAGAGAGCTGCTCAAATGTGTTTTGTATTACTGTCAGTTGTTCGCTTAAATTCATACAATCACCCGCGCTTTCCATAGTTGCTCAATCTTCCAACTTGTGCAAATCAAAAACGTTTCCGTCCTCGTCTATATCATCCAGTGCGTCTAAGTTTTTGACTTTGCAGCCGCATTTTCTATTTTCTACATAGACATCATTTTCATATTTTAAACAACAAAGCAGCCGTCCACAAATTCCAGATATTTTAGATGGGTTTAAGGATAAGCTTTGTTCCTTGGCCATTTTGATAGATACTGGTGCGAAATCACCCAAAAATGTGTGGCAGCATAATTCACGGCCGCAAAAACCAATTCCTCCTAACATTTTTGCTTCATCTCGCACACCAATCTGCCGTAATTCAATGCGGGTACGAAATATAGTGGCCAGATCTTTTACCAGTTCGCGGAAGTCCACACGTCCATCAGCTGTAAAGAAAAAAATTACTTTGCTGTTATCAAATGTGTACTCCACATCAATAAGTTTCATAGGTAGATTGTGTTGCGCAATCTTTTCCAAGCAAATATCAAATGCTTCTTTCTCACGAAAGGTGTTTTCTTCTACGCGTGCGTCGTCATCGTCATCGGCAATGCGGATAACTTTTTTTAATGGAGGGATGACTTCACTTTCATCTACTTCTTTCAAGCCTACCACAACATTGCCGTATTCAATGCCCCGTGCAGTTTCCACAATCACGTGGTCATTGGTGGTGATTGTAAGTTCACCAGGATCAAAATAATATATCTTACCAGCTTCCTTAAAACGGACGCCAATTACAGTTACGGACATAAAAAACCTCCTTAGGATTATGGGGAAAATATAGTCTTCGTCTTTAACAGTACGACCTCCAACACCAATCTGGGA
Source organism: Peptococcaceae bacterium UBA7185 (assembly GCA_002491065.1). GTDB lineage: Bacteria > Bacillota > Peptococcia > Peptococcales > Peptococcaceae > UBA7185. Next base: position 7,841 of record DKVF01000019.1, read on the forward strand.
GAAGCATTGCTTTCCAGCTGGGATATGGCGGTCTGGAAATATTGAAGTACCTGAAGCAGAGTCTGTGGCTCTTGTTGTTGTGCTTTCAGCTGCGCCAGATAGTCTTGGTTGATGAGTAACTCTACCCGACCTGTAGTGCGCAGGATTAATAAATCATGGTACCATAGCTGTGCCAGTTCCAACAAGGAACGCACCATCTTTTTATTCTTATCCCATTGTTCACACCAAAGAATGATATCTGCCGGATTAAGCTGTTCTAACTGGTTCAAAAGCCGGTAGAAATCCTGTCTTGCCGCAGCAATTTCCTCATTGGCAAGAAGAACTTCCGCTGTGCTCACAGAACCCTGCGACAGTGCAGCTGCTAAGCCAATTTGTGATTGCCGTTCAGGATGAAGCCGTTGTAAAATATCTTGAATGACGGCAGAAGGCAGGATATTGAACTGCACTTGCTGACAGCGGGACAAAATGGTGATGGGTAAATTCTGTACCTGAGAAGTAACTAAAATAAATACAGTGTTGTCTGTAGGTTCCTCCAGTGTTTTTAACAGGCAGTTGGCTGCTTGCTCTGTCATGAGATGAGCATCATTGATAATCGCGACTTTATAGGCGCTTTCGTAATTGCGCAGTGATATTTTGCTAAGCAGGTTACGGATTTGCTCAATTTTGATGCTGCTTCCGTCAGGCTCCAGAAAAATAAGATCGGGATGGCTTCCGCAGTCAATCTGAATACAGGAGGCACAATGCCCACAGCTGGAAAAGGTCTGGGCATCTGCTGCTTCACAGTTTAGATATTGTGCCAATGCCAGCGCAGTATTCTTTTTTCCTACACCTTCCGGTCCGGTAAAGAGATAAGCATGGGCGATATGTTGGTTTTGAATCGCACGCTGCAAAATATGAATGGCTTTGTCCTGACCTTGAATATCTGAAAATCGCATAAAAAACTCCCGTAAAAAATCTTGAAATCATAAGCTGGAGAAAATAAAATTCTATATTTCATTTTAGCGTATAAAAGTAAAGAAATCAACCAGTGCCAAAATTTTTTATCGTAAAACAAACCGGCCATGCAATAATCATACATGGCCGGTTTTTATGTTCATCGTTTATGGATATGATGTCTTTGTCAAGATTTTTTGATAGTTTTGGTTTCAGTAATTGGAAATTGGCAGAAAGCTGCATTATCAATGATGCTGGTTTTTTGTTTTGTCTTAATCAATCTTTCTCTTCTTCCACTTTTGCTTCTGCCAATAATTGCTCTCTGCATTGGCTCAACAATGCTTTTTTATTGTCAGGCAGCTCTGGGTATTGGGGATTGATTTCCTCAAGCATATCTACAATAATTTGTGAAATGAGCAAACGGGCGAACCACTTTTTGTCGGCTGGAACAATATACCAGGGCGTTTTCTTGGTAGCAGTAGCTTTAATGGCGTCTTCATAGGCTTCCTGGTAGGCGTCCCAATACATACGCTCCTCGATATCGGACTGAGAGAATTTCCAGTTTTTTTCTTCATCGTCAATCCGTTCTAAGAAGCGTTTTTTCTGTTCGTCTTTAGAGAGATGCAGAAAGATTTTTATGACACGAATCCCATTTTGATATAAATATTTTTCAAAGTGATTGATTTGCATATACCGTTGTTGAAAGAGTTTTCCGGTTTTGCAGCGATCAGGCAACGGAAGATTTTTATACAGGCTATGTACCTTCACGACCAGCACATCTTCATAGTAAGAGCGATTGAAAATACCGATATCTCCCCGACCGGGCAGTACTCGCCATGCACGCCATAAGTAATCATGGTCTAATTCCTCAGAGGTAGGCTGCTTAAAGTTGTGTACAATGACACCCTGCGGATTCATGCCGGATATGACATGCTTGATGGCGCCATCTTTGCCGGCGGCGTCCATAGCCTGAAAAATAATGAGCAATGCTTCTTTATTTTCTGCGTAAAGGCGATCCTGCAGCTGAGCCATACGGGCTTGATTGGCAGCCAGCAATTCAATGGTTTCTTTTTTAGAAGTGAATTCTGCAGTATCTTTTGTATCATAATTTTGCAGGCTAAACTCTTCTTTTCCTTTAAAGCAATAATTCTTGATGTCCATAAAAGTGCCTCCGAATTGTTTAATAACGGTGGATGATGATTTCTTTTCCTAATTGCTGTAGTTGAGCAGCCAGTGTTTCAATTACTGTACTGCGCAGACGAATACCGGGCTTAATCTGTTCGTAAGCTTCGTTTACTTGTGTGCCAAAAAAAATCGTAATGCGATCAGCAGATAAAAGCTCCTGCAGTAGCATTGTTGCACCGTTTACCGGCATGGATGTGGTGTTGGAAGGGTTTTCTTTCAACAGTTTGCTGCAGTGATTCATCGTAATGATCCCTTCTGTAACTAGGTCAATGCCGTTGATGCGGGAGATGGGCGGAACCTCATCAGATAGTTCACCGACGTCGGATGCCTCCAGCTCTCGGCCGCTTTCCCGGGCAAATACCTGGGCAGTCGTACCGCCACAGATTATTTTACGTCCTTTGGTCTTCAAAAATTCCTCCACCATAGTGGAATCGTCCTTTTTATCTACCGGCAAACCTGTGAGCATGACACATTCGCGGGCTTGCCGCATGTGAATGGCTACGGCTGTGGTGTCATCACCAGGTTCGTTGATGTAATAGCTCATACAGATACCGATGACCTGGTCGACTAAATCCTGTGCCGAATCCCTTAACGTGATATTTTCTTTCAAAGCTTTAACCAAACCAGAGGTTTGCAGACCCATAGGCAGAGTAAGTCCCAACCCTGCTTCGGTCACGCCGTCACTGGTGATGAGCAAATAGTCGCCTTCTTTTAATTGCAGTTGTGCGTGATTAATTTGTTTGCCCAATACATCTTCACCAGTACGTTCCACTACCTCAACAAACCCGTTGGAAATCAAGATGGGAGGCAGCCCGTCAAAATCGATGATTTCCACATGACCTTCGGGAGTAATCTTCAAAATAGAAAATGTAGAATAGGCTACATTGCGCACGGAGCATACTGGCAGCGTACTGATAATAGTTTCTACAATATCTTGCAGAGGCACATGACTGCTAACCATTTTGGAGATAATCTTTGTAGTCAGATTGGAAAGAATATTGGCCTTTACGCCACTGCCCAGACCATCGGAAAGTACTACCACTGTTTCATCGGAATTGCGTACGATTTCTACAGAATCACCGCAGGTTACCTCTCCGTGTTTGATTAACTGGGTTTTGCCAACTTCACAAATTAGACTCATTGCTCCAGCTCCTTCTCCTGGCTGAACTGCTTGATGAGGTCAAGTAAAATAATTTTTGTGTCGGCAGTGGTTTCTCCCAACAGACCTGCGATCTGCTGCGCCACAAACATTTGATTATTAATGACCTGCGTAGCTTTGCTCAGCGTTTCTTCCTTCATTTTTTCCAATTCGGTACGTTTTTTCTCTTCTTCTGTGATGTCAGTAATGGTGGCCATATATAGATTTTGTGTTCCTTGCATACGCACCACATTTTGCCGTGTGACTAGATTGATGTCATCATAACGAACAATGAGATCCTTCATGCCGCGTCCTGTTTCCACTACTTTTTCAAAATCGCTGTGGTCGATATATTCAAAGACAGCGTTGCCTACCTGCAAATTGTATGCTTTAAACATATCACGGGCTGCCGGATTGAATTCCTGAATGATGAAATCCTGGTCAAACACAATAATGCCGCTGGGGTTGCTGCGAATGGCCGTGTTGGCAGTAGATTCTGCACGGCTGCGCATATAGGTAAAACACATTTTTTCTTCAGCCTGTCCCCGTGCTACGGCTAAGGCCTTTTCATAGCAGCTGTCAAAGCCACAGGCACCGCAGTTCATTACTTTTTTGTTATATTGTTTTAAGTGGGACAAAATCTCCCGTATACGGGCGGTTTCAACCTTCATTGGTTCTACATAGCGGTTCTCAAAGGTACGGCTGATATCAGGCACTTGGGCAAAATGGCGGATAGGTTTGTTGGCATATTGGTGATAATAGTTGTTGATTGCAATTTTTTTCTCCAAAATGCCCTTTTTCTCCAAACCAAAACCGCCGACACAGCCATTACGGCAACCGTCCAGTTCAATAAAGCGACTGCTGAAATTGTCCGTTTTTTCTAATTCTTTTAATGCTTCAATACAGGTGCTTAATCCGGATAAATATTGTACCTCATGGAGGGGCACAATACCCTGGTCTACCATGATCTGCATCAGATTTCCTGCCATTGCTAAAGGCGCTCCCAAAGGCTTATATTGGGTCAATTCCACATCAATTTCTGCCAATGTTTCCATGCTGACCTTATGGCTGAAAATGAAATCCAAAGCTTGGTCCAATGTGAGCGTTAGGTCAATGTCATCGTTCTTGCCTACCAAGCTGAGACAGGGAGAAATATGAACCACTTTCACATCAGGGCCATATTTTTCTTTCAGCAGACGGGCATGAACCACTGCTTCATTTTCAATAGGTGCCAGGTGGTCCAGTAATTTGGGAAATTTTTGTTCAATTAGATTGACTATAATAGGGCAATGACTGGAAATAATATATTTATCAGTATTTTGCAATAAATTAGCATAAGTATCCAGGAACGGTTCTGCATTTACAGCCATTTCTTCAATGGCGTAAAAACCGATGTGTTTCAAACGTGCCCATAATTCCCTCTGGCTCCACTGATTAAAATGATTGACAAAAGTAGGAGGCAGACTCAAAATGACGCGATCGTTTTTCAAAAATTGCTCTAGTTTGGGAATTTGGTCGATAATACTTTTGGTATATTGTGGACATTCTTTGACGCAACGACCGCACAATACACATTGGTCTGTCATAATTTTTGCTTGACCGGTACGAAAACTGATGGCTTTTACATCGCAGTTGCGCAAACATCTGTAGCAGTCACGACAGTTGCCGGAGTTGTTGATGATAGGGAACATAACTTACTCCTCCTGTAAACATATTTTGATTAGTTCGGGGACATCGGCGACAGTTACATGTTTGTAGGTTTCGCCGTTTACACGGACAATGACGCCATCAGCGCATTGGCTTTGACAAAATGCACCGGTAAGTTCAAAAAGTACATCGCCAGATTTTTGCCGCTTTTCCAACTCTACCTGAAAAGCCTGCGCAATCAACGGCGCACCTTTTAAATGACAGGCACTGCCCATGCAAATTTGAATTATTTTATTCATATCATAATCTCCTTTGAAATCAACTTTATAAATTAATTATACTTATTACTTTCATCTGCGACAAGGGGGAAATTCATTTTCCAGCCGTTTCCTAATGAAATGTTTGTTGCCATGGGTTATACTGACAAAGACGAAAACAAGGAGGAAAGCAAATGAAAAAACTGAAAACCTTGACGGTAGTCACAGCATTATCTCTTTGCTGTAGCCTTATGGCTGGCGGCGGGACAGCCCTTGCCGACACTTATAAAGTGAAAGCAGGCGATTCCCTGTACAGTATCGCCGGCAGCCATAAGATTACCGTGGAAGAACTGAAACAAGTAAACGGCCTGCAAAGTGAAAAAATATTGGTAGGCCAAACGCTGCAGATTCCCGAAAATTATGCAACACATCGGGTGAGCAGCGGAGAATCGCTGTATGTATTGGCACAACGTTACGGCTGTAGTGTCAGCGATATAAAAAAGCTGAACGGTTTAAGCAGCGATGTCATTAAAGTGGGAAGCGTACTAAAGATTCCTGCAGAAACCCGTGCTTACAGCGATGGTTATACTACTCGTGTGACCTCATCTCGAGGTGGCGCTTATCAGCGTACCTATACCCAGGCTGAATGGGATATGCTGGCGCAGGTAGTATACGGAGAAGCACGGGGTGAAGTTTACGACGGACAGGTGGCAGTAGCCGCTGTGGTGTTAAACCGTATTGAAGATGACGGATTTCCTGATACTATGTATGGCGTCGTATTTCAAAAAAATGCCTTCACCTGTGTAAATGATGGCCAATATTATCTGCAGCCCAATCGCACAGCTTATGAAGCAGCATTGGAAGCTATGCAGGGAAATGACCCTACTGACGGTTGCCTGTATTACTGGAATCCTGTTACTGCGACAAGTAAGTGGATTTGGAGTAGAAGCATTGAAACACAGATAGGGAATCATGTTTTCGGCATGTAGCAGCGACGTATGCATTGCTTTCGTACGGCCGTGTTGTTCTCAAGTTTGCTTGTGTGTACAATCAGTGAATAGTACCGTTGCAAAAATTCTTTTAGTTATGTATGAACCATACGCAGAAAGATGCAGATTTATAACTGCTCAATCAGAAGAATGTTTTCTGTATCATTGAGAAAGAAGGGTGTATAACCAAAAAGGAACCTGAGTAAAAATGTTTCACGTGAAACATTTGCTCAGGTTTTTGTTTTGATATTTTCTTTTTTAATTTTACTGAAAAAATTTTTCTGGGTTATCGGTTTTCGGTTCTTTTCCGATATCCCAGATACACAATGCCGTTTTCTTCTCGGGTAATAGGTTGATGACAGAAATATTGTCTTGCAGCAATGCAATCGCCGATAATGGTATCGGCGATTTTTTGATTATGGACATCGCCGCGCTGGGCTGATGTCCATTGGGTGTCGTCAAGCCGTGCTGCCACGCGGATATTAAGGTGTGCTTCTGCAGCTTTTGCCAGCATCAGCGGTGGCGTGGACAAACAGTCAAAGCCTACTGTTTCCAAGAGGCGGCGGGATACGCAGTGGGGGCCATGGGACGGTGTGGCCAGACCGATAGAAGAAAATAAGCCTAATTTGCGGTTCAATTGTTCTCGATAATACAGCACAGCTTTGGCGGTTTCTGAGCGATAGCCGATATAGGGATAACAGTTGGTAAGAGCCAAATCGCAGTCCTTGTGTACAACAGCGCAGAGAAGGTCTTGCAGACAGGAGGAGAAATCTCCCCGAAAATCGCCGTCTACAAATAAAATCGCTTGTGCTCCCAGAGTAAAGGCGCATTTTGCGCCCCAACTGCGGGGTACATCAATGCCAAGGGGTAACGGATATTCAATAAGCGCCACTCTGTTTGCTAGGGCATGTTGCAATACTACTTGACGGGTGTGATCGGTGCAGCCGTTTAATACAGGAATCACAGTGTCTAGTGTAAACAGGTGGGCCAGGGCATCTAAAACGTGTCCGATAGAATCTTCTTCGTTATAAGCCGGAATTACAGCAGCAATCATGATCATCCCTCCCTCCTATAAAATATGAAAAACACAAAGGAAAGAACACTGATTTTTTACAGGCAAAAAGAAAAATTGCAGAGAAAAACAGGAAAGACCCGAGTGTTTTTCAAAATGTGAAGCGCATTTGAAAGAAAAATGTTTCACGTGAAACATTTTTTGTGCCGGGCGTGTCGCGTCAGCTACAGCGCGGGGCAAGAAGTTTTTGCCAACCTGTGCCACAGGGCACTTGCTACCGCTCTATGGTTTTCACTCTCCCGCTACCTTCGCCAAAATTCTGCGTCAATATGAACATCTGCTTGACCAGAAAAACGTCGGGCATAGGCAGGACGGGCGAAGGGTAGCAAATAAAAATGTATATGCCTACCGCAGGTGAAAAAGTATTATAAAAATAAGAAGAAACTTGTCAGCGAAAGTATTTTTCAGTATACTGTTATGCAGAAAAATATGATTTGCAGAGTCGCTGCGGAGGAAAAGGAGAAAGAAACATGAAAGCAGTTGTAACGCGGGTAACAGAAGCATCGGTGACCATTGATGGACAGGTGACGGGAGAAATTGGACAGGGGTTCCTGGTATTGCTGGGGATTGGGCCGGAGGACACTGAGGCAGAGGCTGTACGTTTGGCGGACAAGGTGTGCGGCGTGCGGGTGTTTGAGGATGATGGGGGTAAAATGAATCTCAACCTGGATGCAGTGGGCGGCGCGTTGCTGGTTGTATCCCAGTTCACACTGTATGCCGATTTGAAAAGCCGCAGACCAGGTTTTAGCGGGGCCGCGAAACCTGCACTGGCTATACCACTGTATGAGCGATTTATGGAAGAGTGCCGCGCGCGGGGCTTTCAGGTGGAGCACGGTGAGTTTGGCGAGGACATGAAGGTGGCATCGGTCAATGACGGACCGGTGACATTGCTTTTTGACACAGAAACACTGTGAGCAGATTGAGTACAGTACTGTAGTTATAGACGATATAGTTTTAAGGAAAGAGGTTGAAGTTGGTGTCATTGTTGGAAATGCTGCTGGTGGTTTGTCCGCTGGTGTTTTTTGCGTCCTTTGTAGATGCCATCGCCGGAGGAGGGGGATTGATTTCTCTGCCGGCCTATTTACTTACAGGAATGCCGGCGCATATGGCCATCGGCTCCAATAAATTATCGGCTGCGGTGGGGACAGCCATTGCAACGGGGAGATTTTTGAAGGAGGGCAGTCTGCATTTGCAGATTGCGCTGCGAACGGCAGTGTTTGCCTTTGTGGGTTCCTGTATCGGTGCGCAGCTGGCGTTGCACATCAGCGATTATTATCTGCGCGTGGTTATGATGGTGCTCCTGCCCTGTGTGGCGGTGTTTGTGCTGTTCAACCGACAGCAGATGGACAAGGAAAGTCGCTTTGAACAGTTTTCCCGCAGCCGTATTTTTCTGGGCATGATGGCGACGGGTTTATTGATTGGGATGTATGACGGTTTTTTTGGCCCGGGCACAGGGACCTTTTTAATTTTAGCGTTTACGACGGTGTTGGGCTTTGACCTCAAGCGTGCTTGCGGCAATACTAAAATCGTCAATCTGACCACCAATATAGCTGCGCTGCTCATGTTTATTGGGGCGGGACAGATTTATTACGCGGTAGCTATTCCTGCCACGGTTTTTTCCATAATGGGCAATTGGGTGGGCAGCGGCTTGGCTATCAAGAACGGAGCGAAATTTATTCGACCGGTGATGATTTTTGTGTTATGTTTGCTTTTTATTAAATTGGCATATGATTTGCTTTCGACAGCGCTGTGATGCACAGCGCTGTTTTTCTGCGTACAAGCGTCGGCACGCTTTTATTCTTAATAAGGATTAAGCTTTACATGGATTTTTCAATATCATGGTAACAAATCTTACATTGGAAAGTTATGATAATTTTGTCCTGAACGGACAAAATAACTTTTTGGAGGAGACAAGTTTCTATGAAAAAGATCTTATCTGTTGTTTTAACAGTGGCATTGACAGCCACTTTGTTCACCGGCTGTTCCGGTCCCGTAGCAATGGTTGGTGGGTCGGGCGGGGGGACTGCCGTGAAGTCCCTTTCTGGTCAGAGTGCCCCTGTGCAGGTCAAAGCGCCTAAGTATGTGTTCCTGTTCATTGGCGACGGTATGAGCTACCCCCAGTTCCAATCCGCCGCAGATTACTTAGGCGCAATTGCCGACAGTGACTATATGCAGGCCGTTCCCAGCCTGGATGACAACCAGGGTGCAGTGCTGGACGGTCCGGTGGCACTGAATTTTATGGATTTTGAAACGGTGGGCTCTGTTGTGACTTATGATTCCAACAGCTTCGCCCCCGATTCAGCATCCACCGCCACATCTATTTCTACCGGACATAAGACTTATTCTGGTTCTATCAACGTAGATGAAACGGCGACCGTTTCTTATGAAACAATCACTGAAAAGGTACATGAACAATTGGGCATGAAGGTAGGTGTGATTTCTTCCGTGAATCTGAACCACGCTACTCCCGCAGCGTTTTATGCGCATCAGGCCAGCCGCTCGAGCTATTATGAGATTGGCTTGGAGTTGATTGATTCGGGTTTTGAATATTTTGCCGGCGGCGGTCTGCTGAAACCTACAGGCTCCGACAATGATAAGACGAATTTGTACACGCTGGCGGAAAAAGCGGGATATGATGTAGTAAAAACGAAGGCCGAAGCAGAAAAGGTTACAGACGGACCTGTTATCATGATTGATGAGAATTTGGCGGACAGTTCTGCTATGGCTTATGATTTGGACAGAAATGAAAATATGCGGTCTCTGGCCAGCTATGTAAAAAAGGGCATTGAAGTTTTGGATAACGACAAAGGATTTTTCCTCATGTGCGAGGGCGGTAAGATTGACTGGGCTTGCCACGCCAATGACGCTGCCTCGACAATCCATGACACTCTGGCTTTGGCGGATGCGGTACAGGTGGCAATTGATTTTGCCAAGGAGCACGCAAATGAAACGCTCATTCTGGTCACCGGTGACCACGAAACTGGCGGTTTGACCATTGGTTTTGCAGGAACAGACTATGATACGTATCTCTCATTATTGGATAGTCAGAAAATTTCATTTGCTAAGTTTGACAGTGACTATGTTTCTGCCTACAAGAAAAATAAGACTTCTTTCGATGTAGTTCTCTCCGACATTGAAAAATTGTTCGGTTTAAAGGCCAGCGGGTCAACGGGAGATAAATTGGTACTGACGGATTATGAAAAAGGTTTGCTGAAAACTGCTTATGAAAAAAGTGTAAATGGGAAGGATACCGGTATGGCCGAACAAGAAGAATATGTGGCTTACGGTACCTATGAGCCATTGACAGTAACGATTACTCATATTATGAACAATAAATCCGGCGTTTCTTTCACCTCTTACAGTCATACAGGTTTGCCGGTAGCCATGTTTGCCGATGGCATAAATGCAGAACAGTTCGGCGGATATTATGACAATACAGAGATATATGCCAAGCTTGCAGCAATGTTGGGTGTTAAGTGACAGCATAGTTCATTCCCCTGGGACCGTTTTCGCTGATTGGTGAAAGCGGTCTTGAATTTTAGTATATTGAAAAAGGAGTCCGTATCATGATACAGACTAAAAAATCGTTGATACGTTATTATGCTCCGGCTTTAGTCGGACTTTTGATAATTATCGTGCTGTTGGCATTGCCTACAGGCTTTGAAAGCGGAATGGTCTTTCAAGAATCAGACATCAGGCCCGCGAAGGTGTTGTCCTCTGATGAGTCCACTGTGATTGATACTGGCTTGGTACGTTCAGGGGAACAACGGTGCCAGTTGGAGATTTTGGGAGGCCCCTTTCATGGGCAAATTGCAGAAGGACACAATCCGCTCAATGGTTCATTGGAGCAGGACAAAATATTTTCTGTTGGCGATACGGCCCTGGTGCGCATTAACTATCAAGGAGATGAAATTCTCACTATTTCCATGATTGACCACTATCGTGCTCCTTGGGAATTGCTGCTGGCAGCGTTGTTTGTTGTGCTGTTGCTTGTGTTTGCTGGGTGGACCGGTTTGCGGGCAGTTCTGTCTTTCGTTTTGACAGTGCTGATGATTTGGAAAGTGCTTGTCCCATTATATCTGAAAGGTTGGAATCCTATTTGGGTAGGACTGTTGATTACTCTAGTGCTGACGGTGTTGATTATTGCGCTGGTGTATGGTTTTGACCGGCGTTGTGCCGCCGCTGTATCTGGCTCTTCATTGGGTATTCTTGTTACCTGTGTGATGGGAAGTATCTTCACAAGTCTCTTTCAAATTCACGGGGCGGTTATGGCTTATTCTGAAAGCTTACTGTATGCAGGCTACCAAAATTTAAGCCTGACGCAGATTTTTATGGCGTCTGTCTTTATAGGTGCATCCGGTGCTATTATGGATTTGTCCGTGGATATCACTTCCGCCGTCTATGAGGTGGTGAAAAAGCGTCCCGGTATCAGCTGGCGGGACGCAGTTCGTTCTGGTATGAATGTAGGACGGGCCGCGATGGGTACCATGACCACGACGCTGTTGTTTGCCTATTCGGGCGGGTATGTTGCCTTGCTGATGGTATTCATGGCCCAAGGAACGCCCATGTCCAATATTCTTAACTATAAATATGTGGCGGCGGAATTGTTGCATACGGTGATTGGTTCTTTTGGGCTGGTGACGGTAGCGCCTTTTACTGCGCTTTGTGCCGGTGTGTTTCTGACGCAGTTTGATAAACATTCTGCCAAGAGATAGTTTTTTCAGAATGCTTGGTCGATAAGTTTGAAAAATAGTGACAGGAAGCGGTTTATTTGCTATTTGTGATTTATATTGATTTGTTTTTGACAGCGCTGTGATGCACGGCGTTGTTTTTTTGCGCATAGGCTATAGTATTCTGGAAAAGCTGAGGTGTTGTGCTGTTATGAATGAGCGATTGCAGGTGGGGGATTTTGTGACCAGAGTTTCTCACCAAAAAGATGTGTTGTTTCGTGTGGAGGCTTTGCAAGTACAGGGTGGAAAGAAGATTGCGCTGCTAAAGGGCGTGGATTTGCGGTTGTGCGCCGATGCGCCGCTGGAGGATTTGACTGTGCCCACTGCGCAGGAGGTAAATCGCTACCGTCAAATATATTTGAAGCGCAGCAGCGATTTGATGCGGGGCATAGAACGCCGCCGCAAAGATACAGTAGGGGATTTTCTGTCGCGGGCTAAAATTAGCTATAAAAAGAACGAATGTAATCAGCTGGAAGTGTTTGAGATTCCCGGTACGGTGCTGCATATTGATGGAGATAAAGAATATCTGGATTTGTGCCTGTCCACCTATAAGCAGCTGAATATTCGCGCAACGGGATTTTATATACCGGAGTGCGAGCAGGCCGATCGCGTGAAGGATTTATTGATGGAGTATACACCGGATATTCTCATTTTAACAGGGCATGATGGGTTGCTAAAGGGGAAAAAAGGGTTTGCCAATTTGGATAGTTATCGCAATTCCCGTCATTTCTGGAGAGCGGTGCGCAAGGCTCGTGAATTTGAGGCAGGGCGCGATGATTTGATTATCTTTGCCGGTGCTTGTCAGTCCCATTATGAATCGTTGATTCGTGCCGGCGCCAATTTTGCGTCATCGCCGCGCCGTGTGTTGATTCATGCGTACGACCCTGTGTTTATTGCGGAAAAGGTAGCATTCACGCCGTTTAATCAAATGGTGGACGTGAAAACCGCTCTCAACGATACGGTGACTGGTGCGGATGGTGTGGGTGGAATCGAAACAAAAGGGAGACTGCGGATTGGCTATCCCAAGTCTCCATATTAAGAAAAAGTTATTGCATCTGGCGGCGTGATGTTGAGCTCCTTTTTGAAAAGGACAACAGCATGCTGTCAGATGCAAAATTTATATTAGGGTGTTTGTAGCTGGCAATCTTCAAATGGCTTTGATTCCGAAAAGACGTCTCCTTCCCAGTAATTTATGGCACGACATTGGGACATGCCATTCCCTTTGTAAAAAACAGTGTGGTGCTACATTTTTGATATTTGGCAAAACCGTTGCAATATGGCTGCGACTTCAGCACGGGTAGCCTGACCTGTAGGGTCGAGTACGCCGTCGCCTTTGCCCTGCAGGATGCCCTGTTCTACTGCCCAGCGCAGGGCATTCAGAGCGTAGCTGCTGATTTTGTCCGTGTCCGTAAATCCTTCAAGGGTTTGTGAGGAAGTCGGTGAGCTGGAATAGTTGTAGAGAATGGCGACAAGCTGCTCGCGGGTGATGGGGTCATCAGGACCGAATTTCTCGTCGCTGTAGCCGCTGGCAATCCCGTTCAGACGTGCCCAATAGACCGCTGTGCCGTAATAGGCTTCTGCATCTACATCCGCGAAGGGGTAACCCCAAATTTCATTTTCAATATTTGGCTTTCCCGCCATCCGATACAGCACGGTTGCCAGCATTCCCCGTGTCATAGTGCTGTCAGGGCTGAAAGCACTATCAGAAATACCGCAGAAAAGCTTGTGCTGTACGGCATATTTTACCGCATCATAGTACCAGGCATCTTGAGAAACATCGGTAAAAGGATTGCGCCATATTGTTTCTATAGGTTTATAGCTGATTTCAATTTTTACTGTGTTGGCGGGTTGCGTAAAGGAAAATGTGCCGTCGGGATTTTTCTTTACCTCCAATACTCTGCCGTCCTGTCCGGTGACAATGATTTTATCAACTTGATAGCCGTTTTCTGGCTTGGGTGTGATGGTCACAATATCACCCTTATTAGGTTTGGCTGGTGTCACGGCTATGGTGCCGCCCTCAGCAGGCTGTTCCATTATAGGCGGATAAGCTGGTGAGGTGTAGCTACCGTTTTCACCGGATGATGAACTGTCGCCAGAACTGCTCCAGAAATTGGCTGTGACAGTGACAGCCTGAGTGGGCATAATAAACGTAGTGGTTGTGTTGGTTGGATCAACCAGTACTGCATTTCCCTCATTTACCGTCCATTCGATGAATCGCTGATCACCGGCTACGGTAGCTGTGATAGAAACAGTGGTGCCCTCTGCATAGTCCCCGCTACCGATACCGCCGTTTACTGTCACAGGATGGGTTGGGTTTGGCTCAAACTTTGCCGTGATAGTGATAGGCTGTGCAGGCATGGTGAATTGGTTGTTGTCGATGGTCACATTACCGGAAATCACGTTCCATCCTGTAAAACGATATCCGCTGTCTGCTTCTTGAAATACTGTAATTTTTGTGCCGTTCTTTGCGAATGAGGGAGAAGCGGAAGCGGTACCGCCGGTTTCTGCATGTACAACGATATCATATCCAAACAAATCGGTGGGCCAGTTAGCGCCGTCATAGCCGGTCGCTCCGTCAGGAATACGGAGCGTCAGATTGCTGCAGCCTGTAAATACATTTGTACCCAATGTCGGTGCTGGGTCCCTGGTGAAGGCCAACTCATGCAGACTTTGACAATTTCCAAAGCCATTGTCTCCGATAGAAGTCACAGTAGCAGGAATTTTTGTGATTGCCAGTTTGATACAACTATTAAATGTATAGTCCCCAATAGATGTTAGGTTGTCAGGCAATTGAGTCAATGTAAGTTCGGTACATCCAGAAAATGCGCTTTGTCCGATGGAAATCACGCTGTCGGGCAGTTCGGCCTGGACAAGATTTGTGCAGCCCTTGAACGCACTATTTCCGATAGAAGTCACACCGTCTGTCAGAATTACTTTGGTAATATACGTTCGATAATTTTTCCATGGCTGCGTGTTGATTTCTAAGTCAGGCATGTCCCCTGTTCCTGTAATGAGAAGGGTGCCGTCTGTAGATAATGTCCACAGGAATGCTTCATTGTCTCCAAAATTTCCGGAAACCGGTTTATCTATCGAAATCAAGTGCAGTGTGGAATCCTTTTGGATACTGTAATCCTGAAGTGTATTGCCGTCTTGGAGTTCCGTTCCCGCGAAAATAAGTGTAAATTGGTTTGGGTCGAGCCCCTCTTTGCCTTGAATTTTTACTTTTACATCTTCAATGCGGTCTGTAGGCTCCACCTCCAGAGTAATATGCTTGCCTGTGAGTGTTTTTACAAAAATTTGCATGGCCAAAACCGTACCAGGTAGACACCAGAACAGGATGGAGCAGGTCAGAATAATGGCGAATATTCGTTTCATAGGCTGTATCCTCCGTTTTTGAAATTTGAAAAATGAGTTTTTATTCTGTATGTAAATGTGTTGTTTTGTGAAACAGATTTTTTTCATTATACCTTATTCTGAAAGAAATTTATATCCCGTTTTTTATTTTTGTGCAAATTATATTTATCTCAATTTATTTCTGTTTGCCTCGCAAAATCTTTGGGTTTCGTTTTTCTTCTGGATTTTTTCTTTCTGTGTTATTTGACATTGCAATTTAGTTTTTATTACAATTTTCAAAAAATATTATAAAAATATATTGACATATATAGATATAGTATGTATAATTATATATTTTATGCTTGACAAAATCCTATTTG
>DKVF01000031.1:0-4316 GCA_002491065.1 Peptococcaceae bacterium UBA7185
CTGATGTATGTGGACCCGTTGGGAGAATATTATATAGAAGCGACATATAATAATGTTAAGGGAACTATGCAATATCGAATTGTCGAAAAAGGCTATGTGAGCAGCCAACTTGAAGGAATTGCCGCTACCTATGTTCCCGTGGTAGGCGATGCAGTAGTAGCTTATGCTCTGGAAAAGCCACTAGAGTCAAAACATTATGTTGGCGGTAATTCATTGATAAGTGTGAAGGATGCACTTGGAGCAGATGTTATTGCAATAGGAGCAACAAAACAGTTGACTTCAATGAGATTGGATTCAGTAGAACATTTCTTAGAAGATGTGGAAAATTCGAAAGTCCTAAAAAATGCAGGTAAAATATTTACAGCGGCAAATTATGGGTACAGTTTTGTAAAACAAGAGGAGATCCCACAATATGACCGTACAGTGATGCGTTTAGTGGAGCTTTTGGGTGGAAATCCAGATAAATTAGCTTTCAGCAGTAAGGATGAGGCAGAAGCTTTTATGAAAGCAATGTACAAGTTTATTGATGAATATGATAATCAAATTACTAAGTTGGCGAATACATTAATTGGTGACACAGAGCACTATTTCACAAAGAACGGAAATTGTTTCCGGACAACCATGGATAGTTATGATGGTGTAACCTATCATTTTGGTAATGATTTAAAGGCAAAGGCGCAGGAAGACATAACTGGCTGGAAGTCAATGTTCAAAATGGATTCTACGTTTGTGTTAGGATACGATGAACGATTGGTAATCGTAATAGACAAGGTAGGAAAAGTTTGGAATCAGTATAAGCATAAGATAGTATAAATTATAGGGGACTGGTAGTTTGTGCAACAACAAAACTGCTAGTCCCCCAATTAAAGTGACTATGTTCAAAAATAGAAATTCAAATGCGCATTGTATATTATGGAGGTGGACAAGATGAAGATGTATTTAAAGGGTGGTATCTTATTGTTATTTTTGTTATCTGCCTGTGTAACGCCAGGATGTACGACCGAGACAGCACATACGGCAACTGAGAATATGAATGTACTATCCAGTCAGTTGGATTTTACTGAAATGACGGAAGATTCGCAGGGGGAAGGGTGGATATGGGAAGCAGGTACGAAAACATTACGGTTAAATGGATTAAACTTATATTGGGATGGGGAAGATCTTTCAGGTGGAGAAGCGATTGTCGTACCAGAAGATACAACAATTATATTGGAAGATGGCAGTGTCAATGTCATTCAGTCTAAAGTGCCGAAGAAACTGCCATGCCGTAATATGGTTGCTATTAATTGTGATGGGAAGGTAACCTTTGATGGCAAAGGGTCGTTGGAAATTGCAGGAATGTCACAATGGGGGATAGAAGCAAATTTTGGTGATATTATAATTAATAACGGAACTTATATTTTCTCTGGCACAAGCGAATATTCTTTTTCTGCAGGAGGGGATTTTGTTATAAATCAAGGTGATATTGAGATTACTGATGGTTCCATAGTAGTAGATGGTAACTTTATTATAAATGGAGGAAATGTAGCGACAAATGAGAACTTTTTTCCAGTAAGGATGACAGATGGAAATTTCATTTTGAATGATGGATGTTTTAAAGTTATATCAGATGAATCAAGAGAAAACGAAACAGAAAGAGATTTTCAAATTATTGTGAGTAATGAGCATCAACAGTGGATCATAAATGGGGGAGAATTCTCTGCAGCAGGTATTACTTTAGACAGTTCTCTAACTGTAAACGGTGGTTATATGGAAGTGGATGGAGGCGGACTTAATGTTGGAATAACAGGTCAATATATTCAACATGGTGGTACGGTGGTGATCCGGTCTGATTATCAGGGAATTGATAATCAGATGGTTTTGTCTTTAGATAATCGAGATAAAAAACGGTTTATTATAACAGGTGGAGAACTGCAAGTAACAACTCGAGATCCACAGTATGGTGCAGTAGAATTTATTGCAGAAAATGGTACTGCATTAGCGGATTATATAGAGGTCGGAGAGAACATGATTTGCGAACCTACTGAATGGATTGTCATTAGTGGAAATGAATATCCGTTTGTTCTTCAAAGAAATATGCGGCCAAGTATTTTGGAGGAAAAAGAGTATCAGATTTTGACATTAAAAACAGAAGGCAACTTGCAAGAAGGGCAATTTCCTGGTGCCCAGACGGTTACAATTCGAGAAAGATAGTTCGAAGATAAGGATTGCATAGTATAAGTATGATGGCAACATGATAGAGCAGACGGACTAAGATGGCGCCATGTCTGTAACTTTGTTGATTTAACGGTTGATAGTTAAAAGGTAAGCTATATAAAATCATGCTTATATAACGAATAGAGATTAGGAGATTTATGGAGTAACGTCATGGATGATCAAGAAAAAACCTTGGGAGAACGGTTAGAAATATGGATTGATAAACCAGAAAATTGGATAAAAGTGTTCCCGTGTGTTTTGTGCCTCTTTTTGCTTATGGTTTTTTCCTGCAGCACATCAAAGGGTGCGATTGCCAGCAATATGTTGGCAAATGGTTATTCTTTGCAGGAAGCAATGAGTCCAATTGAGCTGGTTGCGTCAGATGAAAGCAGCTGGCATCGCTATGATATATATCGGATGTATTTAACGCAGCAAAATGGAGAGGAACAGGTATTAACTTGGCGCGTTGATTATTGGCCAAGAACTTGTCATGCAATAAGACTTGAATAGTTGTTTTGTTTGTTGAAAAAAGCCGGACACATAGATGCAGAGCAAAAAGAGATGAGAGTATTGTCAGCCAGTAAAGCCGTGTGGCTATGCTGCCCAATATGCAAGCAGGAATCATAATTTGACAAGCCAAAGGCTGATAGAAAGGGGATAGTCGTGATGAAACAAAAAATAGCGAAAGACCCGTTGTATGGATATGTTAGTATTGATGCGGATATTTTTGAGGAAATTATAGATACCAAATATTTTCAGCGACTTCGGAGAATTGAACAAACAAGTATGCGCTGTTTATACCCGTCTGCAAGACATGACCGATTCGTTCATTCTATTGGGACATACTATCTTGCTAAGTTGGCGATGGATTCTCTGGAAAAAAATCTTAAAAACGGAGAGGGCTTTTATGTTGATGATAAAACATTGGGGAAATTTCTGCCATCATTGCGGTTAAAATCTATTCGTTTCTCTTTTGAGATGGCCGCTTTATTACATGATATTGGGCATTCTCCATTTTCTCATACTTTGGAGGAGTATTTTCGAACGAAGTATTTCCGCGAGCTTAATGAAATAAAGGAACATGATATTGTAGAAGATCTTTTAACTGAAATACAAATTGTTTTTACTGAAATGGGAAAGACTCAGGAAGAATATAAAAGTTTTAAGCTTGCTTGTGAAAATGCAAAAGCGTCACCTCATGAAGTTGCAAGTTGTATTGTGATTTTAAAATGTTTCAAGAACATTTTGAGAAACTTAGCAAAAAAACGGGATAGCGAAGTAGATTTTGATTTGCTGACTCGTTGTATTTTGGGTGCATTGTATTCAACCGAACAAATAGTAAGTGAGCAGGAAAAACGGGAAAAAGACTATAAGAACTGTATTATTAAGCTATTAAATTCTTCAATTGATGTAGATAAGTTGGATTATATTAGTCGCGATTCACAAGTATCAGGTTTTGACAATATTAAGATTGATACAGCAAGATTATTGGGGTCTTTAATTTTGGGCAAATATGTAAATGCAGAAGGGACAGATGCCTATTGCCTAGCTTTCAAAAAATCTGCTTTGAGTGTGATTCAAAACGTAGTATTATCACGTAATTCTTTGTATACTTGGATTTATTCTCACCACAAAGTAAAATATGAAGTGCATTTGATAGAAAGCGCAATGCAGTTAATTGCAAAGCATGTAGTAAAAGAAAAGATTGATGCAGGGGAAATAGAAAATCGAAATGCAGCTAAGGAAGAAGCATTGTATATTTCGCAGATTTTATCAGTAGATAGTATTATTAATAATTTAGTTTGTGATGATACGATATGGGCATTGTTTATGCAGTATCGTTCAGAGATACCGGAGATAAACGAGCTCATTACAAGAAATGAGCAAAAGAAAGCAGTATGGAAAAGTTTTGCTGAATTCCAGGCATTGTTTGATAATATGGAAGCAATTCCAGCATTAGGCGCGTTTTCAACAGAGCAAATGCAAAGATTTTTTAATCGTGATGATAGTGATCCAACATATCAACAAGATTTAGCAGAGTTTCAGGTTTATTTAAATCAGTTTGACAGTATGATTAAATTTGAATTAGTTATCAATAAAACAAAATTAGCAAAAATTGC
>DKVF01000031.1:4581-94858 GCA_002491065.1 Peptococcaceae bacterium UBA7185
CGATATTAATCCATCTTAATGAACAACTATATGGATTCGATGTTATTTTTAAGGATTTACACAAAAATTCTAACATTCCGCCTTTTTTCTATTTGTATTGTGATAAAAAATCAAAAGAGAAACTAAATCAAAACGATAAAAAGAATGATTTGATTCGCTATATAAAGGAATATGACAGATTTAGGCAAGAACCTTATGATAAGCGCTGATAAGGATAACATAGGTTATTTAAACTAAGACTATAATTTTAAGAGGGGGTTTTGTGTATGAAGCGGTATAATAAATATTTAAAACTGGTCACTGGGGTTGTATTAGTTGCTTTTTTACTGCCCCAGATTGCATTTGCCAAGCCTGCCCCTGGTCGAGATGGCAATGATGAAGAATATGGGGTGATTGGTGATATCTTTATTGATGGGTTAAAAGTTGATGTCGATAACTCAGTTTTTAATTTCGTCTTTCCTGATGGTCATGTCATGGTGATGCTGGAGGTTTTTACAGACTTTTTGGGCTATACCATGACTTATGAGGAAAGTAGCGGAAAGGTGACCGTATCGGAAAATGGTGCGGTAAAATGGAAGCTGCAGGTCGATTCAAAAATGTATGAATCAGACGGTAAGCAAAAGCAGCTGCAGCATCCGGTTTGTACGTATAAAGAAGTGAAGAAAGAAAATGTCTATGTGCCGTTGGAATTGTTTATAGAGGAACTGCATGCTGAGGCAAAATGGAGCGGTGAAACAAGACAGAAATGTGAAAAACGCTATGCGTCGAGAAATATGAATATACTGTATGTAAATGAGATTGGGATGATAGCTTCCAGCCAAATCCATCTGTATACAGCCAACAGGGAACGGGAAGAGCAGTGGGGCAATTATAATGTGGATGACTGGGCGAAAGGAATGTGGTATATCATTATGCGGGCCAATGGAGAAGACCCCAGCAAGATTTATCTGAATCCGGGCGAGACAGCGCCATCGGAAACGGTGAGGGATGGGTGGCAGTTTTTGTACTCTTACAATGCCTATAATAGAGAGGAAGCCTTGGATACGTTGAATTGGTTGGCATTGATGGGACATCGGGCTGATTTTGCTGTTGCTGCGGAAGTATTCAAATCACTTACCAAAGAAGAATACAATGAGGTATTGGCTAATGCAGAGGGCATGGACAAGTATATGATTCCTTATACCTTGGAGCTGGATAAAAAATGGGGAGACAGAGGAATTCTCTGCTGGGATATGTTCCGGCTTTCCCATGTGGCATGCTGGGCATATCATGCCGGTTACATTACCAAGGGGGAAGCGCTGGATTATATAAAAGTGGCTGCGAATGCTGTAAAAGCAAACTTTAACAGCTGGGATGAAGCAGTAGATAACTATCTGGATGGCTATGCATGGTGGGGGCGGACTGATGTGAGCAAAGAAAATAGCAGTTATCACAAACGCTATCGGATTTATAAAAATGCCAAAGCTGATGCTACAACTGCAAAAACATATTTTAATGATGCCTTGTTCCGACAGAATGTGGTTGGACGTGCGAAAAGTGTAACAACTTGTTATATCAATGACGAAGAGATGCAGATTGGTGTGAATGAAGGACAGATTTATATTGATGCAAACAGCCGCACCATGGTTCCGTTGCGTACGTTGGCAGAAGCTATGAACTTTACTGTGAACTGGAACACAGCGGATAAAAGTATCACTATAGAAAATGGTCCAAAAGGTACAGTGATTTTCTATCTGAATTCTCCCAAATATAGTATTGATGGGAATGCTTATACGATGGATACGACAGCTGTATCACTACCTCCGGGTAGAACCCATGTACCGTTGCGGTATGTAGCTGAGAGCCTTGGTGCAGATGTAAAGGCAGCAAAAACAGATAAAGGTATGCGGATTGATATAAAAACAACGGCGGTATAGTGGAAATGACAGGATATGTCTATTGTTTCAAGAAAATGATGATTAGATTCAAAAGATAATTTACTATTTTTAGAGCCAGACACATAGATGCAGAGCTAAAAGAAAAGAGATGAGAGTATTGTCAGCCAGTAAAGCCGTGTGGCTATGCTGCCCAATATGCAAAAGAAAAACCAGAACAAAAATAAGAGAAGATACTGTATTGCTGCATTTTCCGTTATATTGTCCAAATTGTAAACAGGAAAGTATAATTAACGTGGTACAGTTGAAAATGACGGTGGATTTGTGACTGAACAGGAAAACCTGCTTCTTTTTAGAAAAGAGGCAGGTTTTCTTTATTCCGTTATTTATATGCAGCTGGTTGGTTGGTACGCAGTACCGTCAAAACAGTCTCTATGATCTGTATGAGGGCAGTGGTTTCTTGTTCTGTGCAGGTATCCAGCAGATGATGAAGATATGTAGAGTTGGAATTAGGGTGTTGTCGTTCTGGATAAAAAATGAGATTTGGGTCAATTTTCAGGGTGCGAATCAGTGGATATAAAATCTCCATCTTGGGATTTCCCTTATAATTTTCGATATTCAATACAGTACGGGCATCAATATCAATCATAGCTGCGACTTGGGCTTGAGTAAGCTCCTGGGTTTCGCGAGCCAGCCTGATAACATCCCCTAAAGGTTGTGCGAAGTCTGACATTACAATTCACCTCAGCAATATTGTACAGGACGAAGAATCACAGTGGAATGTATTAAAGTACATCCTAGAAATGAAATATAGTACAGACAAAATATGAATGGAGATTACGTTGTGGGAAGAATATAAAGAAAAACGAGTGAAAAAGTTGTATAGATTGGTGAATTTCAATGTCTGAAGCAAAATAGCTATAGTTTGTTTGGTGAATTGCAGTTCATATATGGAAAGGCGCAGGAATCAGAGCGAGCATTTATTGCTGATTTCTGCGTTTTTTTGTTTTGTAAGAAAAAAGATAAATATTTTGAAAAATTTTTCCGATTGGTTTTCCTTTTTGCCTATCTTGAACCGTTTCTTATATATAAGGGTTATTTACACCTTCTTTCTCAGAAAGGAGGTGAATCCGATGCAGGAAATCAGTGAAACCTATAAACGGCAAATAGAGAAGCAATTTCATAATTATTGTTTAACAGTATTAAAGCATGAGGCCAGCGATATTCGTGACGAATATGTCAGACAAAAAGAAAAGGAAACATTTTTGGAAGATCTGACCGTAAATGAATTGCTGGAGCTGTCAGTATTAGACGAGTTAGAAAAGCCTACTGTGTTTGCTGTTGGCGAAGATTTTGTTTTCGTTCAGAATGAAGAGCTGGCAGAAGCGCTGAAGCAATTGACAGAGCGTAAACGGGAATTAATTCTGTTGTACTTTTTTCTGGATAAGACAGACCAGGAAATAGCTGCGTTGTATAGAATGTTGCGGCGTACCGTGACTTACCAGCGCAAAAGCAGCCTGAAGCAGTTGAAACAATATTTGGAGGAGGACTAGCTGTGGGTAAAAAAATAGTTCCTTATGAAACCATCGTAAAAGCTTTGCAGCAGGATGAATCTGCTATTGTGGAAATTTTGCTGCATTACAAAGATTTTATAAAAAAGTTAGCCGGCAGGGAGATTGAGAAAGAACCAGGTCAGTGCTATCACGCTGTGGATGAAGAGATGCTGCTGCGTTTGGAAGTAAAATTAGTGACTGGTATTTCGAAATTTAAAATTTTGCCGGAAAAGAAACGCGTTTAGCGTAAGTTTTTACGTTAAATATAAAAGGCAATAGCCTACTACTTGCAGCTCTTTGAAAACTGAATAGGGAAAATCATCAGGTACGTTCTTTGTTGTAGGAGCCGTGTTTGTTACTGCGCCAAGAGGGTGAATTTTTTCATTGGAGCGAAAACAGTAAGTGAACTGCTTAGTCAAAAGTCAGCTAAGCTGCCATGATTATAGCAAAGGAATAATGATACACCTGTCCAGCCACAGCTTGAGCGGTAACCAGTCCGCCGCACGCAATGGGGATAGCAATGCAAAACGTTGGGGTGAAAGTCCCGTGATGCTCTTAGACTTGGAGCAGCCTGATGATAGTTTTTCGCATATTGAGTATAGATAGGGGTGAGAAATACGAGAAAAAATGTAGAGCGTTTGCAGAGGCAATATCCTGTTGGGACGCGGATTATTCTGAAGAATATGAAAGGGGAAACACAGATGCCTCCCGGGTTGACCGGAGAAGTAGCTTTTGTAGATGATATGGGCAGTGTGCATGTGAATTGGAGCAACGGCAGCAGTCTGGCTTTGATTCCAGAAGAGGATGAATTTGAAATTATACGGGAACAGCAAATGGAATGGAATATGGAGTGATAAAGATGGATTCCGTCATGATAAAAAATATAATCGTATATTATGCTGCAGTTGAAAAGCTGGAGCAGCTTTATATAGAGCAGAAAATAACAAAAGAACAGATGCAGAAAGCAAAACGGTATGTTGCCCAAAAATATAGCTTGCAAACGGAACTATTAGATAGCTTTCTCAGATGATTTGTGGTATTGTTGGTGCTGACAAAAGTGAGAGGTGAGGAAAATGCCGGAAGTATTTGTGATAGAGCCAAGAAAGATAGGGCAAACAGCAAAAAAGCGAGTTTGTGCTTATGCCCGTGTCAGCACGGAAGAAGAAAGCCAGATAAATTCTTATGAAGTTCAAATCAGTTATTATAAAGATTTGATTTTGAAAAAACCTGAATGGGTTTTTGTAGAGATTTATTCTGATAAAGGTATTAGCGGAACCAGTGCCCAAAAACGCCCTGGATTTCAACAAATGATAAGTGATTGTCAGGCGGGAGAGATTGATATAATTTTGGTCAAATCAGTGTCCCGATTTGCCAGAAATATTGAAGAATGTCTGTTTTATATACGAGAATTGAAAAAATTGCATGTCAATGTCATTTTTGAAAAAGAGGCAATTAACACTAAAGATTTGGATGATGAGTTATTACTCACCTTTTTCGGCAGTTTGTCAGAAGAAGAATCCCGCTCAATTTCAAGAAACATCCGCTGGAGTTTCCAAAGAAGAATGGAACAAGGACTATTTATTACAGCCTGTGCGCCATACGGATATTCCTTGTCAAGTGGGACACTGATAGTAAATGAACAGGAAAAGCCAGTTGTACAGTGGATTTATGACCGGTATTTGAATGGCTGGAGTTGCCAGCAGATTGCAGATACATTGAACTATTTCAGCGTATCAAAAAATAAAAACAATGGAATTTGGACAGAGTCTGGAATTTATTACATGCTGTCCAATGAAAAATATATAGGGGACGCTTTGCTGCAGAAGACCTTCACGACCAATACGTTGCCATATAAACGAGCATTAAATCAAGGTGAGTTAGGGCAATTTTATGTAGAAAATAGTCAGGAAGCAATTCTTGAAAAAGAAACTGCAGAAAAGGCAAAGCGATTACTAAAAAGTCGTAAACGAGCAGAACAGGTGGAAAGACAGAAGAGACTGTTAAGTGATAAAGTATATTGCGGCGAATGTGGTACGAAAATGCGGTATAAAACCAGGGGAGAAACTGTGTACTGGGTTTGTCAGTTACATGTGAAAGAAAAAGATGCCTGCAGTATAAAGGAAATAAACGAGAATGTGATTTATGAAGCATTTATGCGAATGTATCATAAGTTGAAAATAAATTATAAAAAAGTGCTGGTGCCAGCACAGCAGCAAATGGAATTGTTGTATCATAATGATGAACTGCATACAGGTAAAATCGAAACAGACAAAAAAATAATGCAAATACAAAAGCAGATTCAGGTGCTAAATCGGTTGCAAAGCCAAAGACACTTTGAATCTGCTGTTTTTATGGAAAAGATCAGAGAATTAACAGAACAGTTGAAAACGGTGCAAAAAACAGATGCCAGAAAATTTCAGGAGAATAAAGTGTTGAATAAAATTCGGACCTTGATGATATCAATCGAAAAAGGGCCGGAGAGAATGGAGTCGATTTCTGAACCTATATTTCAGAAAATAGTAGAAAAAATTGTGATAACGGAGGAGCAAACGATTGTATTTTACCTGATGGCAGGATTTCAATTTGAAGAAAGAATGGTGTTGGAGGAATGTACAGTATAAAACAAAAAAATCGTCGGATCCTATTCGGGTACCAAATTATTGATGGTGAGATAGCAATTCATGAAGATGAGCGTAAAGTTGTACAATGGCTCTATAAAAATTATCAGCAGGGCTATTCCTACAAACAGTTAGCAGAAATTCTATCTGGTAAGGGGGTTCCTTATAGAGCAGGCGAAAAGGGATGGAATAAAAATATGGTGCAGCGCATTCTGAGCAGGGAAGAATATTGCGGGACTGCAGAATATTCAAAAATCATTGAGAGAAGTAAGTATGAAGAAGTTCAGAGCCAAAGAAAGAGAAAAGCGGACCAGCGCGCTATAAAAACAGAATGGCCCAAATCAATCCGGCAGAAGTTGTTTTGCGGACATTGCGGCAGTAAGGTTTATCGGGAAAAAATCGGTCCGATTGTAAACTGGCAATGCCAAATGGAAAGGCGAACAACACCAGATTATATTGGGGATGAAATTTTATGGGGAAAAATTTTAATAAAGCAGAATGAGTTGATAGAGGAGCCAAGGCGGTTAGAAATTCCAAAGGAAAAAACGTATGAATTATCCTTAGCTGGAGTGCAGATGAATAATGAAATTTTACGTCAAATTCGTGAAGGAACGAATACAGAAGAGAAAATGGTAGCCTTAATCTATCAGGCGGCTCAGGAGCGATATAAAGGGTGCAGTTCTCTGGATGCTACATATTATACAGACAAGTTAAAAGAACTTTATAGTCAAAGGACAATATGTTCTGAACCAGATTTTGAGTTAATTGAACATAGTGTGAACCGGATTTTCTTAAATCCAGATGGAGAGATTCAATTTGAAATGAAGAATGGAAAGTTAATATAGTGAAAGGGGGGATGGAAATGTCAGATCAAATGCGAAAAGTAACTTGTATTCCAGCACAGGAAGTAGCGGAGAAACATAAACTGTTTCAGATACGGTCACGGAAAAAAAGAGTGGCAGCCTACTGCAGGGTAAGTACGGAAGAAGAGGAACAGCAGTCCAGTTTTGAAACGCAAGTATCTTATTACACGCAATTGATTATGAATAATCCAGATTGGACTTTAGTTGGAATTTTTGCTGATGAAGGGATTTCAGGAACGCAGACTAAAAAACGAACAGAATTCTTAAAGCTGATGCAGCTGTGCGAAGAGGGGAAAGTTGATTTGATTCTGGTAAAATCCATCTCCCGCTTTGCCCGTAATACCTTAGATACATTAAACTATGTGCGGCGATTGAAAGAAAAGAATATCGCAGTTATTTTTGAAAAAGAAAATATTAACACCTTAGATATTTCGAGTGAAATGATACTTACATTATATAGCAGCTTTGCACAAGCAGAGAGTGAAAGTATCAGTAAGAACATTACCTGGGCCAAGCGAAAAGAGTTTAAACAGGGAAAAGTAACTATGGCCTGTTCCTATATATTGGGCTATAGAGGTGGTGAAAATGGAGAGTGGCAGATTGTGCCGGAAGAGGCGCGAATCGTAAACTTGATGGATTTGGCATTTCTATCTGGTATGAGTATAGGGCAGATCAAAAAGCTGTTGGAACAACAGGGGCTTAAAACGTCAAGAGGAAACGACATTTGGCAAACAAGTACAATCAAGCATATTCTCAAGAGTGAAATATACATGGGCGATGTATTGTTGCAGAAAACATTTACAGTAGATGTGTTGAGTCACAAGAGGAAGCGAAATGAAGGTGAATTGCCGCAATATTATGTGCAGGATCATCATCCAGCTATTCGCAGCAGAGAAATTGCATATCTGATTCGAGCGGAGTTTGCCCGACGTAATGCACTGCGGTGTAATGATACAACAAAAGGGATTAAGAAAGGAAAGTACAGCAGCCAATATGCACTAACCGAGTTGTTAGTCTGTGGAGAATGTGGAACGGCTTATCGGAGAGTAACCTGGGCCAAGCGAGGGAAAAAGAAAATTGTATGGCGGTGTATTAATCGATTGGTTAATGGTATAGAATATTGTAAACATTCGCCGAGTATGGAAGAAAACAACTTACAGGAAGCAATCGTAAGAGCTATGAATCAGTATATTGAAGATAGAGATGACTTGCGGTGGTTGCTGAAAGAAAGCATAAACGAAGCGAAGAAAATTATACCAATCGATAACCAAGAAGAACTTGATGAAAAGATTCGTAGCTTAGAGCAATCTGTATTGGATTTATCTGAATTATTGAGTATGACATCTGCTGATGAAAGCTACTTTGACAAGAAATTCAGAGAACTAGAAGAAGAATTGCTGCAGTTATACAACCAAAAACAAGGCAGCCATATGATAGGAAATATGCAGATGAATTTTGAAAATTTGGATGACGAATTATTGGACTTTATTGAGCAGCAGGAATCTAATATGCATCGGTATAATGATATGTTAGTACGGAAAGTAATACAGAGAATCACTGTGCTGCAGAAAGATAAAATCGAGGTTATATTTAAAGATGGGAAGAGAATGGAAGTATTGGTGAGAGTATAGATGATATAAGAAACACGCTCTCAACAATTTGTAGCAGCCACAGCATAAAAAATAAGGAGAGAATATAAGGAAATATGAAAAAGCATTGCTTTTATGATAATATTCTGATAAAATTAGGATAGAATAAACGATATGAAAGGAGTGCATGAACATGATACAAATTAGACCTGTTTCTGACCTTAGAAATAAATTTCCAGAGATTGAAACTATTGTAAACAGCGGAAAACCTGTGTATCTTACGAAAAATGGGTATGGCGCAATGGTTGTATTAAGTCTGGAAGAATACGCAAACCTGACAGACAGTATCGAGATGAAACTTGATGAAGCCGATAGACAGGCGGCAATGACAGAAGAAAGGCTTTCCCATGAAACAGTTTTCAGTAATGCAAGGAGTGCGGTGCATGGAAAATAAATCCTATCAGCTTAGGTATTTACCACTGTTTGAACAGGATTTAATCAGCACAGCGAATTACATTGCCAATGTTTTAAAGAATGAGGACGCGGCATTACGACTGATTGATGATGTTGAAGCCGTCATTCTGGAAAGACTGAACAATCCTGTTGCTTTTGAACCGTACCATTCTGCGAAAAAGCGTGACTATCCATATTATCGAATCTATGTAAGGAACTATGTAGTTTATTATGTGGTGATTGATGATGTGATGGAAGTACGTCGCTTGATGTATGGTGCAAGAGATACGGATAGACATTTGTAACTAAATAAAGATTCACAAGAGCAGTAAATCTACAAGGTTTGCTGCTCTTTTCAACGAAGCAAAGAAAATCATACTAATAATAACCAAGAAGAGATTGATGAAAAGATTAACAGTTTAGAACAATCGGTATGGGATCTATCTGAATTATTGAGTATGACATTTGCTGATGCAGATTACTTTGATCATAAGTTTAAGGAATTAGAAGAATTAGTGCAGCTATACAATCAAAAACAAAGTAGCCATATGATAGGAAATATGTAGATAGATTTTGAAAATCTGGATGACGAATTATTGAGCTTTATTGAACAGCAGGAATCTAATATGTACCGGTATAATGATATGCTGGTGCGGAAAGTGATACAGAGAATCACTGTGCTGTAGAGAGACAAGATAAAGGTTATATTTAAAGATGGGAAGAGAATGGAAGTATTGGTGAGGGTATAGGAAAGAAAAATTGAACATGAGAAATTGAAATGAAAAAGTAAAAATAGTATACTATTTTATAATAACAAAGCAGAATAATGTATGGGTAGTGGGAGGTAGTCTTATGAGAGAAATGCAAACTGACGAAAAAAAGGCGTATGAGATGATGAAAAATATGAAAGAAAAGTATGGGACTTTTCATAAGACTTGCTTTCATGTTCATACTCCTGCCTCTCATGATTATACATTAATTCAAGATTGGAACTCACAGGAGTATAATAGTGCATCCGACGAAGATTTATTTTCACTGTGCGTAGAACGTGGAGTAATTTCGGATGTATTTTCTATTACAAGTTTACCGACATTAGAGGACGAACTCGCCATATATAAAGACAAGAAGGAGTTTCTGTCATATCTATTACTGGCAAATGAATTATTTCTTCAAAAAATAGAGATCGTTGTGATAACTGATCATCATACGATAGATGGTTATGAGAAAGTGAAAAAAGCGGTAGCTAAATTATATCAACAACAGAAGTATGATATATACCCAGAGGTCTTTCTTGGAATAGAAATATCCTGTGCAGACAGGAATCATGTTGTAGGGATATTTGACAGTAGCTCGCAGAGTAGTATTAGCAAATTACAGGAATGGCTTGAAGATAATCTTATTAACGTGCAAGAAGGTACTTTCCTAACAAGTTTAGATGTTTTAAGAAGTATTGAAGAGTTTAATGGTATTGGCTATATAGCTCATATTAATACAGCAGAAATTTTTCAAGAGAAATATCTCAGTGGGGCATATAAAAAGAAACTTTTTAGTGATGCTGTTGTATCAAAGATAGGTTTATCCGATTTAGAGAAAAAAGAGTTTGTAGAAAATAAAGTGAAAAATTACAGAAACTCTCCAGTACAGTTTATATTAGATAATGATGCACATGATATTGATAGTATTGGGGAAAAGGCATTTTACCTAAAAGGGAGAAAAAGAAATTTCTCTATGTTGACAGAGGCATTTTGTGATTATGATATATCTGTCAGCTTTGAACAGAAAAAAGCTAAGAAATCATACATTAAGGGATTATATGTAAAAAATAGTGAAAAGGGATTTCTATCGGGCAAGGAGGATGATGATTTTTGTTTGAATTTTTCTGATGCCTTAAATTGTTTAATCGGCGGACGTGGCACGGGAAAAAGCAGTGTGCTGGAAATTTTAGAATATATCATGTGCCAATATTGCAGAAGTGAGAGGTTATTAGATTTTATTTGTGCCCATGGAAATGCTTGGGTTTTATATGAATATGATGGAGAAGAGTATTTAATAGAAATGCGTATGCCTGAGAAGGACAACGCAGATGATAATATTCTAACATGTTTTGGACAGAATCTGACTCGTAGATATTATTTCTCTTATTATTATAATGAAGAAAACATAAAGGATTACGCATTTCAAAACTATCTGAAGATTCATAAAGTTGTTCAAAAGGATGGAGGTTGTAAGCTTGAGGTAGTTAAAAGTAAGCGAGCAATGCTTGAAAGGTTTTTCGACACAGCATATTCGATTAATGGATTGGTACAAGCGGCTAGCGAAGGAGAAATAGGAAACTTTATTCAAAATACTATTCTGAAAAATAAGGGACTATCCAAACCAGAAAAATTGAGAAAGCCGAAAAGTAGAGACGATTTATTAAATGTCATTAGTGAAATGAAAAAGAAGTTAAGCCAAAGGAAAGATACGGTTGATAATATTATTGCTCCATTTAATCTTAGCCAAAAAGGAAAGTTGCGAATTGTGTATACGCAAAAAGGAGTTCCTGAAGATCCTGATTTTGCGAAATGGCTTTTTGGACAGCAATATAAAAAAACTATGTGGTATAAGAACTATAATATTACACAAGGAGAGGTTGTTGAGTATTTATTAAATCTATACGACAAAATGGGAATTACTTCTTTTGTTGAAATGATATTGACGAAAAACATCCGTAAAGCGCAGAATTTATCAAATCTTTTTGATTTCTGTGTACCGTTTAGCTTAATGCTGGTTGAAGAAGAAATAAGAGAAATAACGGAAGAAAATATAGAGATGATGCTTCAAACTCTTTTTGATAGTGTGATTACAGATCAAAATGTTTTTCAGATAAAGGAGTATTTAGACATGTATATTAAACAGCTTGAAGAATATTCCTTGGAATTTAATATAAATAACAAAGCTGGAGCGGCACAAAAGGAAATATATCGACCAGTAAATGCATTGTCTTTGGGGCAAAAAGTTGTTGCAATGATGACTTTTATTTTGGGCTATAGTGATTATTCAGGGGATTATCGACCATTGATAATTGATCAGCCAGAGGATAATTTGGATAATCAATATATTTATAAAAATTTAGTTGCTCAATTGAGAGAGATAAAAGAAAAAAGACAGGTGATCATAGCTACACACAACTCAACCTTGGTGACAAATGCAAAGGCTGATCAGGTATGTTTGATGTGTTCTGACAATGAACATGGTTGGGTTGAAACAACGGGTTATCCAGGAGAAGAAAAAATCAAAAAACATATAATTAATTATTTAGAAGGTGGCGAGGAATCGTTCAAGCATAAAATGGCGATGTATAAAATAGTTCTGGACATTTAGTTGTATATTTGTTGAAAGGAAAGAGCATGTTAAAGAAGCAAGTGAAATACCTATAGCAATATTTTAGATTTAACAAAATTATGAGTATTGGCAAAAGAGTATATTAGTGTAGAAAGAACGTTTTTCGTAAACTGATATGATTTGCTTATATTTTGAGTGATGTGATTTTTGAGCTTTTATATTAGGAAACATAGAAAAGAATTCTTTGATATCTAGAAGAATATATGTGCTAAAATGATGTGAACCAAATAAAAAGCGAGAAGTAAGCCTCAATGTGATAAGATAGCTTTGACAAACAAACACACAGTTCTAATAAGCATGATAACGCAAAAAGCAAAGAGAAAACAAGTGATAGTCGAGTATGCCCAGAAGTATAGTAAGAGCGCAGTAGCTCAAAAATATGAGACAAGCCTGTCGAGTATAAAGCGGCGTTGCAAGCAGAAAGCAGCGTAATAGCAACAAACTGATAAAGGATGTAGGATCAGAGTGAAAAGATGTACTTCATTTGAAAAATGGAAAAGTGGCATCTACATTGGGCGATTTGCATTTTTTTATTGTCCAATATAGATGCCATAGGCGCAAAGCCGGTTATATCACAGGTTTGAGAGCATTTTGATGAATTCAGAATGCTCTTTTTTATATAGATGATATTGGAAAATATTACATAATATTATTGTAAATGGAAAATTAAGAATGAGAGTTGAACTTTGTGTTAAGAAGGAGAACAGGAGAGAGGTATCGCTTAGGAATATAAAGTTGTGCTAGGCTATGTGGATTCTGTGATATTCAGGACATTTGCCGCATTGATCCAGATATAGTTTTATTGCAAACATACCTTATGTTGTGTGAAAATATTTTCGTTTTCGCGCTGGCTTAGACAAATGCGAAGTTTTGCTTGCTATCTTCCAATAAGTGTGATATGATAAATGTAACCGAAAAGGTATTGCCGAAAAGAGTGGGATTATCCCGCTCTTTCTTGTTTATATCGAAGGATTGCAAAATAAAAAGAAACAGAGGTGAAAGAAATGGGTAAAATTGAAGATGCTGTTTGGAAAATGGCAGAACCGCTGGTGACGGAGAACGGACTGGAATTAATTGATGTGGAATATGTAAAAGAAGGCGCTGAATGGTATTTGCGGCTGTTTTTAGACAAAAATGGCGAAAACGGGGTCGATTTGGACGACTGTGAGCTGATCAGCCGAAAATTTAGCGACTTATTGGAGACGACTGACCCGATAGAACAGGCCTACCGCCTGGAGGTATCTTCGCCGGGTATTGAACGGCCGTTGAAACGCACCAAGGATTTTCAGCGTTTTTGTGGGGAAAAAGTACAGGTGAAAACCTTTGCAGAGGTTCAGGGGAAAAAACAGTTTATCGGAATTTTAGGTGAGACGACGGAAGACAGCGTTCAACTGGATATGGATGGGACTATGGTGTCAATCCCGCGAAAGCAAATCAGCAAGGCAAATTTAGTATGGGAATTTTAGTTGAGGAGGATATAAAAGGTGAGTACAGAGTTGTTGCAGGCTTTACATGATCTGGGGAAGGAAAAAGGCATTGAACCAGAGATTATCTTAGAAGCAGTGGAGGCCGCGCTGATTTCAGCCTACAAGAAAAATTTTGGTTCTGCGCAGAACGTGCAGGTAAATATCGATTCGGTTACAGGTGAGTTTCACGTATATACCTGTTATAACGTAGTAGAAGAAGTAAGCAATGAGAAAACAGAAATCTCTTTGGAAGAGGCACAAAAACGCAATCCCAGTTATCAGGTAGGGGATGTCATCAATGAGGAGGTCACACCGCGCAATTTTGGTCGAATTGCGGCGCAGACTGCTAAGCAGGTAGTTGTACAGCGTATTCGCGAGGCAGAGCGGGGCATGATTTATAATGAGTTTTCTGAACGGGAAAGCGATATCGTAACAGGCACGGTGCAGCGTATTGAAAATCGCAACTATTATATTGATTTGGGTAAAATCGAAGCAGTGCTAGGCCCAAATGAACAGATTCCAGGCGAGAGCTATGAAATGTTTGAGCGAATCAAGGCGTACATCGTGGAAGTAAGAAAATCGGCAAAAGGCCCACAGATTATGGTATCCCGTACCCATCCAGGATTGCTGAAACGGCTCTTTGAGTTGGAAGTGCCGGAGATTCAAGAGGGTGTAGTAGAAATCAAATCGGTAGCACGGGAAGCAGGATATCGCTCCAAGCTGTCGGTGTACTCTCATGATGAGAATGTAGACTGTATTGGTGCGTGTATTGGCGCCAGAGGTGCCCGTGTGCAGGCGATTGTGGATGAACTGCGGGGCGAAAAAATTGATATCGTAAAATGGAACGAGGATCCCAGTATCTATATCGCTAGCGCATTGAGTCCTGCCAAAGTATTGGATGTACAGGTTAATGAGGATGAGAAAAAAGCACAGGTGATTGTACCTGATTATCAGCTATCTTTAGCCATCGGGAGAGAAGGACAGAATGCGCGCTTAGCGGCTAAATTGACCGGTTGGAAAATTGATATCAAAAGTGAAAGTCAGGCGCAAGAAGCCGGCATTGATTATGAAGAACGGGAATACGAAGAAACTGAGGATTATCTGGAGGAGTAAGAATGCCGAAAAAGATACCACAGAGAACCTGTATGGGTTGTCAGACAAAAAAGGATAAACGGGATTTGGTGCGAATCGTGCGTTCTCCTGAGGGAGAGATTTCTGTTGATCTGACAGGGAAAAAGCCCGGCAGAGGGGCATATATTTGTCCTGATCTGGAATGTCTCAACAAGGTCGTAAAAAGTAAACGGTTGGAGCGCAGTCTGGAGACTGCAATTTCTCAGGAAATTTATGAAAAATTAAAGGAACAACTGTCATGAACATACAGGGGATTCTCACTTTGATGGGATTTGCGCAGAAGGCTGGAAAGCTGGCAGCAGGAGAGTCTGCTGTGGAGAACTTTCTGAAAAAAGGCAGAGTAAGGCTGCTAGTGCTCTCTGAGGAATTGTCAGAGCAGCGCAGAGATTTCTGGCAAAAGCAGGCGCAGTTATATGAAATCACAGCGATTACCATTCCAGTAACGAAAGTGGAGATTGGATTGGCAGTGGGGCAGTCCCCACGGGGAATCATTGGGATGATGGATTCGAAAATGGCGGAGGCTGTGATGAAGAAACTAGAGGATTAAAAAAATTTTTTGGGGGTGGCTTGATGAGTAAATCTCGTATTTATGAAATTGCCAAAGAATTGAATGTAGATAGCAAATTGATTGTTGAGAAATTAAAAGAAATGAATGTGGAAGTAAAAAATCATATGAGTTCCATTACGGAAGAAGATGCGGCTAAGGTAAGACGGACCTTTCAAAAACAGGAATCATCAAAGTTGCAGGAACACAAAGCCGAGTCAGGAAATATTGCTGCCAGTGTAAAAAATGAACAATCACAAGTTAAAGAAGAACGGAGCAGAAACGTGCAAAACAAAAGTAACGGAAAAGATTATGGCAGCAGAGATAAAGGAAAAAGAGATAATTCGCAGAAAAACGGTCAAAGATCGCAGAACGGACAGAATAAAAATGCAGGCAACGAAAATAGAGATGGCCGTTCTAATCGCGACAACAGAGATAATAATCGTTCCTACAAAGAAAACAGAAATGACTTCAAAGGACAAAACAAAAAACAAGGACAGGATAACAGATACAGTGCCAATGACGGGCATAAAAACAATCGGGATAATCGCGGAAACAGAGAAAATCGCGACGAAGATTTCCGCAAAAACAACCAGGATTCTGTCAGCAACCGCAGAGTAGGCGTAAATGCCAATCGTGCCACTCCTTCTGCGCCAGTGCGTCCTCAACAGCCTTCAAAGGCAAGACAGGCGGCAAAAAGCAATAATGAGCACTTTTCTAAAGATGCGGTAGAAGAACGTTATCAAGATTGGAACAATCAAAACGATAATGAAAAAACCCGCTTAGAGCAGGTAGCCCGTTCCAAGCGCAATGAAAATGGAAATTTCCAAAACAGAGCGGGAAAAAATAACAAGAATAACAAAGCAAAAGGCAAGAACAATAAAAATGTGCGGAAAGAGCCGCCGAGAGAATTTGCCGAAGTGAAGCATCATGTAGTGTTAGAGGATAGCATCACTGTACAGGATTTGGCCGGTCAACTGGGTAAAAAAGCGACAGATGTGATTATGAAGTTGATGACCATGGGTGTAATGGCAACCATCAATCAGGAATTGGATGTAGATACAGCGACGATTATCGCGGAAGAATTTGGCGCTACAGTGGAGGTCAAGGTATCCAAGGAAGAAGAATTATTTACAGATATCGAAGATGCTCCAGAAGATTTACAACACCGTCCACCAGTGGTAACAATCATGGGGCATGTAGACCATGGGAAGACATCTTTATTGGATATGATTCGTTCTACCCATGTAACCTCCACGGAAGCTGGTGGGATTACACAGCATATTGGCGCATATCAGGTAGAAACCCACGGGCAGAAGATTACATTCCTGGATACACCAGGTCATGAGGCATTTACGGCGATGCGCGCTCGCGGTGCGCAGATTACTGATATTGCCATTTTGGTAGTGGCTGCAGATGATGGTGTGATGCCGCAGACTATTGAGGCTATTGACCATGCAAAGGCAGCAAAGGTGCCTATTATTGTGGCGGTAAATAAAATTGATAAGCCGGAAGCAGATCCAGAACGAATCAAACAGGAATTGACCAACTATGGTTTGGTACCGGAAGAATGGGGCGGCGACACCATTATGGTACCGGTGTCGGCTAAAAAAGGCGTTGGCATCGACGACCTGTTGGATATGATTTTGCTGGTAGCGGAAATGGCGGAATTAAAAGCAAATCCAAACCGCAACGCCAAAGGAAAGGTAATCGAATCCAAGCTGGATAAAGGCAGAGGTCCGGTAGCTACTTTGCTAGTGCAGGCAGGTACTTTGCATGTAGGCGATTTCCTCATTGTAGGGACCACACAGGGCCGTATTCGTGCAATGTTCGACTATAAAGGCCGTTCGCTGAAAACGGCAGGCCCTTCTATGCCAGTGGAGATTCTGGGTTTGAATGAAGTGCCGGAAGCGGGCGATGATTACATTGCAGTAGATAATGAAAAACTAGCAAAACAGGTAGCTGATAAACGGCAGAAAGAAAAACATCAACAGGAAATTGCCCGGAACACGAAGGTAAGTTTGGAAGATTTGTTTGCACAGATTAAAGAAGGCGAAATCAAAGAACTGAACATTGTTTTAAAAGCCGATGTCCAGGGCTCTATTGAGGCGATTCGTCAATCTTTAGAAAAACTGGGCAACGATGAAGTACGGGTCAATATTATCCGCACTGCAGTTGGGGGTATTCGTGAAGCTGATGTTATGCTGGCTGCAGCTTCCAATGCTTTGATTATCGGCTTTAATGTCCGTCCCGATGCCAATGCACGCAAATTGGCAGAAAAAGAAGAAATTCAGATTAATACCTATCGCGTAATTTATGAAGCTATTGAGGATGTAAAAGCAGCTCTTTCCGGTATGTTAGATCCAGATATCAAAGAAGTGGAACTGGGTCAGGCAGAAATTCGTAGTATCTTCAAAGTTCCCAAGGTAGGTGCTGTAGCCGGATGCTATATTACTGAAGGTAAATTTACCAGATCAGCTCGCGTACGTGTGGTGCGGGACGGTGTGGTCATCCATGAAGGAAATTTGGCTTCTCTGAAACGTTTTAAAGATGATGTGAAGGAAGTAGCCAGTGGTTTTGAGTGCGGTCTAAGTATCGAACGCTTCAATGATATCAAAGAAGGAGATATTTTAGAAGCTTATACATTTGAAGAAGTAAAACGGGCATTATAAGCCTGAGAGGTGAAAATTATGAAAGTACGTCCAAACCGGATTGGGGAGGAAATCAAAAAAGAACTGGTTTTATTGATTCGCAATGGGATAAAGGATCCCCGTGTGGATAGTCTGATTAGTATTACGGATGTGGAAGTGACCAGAGATTTGAGCTATGCCACAGTGTATATCAGTCGGTATGGCTCTGAGACAGAGCGCAATGACGCGCTGGAAGGCATGAAGGCCGCAGCCGGTTTTATGCGCAGTGAACTGAGCAAGCGATTAAAGTTGCGGACTGTGCCTGAATTGATTTTTAAACTGGATGATTCTCTACAGTATGGCGCAAAAATTGAAACGATTTTGCAGCAGATTCACAGAGAACAAAACGACTAAATAGGAAAGAGTTACAGGGGGAAACACAATGCAGCAGGTACTGGTGCAAATAAAAGAAATCCTGCTTAACCAGAAGTGTGTTGCTATCATTTCACACAACAATCCTGATGGCGACACACTGGGTTCCCAGCTGGCATTAGCCGGTGCATTGGGAGAAGCGGGGATTGCTTCCATTCTCATCAATAATGATAAGATTTCTGAAAAGTACCATTTTGTTGCTGGTTCTACTAACATTCGGCCCTACAATGGGGATATGGAAATTCCGCAGGTTGTCGTCTTTGTGGATTGCGCCGATTTGGAGCTGGCAGGCTGCAATGGGCACACAGAATTTCTAAAAGGGCGCACTATCATTAATATTGATCATCATACCAGCAACAAACAATATGGGCATGTAAACTATGTAAAAGGCGAAGCCGCAGCTAATTGTCAAAATATGTATGAAGTCATCACGGCATTAGGAGTAGATATGACAGCGGAGATAGCCACTGCACTCTATATGGGATTGAGTACAGATACAGGAAATTTCCTTTTTGATAATGTATCATCAGACACGTTACGTATTGCCGCTGAGTTAAAGGATTGCGGAGCAGATACCAATAGTCTGCGGCAAAAGCTGTATGAAAGCAATTCACATAAACGCATTGAGCTACTCAAATATATTTTGAATGAACTGCATATTTCCCAAAATGGAAAATGTGCTTGGAGTAAAATTGATTATGGGATGATGCAGCGTTTACAGCCTGACAGTACAGATATTGACGGACTGGTCAATACCATTAAGGATATAGAAGGGGTAGAGGTTGCCCTGTTGTTCCGCGGTGTGGAAGCACATAAGACAAAAGTAAGCCTGCGCAGTAAAGTATGGGCGGATGTGAATGCAGTTGCCGGACTATTTGGGGGCGGCGGTCACATGAGAGCGGCAGGATGTACAATCAATGGAACGGTAGAAGAGGCTGCGGAGCGCTTAGTGCCTGCAGTGGAAAAATATCTTGAAGAAATGGAACAGCAGCCATGAAAGATACGACGACAAATGGAATTGTAAATATATTGAAGCCAGCGGGCATGACTTCCCACGATGTGGTGGGCAAGCTGCGCAAAATTTATCACACCCGCAAGGTGGGCCATACCGGGACCTTGGACCCCGATGCGGTGGGCGTTTTGCCGGTGTGTGTTGGTCAGGCTACCCGTCTGGCAGAATATTTGACGGAAAAAGAGAAAACTTATCGGACCGTGCTGAAATTTGGCTGCGAGACAAATACGCAGGATCATTCCGGGGAAGTGACAAAGAATACGGCGCTGCCCACCTTGAGCCGAGAAGAATTTTGTGGGGTGACGGCGCAGTTTGTAGGAGACATTCAGCAGGTGCCGCCGATGTATTCGGCCATAAAAAAGGACGGACAGCCGTTATATAAACTGGCCCGTCAGGGGGTTGACATTGCGCTGGAAGCACGGCCGGTGACAATCCATGAGATAAAGGTACTGCTGTACAATCAGGAAAGCGCCATGCTGGAGGT
Organism: Peptococcaceae bacterium UBA7185; assembly: GCA_002491065.1. Lineage (GTDB taxonomy): Bacteria > Bacillota > Peptococcia > Peptococcales > Peptococcaceae > UBA7185. Next base: position 24,615 of record DKVF01000031.1, read on the forward strand.
GCGCTGCAGTAAGGGCACCTACATCCGCACACTGTGTCAGGATATCGGGCGCGCCTGCGGCAGCAGCGCTTACATGGCTTATCTGATGCGCACTGCCAGCGGAACCTTTGGGATCGCGGACGCAGTGCCTCTGGCAAAGCTGGAGCAGACGGAACGGCCGGAGCAGTATTTGCGCTCTATGAATGACTGCCTTGCCGATATGCCGGCGCTTTACGCAGCAAATGAACTGATGGAGCAGCGTATTTCCAATGGCTTGTCGCAGCGTGTCCCCGGTGTGGAAACTCTGGCGGGGGATACGGTATGCCGTGTTTTGGGGTTAAAGGGACAGCTTCTGGCCATTGGCTACGTAAGTAGCGGCAGCTTTCAGCCAAACAAAGTGTTTAGGAGTGGTGAAGTTGTATGACGATTTCTAAATTTCGTACCGTTATATTGGGAAATTTCGACGGGCTACATAGAGGTCATCAGCAGTTAATCAATTTAGGACGGCAGATAGCGGATTCCCATCAGGAGGAACTGGCTGTATTCACATTTTATCCGCAGATACAGCAGTATTTTGATAAAAATTTTTGTTATCTGCTCACAGAACAGCAAAAAAACAGAGGATTTCAGAAGTTAAAGGTAGACTGGATTGAGTCCATGCCCTTTACAGAAGAAATCGCGACTCTGTCGCCGGAAGCGTTTGTGGAGAACATTCTGGTAAAAAAACTGCACGCCCGTCATGCAGTCGTGGGATTTAATTTTTCCTTCGGCTACAAAGGCGCAGGCAACCCGCAACTTTTACGGGAACTGGGCGCGCGCTACGGGATCGAGGTAACGGTGATGGAGCCCTGCTATGCAGACGGCGAAGTGGTGAGCAGTTCGGCAATCCGCAAGTATTTGCAGGCGGGCGATATAGAAAAAGCCAATGCCCTACTGGGATATGCCTACAGTATCGAAGGACCGGTGGTAAGAGGCAATGAAATCGGCCGCACCATAGGCTTTCCCACTGCCAATATACTGCCGGCAAAGGGAATTCTCCTGCCGGAAAAGGGCGTATATGCGGCGCGCACCTGGGTGGAGGGCCAATGTTATGACGGCATTTTGAATATTGGAATGCGGCCCACCATTGCCCACAGCATAGGATTAAACATTGAGGTCAATCTCTTTGACTTTGACAGGGATATTTATGGACAGGTTATTCGCAGTGAGGTACATTATTTTCTGCGTCCTGAGACAAAATTTGACGGCCTGGACGGCCTGAAAGCCCAGCTGGAAAAGGATAAACAGCACACAGAAAAACTTTTTGCGGACAGGGAAAATTTCTAAAATTAGTGCTTGCAAAACCGCTGGCGTTCCTGTATAATTATTAGATATGAACCGTGTGCCCGGTGTGTCGTTCTCCGGCGTATACTTGGCAAGCGGCGATTAAAAAATATTTTTTGGGAGGTGCCATCATGGCATTAGATACACAGGCAAAACAGGATTTAATCAAAAAGTATCAGTTACACGAAGGAGACACTGGTTCTCCAGAAGTACAGATTGCGATTTTGACCGCAAAAATTACCTATTTGACAGAGCATTTAAAACAACATCCAAAAGATCATCATTCCCGTCGCGGGCTGTTAAAGATGGTTGGTCAGCGTCGTTCTCTGCTGAACTATGTAAAATCTAAAGATATTGAAAGATATCGCAATATCATCGATGTGATGGGTATCCGTCGGTAGTACTGGAAAGAGCAGCCCTGGGCTGCTCTTTTTGTGGTTTATTGTTTGTGCAGGTTTTTATCACACAGATGCTTGCTTCGGGGGTGTAATTAATAAACAAGAGAAAACTGGCGCGCCAGATAGTTTTTTCTTGTTTGTTAATTGCTCCGCCGAGTGGCAGTATTTTATTTTTAGGAGGAGCAACATGGGAAACGTTTTGAAAAAATCCATCCAGGTGGGTGGGCGCGCTTTGACACTGGAAACAGGGCGTATGGCAAAACAGGCCAGCGGCGCAGTATTCTGTACTTATGGTGACACCGCTGTACTGGTAACGGCAGTGGGCGCCAAAGAACCGAAGGAAGGCGTGGACTTTTTTCCGCTGACCGTAGATTATGAAGAAAAATTGTATGCAGCAGGAAAAATTCCCGGCGGCTTTTTGAAACGGGAAGGCAAAGCCAGCGAAAAAGCCATTTTGTGTAGCAGACTGATTGACCGTCCCATTCGTCCGTTATTTCCAAAAGGCTATCGGAATGATGTGCAGGTAGTGGCCACAGTTCTATCCGTGGACATGGACAATACACCGGACGTGCTGGCCATGGTGGGCGCATCAGCAGCACTGCACTTATCACAGATTCCTTTCATGGGACCTATTGCTGGCGTGGTAGTAGGACTGGTGGATGGTGAATTTATCATCAACCCCAATCAGGAGCAGGAAGCTAAAAGCTTAATGCACCTGACCGTAGCGGGAACTGCCGATGCCGTGATGATGGTGGAAGCAGGTGCAAAAGAAGTGCCGGAAATGACCATTCTGGACGCCATCATGTTTGGCCATGAGGAAATCAAGAAGATTGTCGCTGCCATTGAAGAATTCCGGGCAGAAGCGCTGGCTTTGGAATTGGCAAAAGAAAAAGAAATGCCTGAACTGAAAGTGATTCCGGAAGAAATCGAAGCAGCAGTCAAAGAATATGCCTATGACAACCTGCTGGAAGCCATTCGCATCAAAGAGAAACATGCCCGCGATGCAGCAGCAGAGGCTGTCAAAGAAGAGGCTATACAGCATTTACTGGAACAATTCCCTGAGCAGGAAGAAGATTTGCGGGCAGCTCTGGATAGTCTGATGAAATATATCGTGCGCCGTTTGATTACAGTCGACAAGATTCGTCCTGATGGCAGAGAGATGACAGAAGTTCGGCCTATCACCTGCGAAGTAGACATTTTGCCTCGCCCTCACGGCAGCGCACTGTTTACCCGTGGGCAGACACAGATTCTTTCCAGCGTTACCTTGGGTGCTGCCAGAGAAGAACAGATTTTAGATGGTTTGGACAATGAAAGCAGCAAACGCTATATTCATCACTACAATTTCCCGCCCTACAGCGTAGGAGAAGCCCGTCCCATGCGCGGTCCGGGCCGTCGTGAAATCGGGCACGGCGCTTTGGCAGAACGGGCCTTGGAGCCTGTCATCCCCAGCGAAGAGGAATTCCCATACACCATTCGTGTGGTATCCGAAGCGTTGGAATCCAACGGCTCCACTTCCATGGGCAGTGTGTGCGGCAGTACTATGTCTCTGATGGCTGCTGGTGTTCCCATCAAACGGCCGGTGTCTGGCGTGGCTATGGGCTTGATTCGGGAAGAAAACGAATTCAGCGTATTGACAGACCTACAGGGATTGGAGGATGCGCTGGGCGATATGGACTTTAAAGTGGCTGGTACCACCGAAGGGGTTACCGCCATTCAGATGGATATCAAAATTGCCGGTATCAACCGGGCCATTCTGGAGCAGGCGCTGAAACAGGCCCATGACGGCCGTATGTTCATTTTGGGCAAGATGCTGGAAGCAATTCCTGCTGTACGTCCGGAGCTGTCCAAATACGCACCGCGTATCATCACCATGATGATCAACCCGGATAAGATTCGCGACGTCATTGGCGCCGGCGGAAAGGTTATCAAGAAGATTGTAGAAGATACCGGCGTGAAGATTGACATTGAGGATGACGGACGGGTTATGATTATGTCCAATGACGCGGAAGCCTCTGCAAAAGCTGTGAAAATTATCGAAGATCTGGTGCGCGAGGTGGAAGTAGGTCAGGTATATCTGGGCAAAGTCGTACGCATCACCGACTTTGGCGCTTTCGTAGAAGTATTGCCGGGCAAAGACGGTCTGGTACACATTTCTCAACTGGCCCTGGAACGGGTGAACAAGGTAGAAGATGTGGTAAAAGTAGGTGACGAAATTCTGGTAAAATGTACAGAAATCGATAAACAGGGACGGGTAAATCTCTCCCGCAAGGTATTGCTGAAAGAACAGCAAGGTAAATAATGATAACAGTGAGAAACGGGCACAGTATAAGAGCTATGCCCGTTTTTTGGTTTGTGCAAAGAGGCATTATTTTTGTCAGGTTATCTTGTATTCTTTTCCAAAACTTCAGTAGAATAGCGTTCTTTTTGCGATTTTCTGTTGTAATTTTCTTTATAATTTTGCATAATAGAAAGAAGAAAAACAGAAAAAGAGGGTGGCAGGATGGGCAATATTGTCAATGCGTTACAGGGAATTTTTGAGCAAAATGTAATCAGCGAGTTTTTTTTGCAGCAGCCAGATTTGCTGCTGCGGCAGGCCCAGGAGCAGCAGGAAAAGCTGAAATCGGGCCTGGCACTGTTGTTAGCGCAGCAGCAATGGACTTGCGATGATATATTGGAGTTGTGTCGGGACATTTGTCCCCAGTGGTATGAGGAGACGCCGGAAAAAGGCTGGTTGGAATTTACCTATTGGTATATTATCAGCTGGTCCTATCCCGAGAGTGTGTTTCTTGAATTTCCCGAGCGGTTTCAGCCGGGGATGCATTTTTTCATGCGGGTGCTGCGCTGTGCGTTGGATTATGGAGCGATGCACAAGACATTTGACCCGTTTACGGATTTTTCGTTTTTACCGCTGGACACGCTGCCGGATCATGTGATTAAAGAGGAATATGAACGGTTTTTGTACTATTTTCGCAAATATTATATCTATGAGCTGATGTACATCGGCAAGGAAATCTTTTTCTTCAACACGTTGAGCCATATTGCCGGTGTGCATTATGTGGCCATGCATGTGGCCCGTCAGCTGAAGGAAGCCGGCGTGCCTATCAATCTGGCTCTGGTCAGCGGTGCGGCAGTGGGGCATGATATCGGCAAGTTTGGCTGCAAGCCCAGCGAAATGAAGCGGATGGCCCATTTGCATTATTATTATACCGGGCAGTGGTTTGAGGAAAAAAATATGCCTACTATCGCCCATATTGCGGTGAACCATTCTACATGGGATTTGGAGCTGGAAAATTTGCCGCTGGAATCTCTGGTGCTGATTTATGCGGATTTCCGTGTGCGGCGGGATGATGCTGCCGATGCGCCCAAGGAAAAAATGGGCATCTTTACGCTGAAGGATTCTTTTCATATCATTCTCAGCAAATTGGAGAATGTAGATGTGGCCAAGGAGCGGCGTTATCGCTATGTCTATGCCAAGCTGAAGGATTTTGAGGATTATATGGAGAGTCTGGGGGTGAATACCGATTTCACCCGCAGCACGCTGACGCCCACTGTGCCCAAGCATATCGCTCTGGTGGATGCCCAGGAGGCCATCACCAATTTTAAATTTTTAGCTATTCGCCATAATATCTGGATGATGGAGTTCCTCAATACAGAAACTTCTTTCGGGACGCTGCTGGAAGCGGCGCGCAGTGAAAAGGACTGGAAAAACACCCGCGCCTATATTCATATTTTTGAGGAATATTATACGTATATGACGCAGCGGCAAAAAATCATGACGCTGAACTTCCTGTATGAGCTCCTGATGCACCGGGAGGGCGATATTCGCCGCCAGGCAGCTACGCTGATGGGCCATATTATTCTGCGCTACGATGAGATTTACCGCAAGGAGCTGCCGGAGGATATCACGCTGCCGGTAGGACAGACTACTTCGCTGTCCCTTTGGCACAAATATTTGAGTATGATTGTCATTCCTGACCATAAGATTACGGAGCGCCACAAGCGGTGGCTGGGCTACACGCTGAAAAATATGGTGACCACGGTGCTGGAGAACTGCCCTGAGCAGGAACGCTATGATTATCTGGATGTGCTGCTGTATTATTATCATGAAGCCCATTGGGATGATGAGGTAGGATTTGTTCTCATGGATACGCTGATTGCTGTGCCGCTGGAGCTTTGCGAGCCTTTTCAGATACAGGAGCTGCTGGATTTCACCGCAAATATTCTGAAGCGCGGGAATATCGAGCTGCAGGCTGCGGCGCTGCGCTTTCTGGAATATGGGGCTTCCTTTAAGGGGATGCTGGATGGCTTCCACAGACAGATTCTCGCCATGCTGGAATCGTTGGAAATCGGGAAGGTTCCGCTGGGCTTTCACTATAATCTCCGCAATATTTATCAGGCTTTGGGCGCTGACAGCTTGTCTGCTGCGTTCCATATGTCGGAGGAGGAAGAGCAAAAGGCGGTGTCGGAGCTGTTTTTGGAAAATCTCAAGGTCGCTACGCCGTGGATGCTGAAGCTGACCAATATTGACTTCCTCTTGAAGGTTGCCAAGCACCGCGCCATTTCTCTTTTGCAGGTGGCGACCCATCTTTCCAATATTTTGAAGGTGGGAGAGCGCATCAGCGTGCGGCACAGAGCAGGGCAGGGGCTGGTGGATATTGCGCCGCTACTCACCTTGGAGGAGCGCAACGAACTGGTCATCGAGCTGACCAAAGGGCTGGAAATCGGAGAATATGAATTCTCCAAGTATATTCCTGAATATCTGGGACAGATTGCGTTGTATCTCCATCCGAAGGAGCTGGATGAGATTGTGCAGGATTTGCAGAAGCTGCTGCGCAATGCCAATAATCGGGTGGTATCGGTGGCTTTGAATACATTGGGTGTGATTTTGGAATATTATCCGGCCTATCAGCAGCGCTTCGGCGAGACGGACGAACTGATAGAGACGCGCCGAAGCACGATTTTGGGGATGCTGTTGAGCGGGTTGTCCAGCTATGATGAAGAGGTGAGCTCGGAAGCCTTTATTGTGCTGGGGCATCAGCTCTTCGGCTCAAAGCTGTTGTCTTTGGAGGAAAAAAATAAAATCTTTTTCCTGATTTATAAGCGGATGCTCATTCTCATTCATGACAAGGAGATGAGCGGCCTGGCCTTTTTCAATCGGGCTGGGTCGCTGAATCATATTTATCGGTTTATTTCTGATTATCTGATGGAGTATGAGAAATTTGACGTGCCGGAGCTGGAGCGGGTGGCCTTCTTCCCGGGCACCTTTGACCCCTTTTCCTCCAGCCACAAGGGGATTGTGCAGGAGATTCGCAATTTGGGATTTCAGGTTTATCTGGCGCTGGATGAGTTTTCCTGGAGCAAGAAAACCCAGCCGCGGATGACTCGCCGACAGATTATCACCATGTCGGTGGCCGATGAGGAAAATGTCTATCTGTTTCCCGACGAGATTCCCATCAATCTGGCCAATGACAGCGATATGGCACGGCTCAAGGGATTGTTCCCCGACAAGGAGGTTTACATTGTGGTGGGCAGCGACGTCATTTTAAATGCGTCCTCCTATCGCAAGCCGGCTAAGCCCGGCTCTATCCATCATTTCAACCATATTGTGTTCCGGCGGGTGCAGGGCAAGGAGGAAGAGGAAGCCATCGCGGCGGAAGTGGAAAAGCAGATGGAGGAAACGGTGCGCAATACGATCAAGGGAGAGCTTATTTATCTGACACTGCCTACCTATCTGGAGGATATCAGCTCCACGCGGATTCGGGAAAATATTGACTGCAACCGGGATATTTCCAATCTCATCAGTCCTCTGGCGCAAAACTATATCTATCATTATGGGCTCTATCTGCGGGAACCGCAGTATAAACCTATTTTGCAGGCTAAGAATATCAAGTTTGATTTTGTGACCGAGGAGAGCTCTTCTGAGGTGTATCAGCTCCTGGTCAGCTTTGCGCAGATGGATGAGCTGATGGATATGCTCAGTGAGCACTGGCAAAAGCCCGGTGCTACACTGGCTGTGCTGCGGGATGGCAGCCAGAATGATGGCATCGTGGCCTTTGCCCTTACCTACACCATGGAAACGACGGATATGTACGGGATGTTCCATGACGCGGAGCTGGTGGAATGGCTGCGCAGCCGTATTTTTGGCAAGACCATGGTTTTGAGCGGTTTGTATGAGCTGCACGGTCATGCTGTAAAAAATGCCTCACAGCTGCTTCTGACGGAAGTGTTGGCCTATTATCTGGAGCAGGATTATGGCTATGCGCTCTATTGGGGCGAGAAGGCTGAGGGGCTGGAAGAATTGCTGCAGCGTCAGGGCTTCTTACCGGTGCCGCTGAACCAACAGGAGCAGGGACTTTATCTGGTAGATATGCGTCGGCCGCTGACGTTGATGAAAAATATCGAAACCACCATCAAGGAGCCCTTCAATCGCAATGCGCGTTTGCTGGCTGTGGTGGAGCAAAGTCATCGCCGTTTGCAGGAGGCTATGACGGAGCTTTACCCGGGCAGTCTGGTGTTATCTATAGACGCGGGGATTATGCATCACAAAATGCTGCAGAAGATCACGCGGGCCAACCATGTGCCCAATGAACCTTTGCCGGTGCGCAAACTGGGCAAAAATATGTGTGTGCCCTTTGGCAAAATCTTGCGCGGTATGGTGGTGCCCAACACAGTGACCAAAACGCTGCACAGTGAGAAGGTGTATGACGGAGATATCAAAAAGTTCACCATTCAGAACTTCCCTTTTTATTCTACCTTGGAAAATCAGGTGCGCACCATCAAATCCTTTGACCGTCCTGTCATTTTGGTAGACGATTTGCTGCATAAGGGACACCGCATTCGCGGTCTGGAGCCCATTCTGCGGCAGGAACAGGTGCAGATTGACCGGATGGTGGTGGGAATTTTGTCGGCTCGGGGCAAGGATTTGATGGCAGAGCGGGCGTGCCCTGTGGAGAGCGCGTATTTTCTGCCGCGGCTCAAGGGCTGGTATGTGGAATCCACGCTGTATCCTTTTATCGGCGGCGACATGGTAGCGCGCAATGAGGAGAGCGACGCCAATCTGATTTCCTCGATCAACTTTATCCTGCCCTATGTGATGCCCAGCTATATGAAGGATGTGCCCCGGGAAGCGCTGTATTATTTTTCTTTAACTTGTCTGGAAAATGTGCATGAAATTTTGCAGGTGCTGGAGGAGGAATACCAGCAGCATTTCGGCCGCCGCCTGACGTTGGGCCGGTTAGGGGAGGCCATTATCTCCCCGCGCTGTCCTGACAGGGGGAATTGCGGCAGCTACGACAAAAATATTGCTGCTTCTGTGTATGTGCAGGATGATATTCAGCGGTTGGTGCGTCTGGAAAGTATTATGGCACGCTAGGGGACAGGGCGCAGTTTCGGCGGCGAATCAGAAAAAGGGGAAATTGCGCCGTACAGCGCCGGGGATGCACTCGGCGCTGTCACTTTATGAGGAAAAAGCACTGCTGTGTTTACCAGTTTGTGGTATAATAGAGAGTATGAAATGAACGTGCGTATATCGCAATGAATGGAAAGGCGAACGGAATGGGAGAAAGGGAGGCGGAATGATGTTTTACTATCAGGTGCAGGATGAGGTTTTAGTTTCCCGCGAAGCGTTGGCGGGTATCAGGGAAATCACAGAGGAGGAGGCCAGCAAGGCGCAGCGGTTGATTTTTCTCAGCAGGCGGGCAGGCGCAGGCAAGGCGGCCTGGCTGGTGAGCCACAAAGCCTATTTGGCTGAGGCGGAAGAAGGGCTGTGGTGTCTGGATGGTAATCAGCAGGATGTGTTGGCGCAAAAGGTCCAGGATGTGCCTCAGTGGTTGGAAGAAAAAATTGCCGCTGGTGGTGTGATGGGCGTCTGCGCTGATTTGGCCCAGGCACAGGAGCTGCTGGCGCGAAAGGAGAATGCAGACAAAAAGGTTGTACATATTTTGGCTATGGGCGATGTGGGCAGCACGGTACTGATGGCACTGGCTCTTTTGGGCGGGGATTGTGTGCGAGAATTGGGCATCTATGATTTCAACGAAAGACTATGTCAGCGCTGGGAGCATGAAATCAATCAGATTGCCTATCCGTGGGCCTATGACTGCTTGCCTGCGGTGCGGGTGCTGACAGAGGACGAATTGTTTCAGTGTGATGTCTTTGTCTTTTGCGCCTCCAAATCCATTCCGGCGATTGGGGCCGATGTGCAGGATGTGCGCATGGCTCAATATGAGGCCAACAGTGCCATCATCAGCCGTTACGGCGTGCTGGCCAGAGAAGCGGGATTTCAGGGCCTGTTCGCGGTAGTGTCCGATCCGGTGGACCAGCTGTGCTGCAGCGTGTGGCGCGCCAGCAATCGGGATGCACTGGGAAATTGGGATGGCAAGGGACTGAGGCCGGAGCAAGTCCAGGGCTATGGGCTGGGTGTGATGAACAGCAGGGCCGCCTATTACGCCAAGCAGGATGCACGGTTTCAGTCATTTCTCACTGAGGGCAGAGCATACGGTCCCCACGGGCAGCAGCTGGTCATTGCCAACAGTGTAACCCACTATGACCACGCATTGTCCATGGAATTGACCAGGCTGACGGTAGAGGCCAATTTGGAGATACGGGCGCTGGGCTACAAGCCCTATATTGCGCCAGCGGTGTCCTCGGCGGCCATTTCCCTTTTGTTGACTTTGCGGGGAGAATGGCATTACAGCTCAAACTTTTTGCACGGAATCTATATGGGTGCCAAGAATCGCAGTACCAGAAACGGTTTGGAGCTGGAGGCGCTGCCTTTGCCGCCGCAGCTTTTAGCCCGCCTGGAGGCAGTGGCAGCGGAGCTGGAAAAATACTAAAGCAGCAGGCATAAAAAGGAACGGGAGATGAGTGACCAATGGACGGAGCGGAAAAGGAATTATTGGTGATCATGCCGAAGGATGCACAGCAGACAGAAAATGCAAGGCTGGATGCCGTGCTGGCCCAGGCCATTGCCGGATATGATACGGAATTTTGGTACGAGGAACGAGAGTTTGTACCCTTAAAAAATCGACGAATCCTTTTTGTACTCAATCTAGGCGCCGACGGTGTCAATCTGGAATATCAGCGATTACTGCGCTGGTTGCGGCGTAGCCCCGGGTGCCTGGAGGGTTGTGTGGGCTCCGTCTTACTTGACGCAGACAGCGAGCTCTACACCAAAGCAGAGGGGCGGGAGCTTGTGTTTGCTGCCAACGGGCAGGGTTGCATATTTCCCGGGAAACCGCTGGTGGAGGGTACTGCTTCTCTGGACAATTTTCTGGTGCAGTCCCGCAATCTGGGGGTAGATTGCATGGGCGCATACCGGCAGGCTGCCCGCATGCTAGTGGAGCAGCTGCTGGCCTTCCAGTTGCCGCTGCGGCGAAAACCGCAGATTTTGGCTGTGCATGCCAGCAATCGGGCCACCTCCAACACGTTGACTTTGTGGCGGAAGGTGCGGCAGCATTTGGAGGATAGCTGTACCATTCAGGAGATTCCTCTGCAAAATGGAACGGTAGTGGATTGCAATGGCTGTCCTTATCAGACCTGTCGGCACTTTGGCGAAACCTGTAGCTGTTTCTATGGCGGTGTGATCGTGGAGGAAGTGTATCCTGCTATTTTGGATTGTGATGCGCTGATTATGCTGTGCCCCAATTATAATGATGCGGTGAGCGCCAATCTTTCCGCCTTTATCAATCGGCTGACAGCGCTGTTCAGTCAGGTGCGCTTTTATGACAAGGCGGTGTTTTGTCTGGTGGTATCGGGCTACAGCGGAGGCGATATCGTGGCCAAGCAGGTGCTGGGCGCTCTGAATATGAACAAGACCTTTTACTTGCCGGCCAATTTCGCCTTTTTGGCCACGGCCAACGATCCCTTCAGCATCAATAAAATTGACAGGATTGATGAGCAGGCGGCAGACTTTGCGGAAACTATCCGCAAGCATTTACAGGAAAGGCGGGTATAGACATGATGCATCTCATCGCAGCAGTAGCGGAAAACGGGATCATCGGCAAAGACGGCGGGATTCCCTGGCATATTCCTGCCGATTTGGCCCATTTTAAGGCGCTTACATGGGGACAGACTGTGATTATGGGGCGGCGCACCTATGAGAGCATTGGCCGCCCGTTGCCTGGACGGCGGAATATCGTGGTGTCCACCACATTGCAATCTTTAGAGGGATGCAGCGTAGCGGGCTCCTTGCAGGAGGCGCTGCATCTGGCCAGCGAAACAGGCGGGGAGATTTTTATCATCGGCGGCGCACGCCTTTATGAAGAAGCGCTGCCCTTGGCACAGCAGCTGGATTTGACCCTGGTGGCAGGCAGACCGGAAGGAGATACCCGCTTTCCCGCCGTGGACTGGGCCAACTTTCGGGAAGTGGCGCGCGTCGCCTGCGACAGCGTGCCAGGCTGCCAGTTCGTCACCTATGTGAGAGGGGAAGCTCTTTGAGTATGTTTTTAGTTGATTATGGAGGAAGCCTTTCCCAATTTGGAGGTATCGTTTATAGAAGTGGTTTATCAAGCCCCTATTGTTTGTTGCCGTATTTCATAATTTTATGAAAACGATGTGTCTTTTCTTTATGCGCCATAGGTGCTGTACAGAGCTACATGGTCATAAATGCAGCGCCAGCTGCTGAAGGCATTTACAGTGACAGCGATATAGGGCGCGCCGCTGGCAGACAAAAAGTAACTGACGGCACAGTTGCCCGACTGATTGACGAAGCCTGTTTTGGCGGCAATGACGCTTCCGTTGGTTTCTTTGTCTTCAATGCGGCGCAAGAACCAGTTGGAGATGTTTAAGCCATCTGGATGCTGTGAGGTGCGCGCAGTAGTGTAGTTTTTTGTGGATAACACCTCGCGGCATAAATCATTCTCCAAAGCAGCTTTCATAATGACGGCCATGTCAGCGGCGGTACAGTAGTGCAACTCGTCGTAGAGGCCAACGCAGTTGGTGAAATGGGCGGTTTGAGAGAGACCCAGCTCGTCCAGTTTTTCGTTCATCAAGTCGATAAATGCTTCGTGAGAGCCTGCTGTGTAGGTGGCTAAGGCTACGGCGGCATCTGCGCCTGAGGGCAAAATGGTGCCGTAAAATAAGTCCTTAACGGGAACTGTTTCCCCGTCTGAGAAGCCTACAGCGCTGCATTTGTGCTGATAGCAATAATCGGTAATCTCGCGGGAGATGGTAAAGGTATCATTGAGATCCTGGAGATGTTCGGCAGCCACCAGGATAGTCAGCACTTTGGTCATGGAAGCGGGAGAAATGATGGTTTGTGCGTCTTTTTGCGCCACAATGGAATTGTCTTTTAGGTTGATTAAAAGGATTTGGGCGCTGGCAATGGACTCGTCATTTAGGGTGACAGTTTGCTCTGTGGCGGAAAACTCATAGCCGCGCTGCACTTCTGTGGCGCCAATATAGGCTGGTCCATTCTCTGCGGGAAGCGGCTGGGCAGCTTCTATTGGATTGGCTGTGAGAAAATGGGCAGTGCCTATTTTGGCACTGATAATGAGTACCAGGCAGAGGAGGAGGACGCTGCCCAATAGTATACGTCGCTTGATGATGGTGCGCTGTCGTTGCCGCAAGCGGTTTTCCCGCTGTTCTTTATAATACTGAAGGGATTGCCTTTGTGTAGTTTTGTGAGGGTCTATTGAATTCATGTTTCTATTCTCCTACATGTTTATAGTTTCTGTTTGTAAAATATCTTATCTAACATTTTATAACAGAATGAGAAAAAAGAAAAGAGGATATTTTTTACAAGGCTGTGAAGGAATGAAGCTATAGGTTTTATGTATTTAAAAAACACCATTCCCTCAAAAAGAGAGAATGGTGTTTTGGCTGCCTTTCCTTCCTATATGAGATTAGAATATGGAAGATAGACTGTTTTATTCATCACGCAGGAATTCCATATATGGTGAGCTGTATTTAGTCATGGCATTGACAATCAGTTCCACCAATCCGCCGTAATGAACGTTGTAGCGGTGTAGACCATAATGCTCAATGATATCACGCATAGCGCCTTTGCAGTTGGAGCATGGTGCACAGATATATTTTGGAATATCGGTGTTTTCCATAACTTCAGGACCGAATGCTTCCAGGATCTGTTCTAATTTTTTACGATGGGCAATATTATTGCGCCATTGTGGGAAGCTCATGGACTGCATAATTGCGAAACCGGAACCGCCGCCGCAGCAGTAGTTGTTCACACCGTGGTCCTTCATTTCGTAGTAAGGCAGGCCCATGTTGCCATAGTGCCCTGGCTTCATGATTGCTTTCAGGATATCACGCTGTGGTTTTACAATACCCATCTGACGAACATAGTTACATGGGTCATGCAATACAACAGGGAAGTCGTTGCGGTTCGGGTCAATCTGGAAGGTGCCGCTCAATACCAAATCACGCATCAAAGGCAGGAAGCTCTGTACTGGTACACGGTCGCTGCCTGGATAGTAGCGGTCTGCCATGATGGCAGCTGCTTTGTGGGCATGGCCGCATTCTGCGATTACGATACGTTTTACGCCTAATTTTTTAGCAACTTCGTTCTGTTTTACAGCGACTTTTTTGCACTGTGCGTCATCATACCACAAGCCGTAGTTTACGTTGTCATAGCCGCAGATATCGCTGGATAAGGTCCAGGACAGACCAGCTTCCTGGAACAGCATGGTAAATGCCATAGGGTTTTCAGGCCATGCGTTAAATTCACCGGCATTGTGGATGAGCAGAATGTCAGCACCTTCTACGTCCATTGGTGTTTTGTATTCGGTTACGCCTTCGCCGAACAAATCGGTAGCGTCTTCATCCAAAAATTCTACAGTGTCCAGGAAAGGAACCTTGGACATACCGGTGGAAGAACCGGTTTTTAACTGCAGCTGTGTTCCTTTTTCATGTAATGGTTTTGGAGCGTAGCCCATTTCCTGGCTGAAAATTTTACGAATTTCACGGGCAATCAGACCATTGTCCAAAGCCAACGGACAGGTTTGCGCGCAGCGACGGCACAGGTTGCAGCGGTAGGACAGTTCGCCCAGACGTGCTACAGTTTCCCAGTTTAAGTCGATATCGCCGCCTACGAATTTTACCATAACGCCTTTTTTGCCGCCAGGAATTAATTTGCCGTTTTTGTCGAAATATTTTTTCACAATCATACGCAATACTTCAGCGCGGTAGGTAGGACGATATAGTTCATTGCCGTTGGAGGCTTCAAAGATGTGGCAAGCGCCGGAACAAGTGTTGCATTTAGCGCAATATTCCATGGTCAGGTTTAATACCTGCATGATACCGCCGTTGGTATCCAGCGACAGCATTTTTTCTACGCCGCGCAGAAATTTCTGTACCAGTTCGTCTTCTTCTTCTTTGGTTTTTGGTCTTTCAAAGGTATCAATGGCGATAAAACCATCTAGTTCACTGTTATATTTTTCATTCCACTCGGCTTTTGGTGCTTTAAAACCTGGTTCCATCTCCGGTTTGTCAAAAGGAGCCGGCAACGGTTTTAAGTCAGCGACGGTCAGTTCAATTAACTGCTCAGACATGTCGCCCATATCGCGCGGTCTTAACTCTTTACCGTTTTTCACAATACATTCCTCCGTTTCAATTGATTATTTCTGTACAGGCATTTCGGCTTCTACAGGACCGTTTTCGTGTGGAGCGGACCATTTCAAAGCGTTTGGATCTTTTGGTTTCTGAGATGCAGCGATGATATTTGCTTCAATTTTGCTGCCAGGCATATTTGGTGCGTTATCCCAGATTACTTTGTGGAAGGTATAATATTTTCCCACATAATGGCTCAGCTTGGTCAGCGGAATGTAAACGCTGATGAAAGCCAGACAGAGGATAAACAGAACCAAAACGGCAGGAACGCCTTCTGGATAGAATACTTCCAAAGACTGGAATGTAAACATAGCGTGAGCAATGTTGCGACCGAAGCCAAAGGTCATGTCGCCCAGCCAGTTGAGCAGACCAAAAGCAGAGGTTGCCAACAGAATCACCAGGTTGAAATATTCCTGCGGTGTGGTATAGCTCTTAAACTCTCTGACAAAGAGACGTTTGCACAATAGACCGATGGCTCCGACGGTCATCAGCACGCCGGCAACGATCCCTGCCAATGTGGTCAGGACAATAATGATAGTGGAAAATACACCGGCTGGCACAAAAGCGCCGATCAGGCACAATACGCTCCAGGCGATTGCGGCGTACATACCTAAATGTAAAGAGTAGGACAGCCACCAGAATTTGTTCTGATGGATAAACAGTTTTTTGATGAACAGCATTTCTTCAAACATATCGATCAGTTCGCGTTTCAGATTGTGCTGCCGTTCCTTTTCGTACCATTTGTCTTCTTCCATGTAAGAACCGCCATAGCGGAATTTTTCATCTGATTCCAGCGGAATCGGATACAGGTCTTGTCTGCCATGCTGAGGTAATTTTCCGTAATCCATGAATTTCTTTACAGACAATCCGATGAATGCAATCAGAGCAACCCAGCAAAGGATAGTTAAAATAATCATTCTAGTACCTCCTTGGTTTTTTGTAATTGTTTTGTGCGTCCTGCCATTTGCCGCCCACTGCACCGCCTGATGTACAGCTGTATGAAACAAAAGGTCATTCACGCAAAATCCTACTAACTATCATTATACCGAATTGCAAGGCAATTTCAAATCTTTTTTGCAATCCGACGAACTTTGACAATAAACATCTATTTCCTAAGGTATCAAGAAATATTATAAGCTTTGTCAGAGAAGGAAGAGAGAAACCTTTTTGTTCTGATTTCATTATACATGATTTGCGCAGCAGAAAAAGGAGAAATTGTTGGAAAACTTACGGGGATTCCCCCTTTGAAATATGACAGATGGGTGTTATCATGCTATGATGTATTTGCATTGGTACAATTTTAAAGAGCTCAGTGGGACGATGATGTATTTTTATTTATTCTTCATTAAGAAAGAAAAAATGCCAACAGAAAAAACTGTTGGCAGCAAACATAGTTCCTGTTTTGGGGATACGCAAGACAGGTATCCCAGGCAAGGCTTAGAATTAATAATTACCGGCCATCCACATGCCCAGCCAAAAAATTAAAGCGATGGCGGCGATATGCCAAATCCACCAGCCGGGACGCAAAAATGCCCAGGTGCCCAGATTGCGGTCAATTTTTTTGATTTGATCCATGGTATTCACGCTCCTTTTCTCTTAGTATGGAGAATGGCAGGGAGATTATACTGGAAGTATTTTGTGTTTCTTAAGAATAAAAGAAGTCAAGTTAGAAGAATACAAAAATAGGATTTGGCGCACAGAGATCACATCACCTGTGCAAGTCTTAATTGAGAACTGTGCGAAAAAGTAGTATAATGGCACTTGCGAGAGAGGTGAGAGCATGTTACGTATCGCAATTTGTGATGATGAGGACAGCGCAGTTGCAGAACATAAAAAAATTACAGAAGCCTGTTTGCAGCAATGCGGCAGTGCAGGTGAAATTGTGACCTATACTGCTGGGGACAATCTGCTTTATGACATCACCGAAGATGATTTTTTCTTTGATTTGATTTTGTTGGACATAGAGATGCCAGGAAATACCGGCATGGAGATTGCTGCGAGTATAAAGCCTTGTTTGCCCAATGTGAAAATAATTTTTATAACCTCGCACATTGAATACGCAATCGACGCCTTTGAGCTGTCTATTTTTCGCTATGTGCCCAAGGATGAAATTGATAAACGGCTGTTTTCTGCCATTCAGGACGCCATTAAGCTTATCACCTTGGAGGACGGTAAGGTTTATACCATTCAGACGAACAGTCGTCTGGAAAAGATTCCCTATCGGGAGATTTATTATATTGAGCGGGAAGGGAAAAACGCGAAAATTTCCGCAGCCGGCGGTGTGTCCAAGGTGCGGAAGAGTTTGCAGCAGGTTTATGAAGAATTAAACGCGGAAGAATTTATCTATATTGACCGGGGCTGTATCGTGAATCTCATCCACATTATGCAGATAAGAGATGGGATGGCTGTTCTGAAGAATGGCATGTCACTGCCCATAAGCCGTACCCATCTGCAGGGCGTGAAGGCGCAGCTCAACAACTACTGGGGGATGCATATATGATGACTTGGCTGATAGCATTTTCAGGCTTTGTAGCAGGCAGTGTGCGGATGATGGGCTGTCTGCTCTTGTTGTCCCGGCTGCTTTTTGTCAAAGAACCGGCAAAGCAAAGTATCACGACGGTTGCTGTCGGTGCGGCTGTGATTTCTGTCCTTCTGTCTGTGACAGGCTTGTCAGATTTTTATCGCATGACGCTGGAAATACTTTTAATCGTGTGCTGTGCCAGTTATTTTCAGAAAGCGGATAGGCGCATGAGTCTGTTTGTGGGAATCTTTTATGAGATTGCTGTTTTCTTTTGGCAGTTTCTTTTTGCGGCGTGGCTGGGCGTGGGATTTCGGTCTGCCGCTTTTCTTGATTATGGAACGGGAGCGGGGCAAGTCGCAGTTTGGTGTCTCCATTTGTCGTTGTTTGTTTTGCTCCTGTATCTTTTGAAACGTCCGAATCTGGGTGCAAAAGAAGGGTTCCGTTTTGCATCTGCAATTGTCATTGCAGGATTTCTGGCAGTGGTTTCCTTGTCCCAGCAGACTGTTCTGGTGATTGCCGATGATACCTTGGAGATGTGGACCATCTTGGCAGTCGTTCTGCTGATGGCCGTTTTGGTGTTCAATATGAATCGGCAGTATGAGGTTGAAAAGGAACTGGCAGCGCTAAAATCTCAACAGGCGGAGCTGTTGGAGCGTGATTATGCAGCCTTGCACAACGCTTATGCAATCAATGCAAAATTGTTCCATGATTTTCACAATCATATCGGTGTGCTGCGTCAGCTGCTTGTCCATGATAAGACGGAGGAAGCCGTGCAGTATTTGGATGCGCTGCAGGCGCCTGTGAGAGAATTGACCGACACGGTGTGGACAGGAGAGGAAACGGTAGACTATCTCATCAACAGCAAAGCCATAGCTGCAGAAGCACAGGGCATCACGTATCAGGTACAGGCGGAATTTCCCCGCCATACAAATCTCAGAAGTGCCGACTTGTGCGCGATATTGGGTAATCTTTTGGACAATGCACTGGAAGCCGCAGGGCAGATCCCCGATTCAGAGCAGAGATTCATCAGGCTTACCATCCGCCGCATCCATCAAATGCTCATCATAAAGGTGGAGAACACTTTCTTCACGCCGCCTGAACAACAGGAAGGCGAGCTGAAAACGTCAAAAGCTGAAGCGGGCTTGCATGGATGGGGACTAAAAAGCGCCCAGACTGCTGCTGAAAAATATGATGGCATGGTACAGATATCTTATACCGGAAATATTTTCCGGGCAATTGTCACCTTATCCTATCAGGGCGTATCTGTTGAATGAGTATGCATTAGAAGCTGCAAGGCATGTGGAATGCTTTGCAGCTTTTTCGCGGTCAAAAACCTGCCGTTTACGGACATTCGGGCACAGTGGCAGTTTTTGCGCTATGCTAAAGACATGATAAATCAAAGAAAAATTTGAGGAGGAAAAAGCTATGCGTCATGTTGTGATTCGTGGATTGTTAGGTTTGCTGTGGTTGGTGGCTGCTTTGGTAAGCGGCCAATCGGAAAATTTTGAAATGGCTGCCTTTTATGTTCTGCTGGGCGGAGTATTCCTGTATTCAGCTTTTACCACGTGGAAAAAGGAAAGGGACAAGAATGGGGGACGATAAAATGTGTGTACCGCTGTTGTCCATAAAAAATTTGAGCGCATGGTATGATAGCGAAAAAATGGCGCTCAAAGGGCTTACCTTGGAATTGGCTGAACATGAGGTTGTGGGCTTAATCGGGCTGAATGGCGCGGGAAAAACGACATTTTTGCAGGTCTTGTCCGGTCTCTTGCCCACGTTTCGCTCCGATGGCGTCTGGTTTTGCGGGCGCTCTGTGACATTCAGGGAGCGGAATTTTAAGCTTTGCCGCTATAGTGTGTTTGCCGAGGACAATTCCTTTCAGTATTTTACTTTTCGTGAATATCTCTCCTATGTATTTTCAGCATATGGGAACGCGCTGCCCGATGTTTCAGAGCTGGTGCAGGGCTTTCACTTTGAAGATTATACAGACGTTTTATTGAAGGAGCTTTCAACGGGCAACCGCAAAAAGGTTTTTCTGATCACGGCATTTGCGCTGAAACCCAAATTGCTTTTGCTTGATGAGCCGGTGAACGGGCTGGATTTTGAAAGTACAGAATATCTGTATAAGCAAATTGCTGGTTATAAAGAGTATGGTACGGTTTTGTTTTCCTCGCATATTTTGGAAAGCATCGCGCTGACCGCTGATCGGGTAGTGGTTTTGAAGGATGGAAAAATCCGGCGGAATTTAAAAAAGGGACAGATTGATGCGGTTGGTATTCGGGAGGCTTTGCGCTATGAACAGGATGTGTAAAGTTTTTTTCCAAAATTTATTTGGCACTAAGCAGAATCCGTTCATACGGACAGGCATTATCTGTCTGATTCTCCTTGGGAGTCTCTCGATAGCCGATTATCAGGTCCCAATGAAGCCGTCCATTTTATATCTGATGGTAAGTACCTTCACCGCAGGCGTGATGTGGCAGGGGCTTTCTTCGGAGACGTGTGCCGCGCACATGCAGCATATGCTCATGCTTCCCTTTGCAGGGCGGGAATTTGTGTTTTCCTATATAGCTGCAGTGGGACTGTATACTTTTTTGACGAAAACAGCGGTTTTGCTGGCACTTGTGCTGGCGGTGTCGGTGTGGAGCTGGGCAGAACTGTTGGGCAGTGTTCTTTGTGCGGTGAATGCCATCCTCATGACTGCTGCTATCTTTTCCTGGAAACAAAAATGGCCTGGGGGAGTTTTTTGGAGTGCTGCGGTACTTGCCGTCCTCTTTTCTTGCTGGGAGAAGCCGTGGTTTCTGCCGCTGCTGTTGTGCAACAGCATTCTGGCAGTTTTATCCTTGCGCAGCGCCGACGGTTATGCCTTCTATTTGCAGGGCAGGAAAAGCAAGATGGCGAGGGGGCGCAAACGTTATTGGCTATGGATGTATTTCCTACGCTATTTGGGAAGTCATAAAAACTATCTCGCCAACACTGTGATTCTGTGGTGTATGGCCTGTGTCTTTCCCTTCTTTATCAGGCAGACGGCAAGTTGGTCTATGATTCCCCTTGGCTTTGCCATCCTTTCCCTGAACACGCCTATTTGTATTTTGCTGTCCTGCGACCGCGCTTTAGAGCGTGCCGTGCGGTTTCTGCCCAATCAGGAGAAAGGTTTCTGCGTGCCCTATTGTGCATTCATTTTCTTGTGCAATCTGAGCGCAGATGGAATCTTTCTCTGCAGCCTGCAAATCCAGCTGGGCGGCGTTACCGCGCAAATGATTGCCGTTGCCATTTTCTTTGCTCTGCAAAGCGCAATTTTTTCTGTTCTCTTGGAATGGTTTTGCCCCATTCGTGATTGGAAGCTGGAGAGTGATTTATGGCATCATCCCAGAAAATATCTCGTACCGGCAACGATGCTTTTGCTGGCATTTGCCGTGGGAACGATGCCAATGCTCCAATTCCTATTGCTTTGTTTGCTGGCTGCTGAACTTGCAGGGTTGTTTATTTACTGTGGGAGGTGCTAATTTGATGAGATGTTCAGGAAAATGCCCAAAATGCGGCGGAGCCAATCTCATTCGGATTTCGGATAACCCAAGCCGCTATGCCAGTGGAAATAATATTTACACCTCTACCATAACGCTGGTGGGAAAAATTCCTGTTATTCGTTATGTCTGCTGCGACTGCGGGTATGTGGAAAACTGGGTGGAACAGAAAAAAGGACTGGCAAAGATTCAGCATACTTTTGGGTAAGATTTTTGCCGATGGGGGACGATTTATTTGACTTCTCTATAGACTTTTTGTATGCTAGAAAAAAGCCTATGGAGGAGTTTTTTTGTGAGGTGGTGCAGCAGTTTGTTTGTTCAAAAATTTATGGGTACATAGTTCATTTTTTATTGACGCGCACAATTTATTATAAAGATACATTCTGTTTGTAACGAAGCAATTTGCATAAGTGCTTCAAAGCAGGTTTCCATGGCTTTTGCGTGAAAAATGTTTTCTTCACTCCTATCTTATGGTATAATAAACAGTCATAGTAAATTTTGATGCAAAGAGAATTTTTATACAGGGGATGGTATCATGACGACCTATAAACCTTATGGCATTAAGGAAGTGCAGGAGCTTTTACGGCAGGCGAAAGGACAAGGGCTGCCGGTGTGGACTCGACATCAAAGACAAGAGGGTATGGGCCTGGATTTTCAGAATTGGAATAAAATTCGTGAAATAGATGAGAATAATCTCACGGTGACAGCAGAGCGAGGTGTGACCTTGGGAGAACTGGAGGATGCGGTGAACCGCTGCGGTCTGCATGTGGCTGCGATGACGGAGGATTTGCGCACGGTTACGCTGGGAGATTTTTTTGCAGAGCAAATGCCCTGTCTCACTGCGGGATATTACAATCATCCCCGTTTTCAGGTGTTGGGTCTGGAGGTGCTCTTGCCCGACGGCGTGGTGCTGCATGTGGCGGGAAAAACAGTGAAAAATGTAACGGGCTACGATATGTGCCGCTTTTACATCAGCAATCGGGAGACCTTGGCCTTACCCATGGCATTTACCTTAAAATTGGTGTCCAAGGAGCCGGTGCAGGTGATGCTGGAGGCGGTGCTGGAACAGGAAGATTTGCTCATGCCGCTGGTTGTGCAAATGCGGAAACGGCGGATCACACCGCAGGTCTTTGTTTATTGGAATGCCGTCGCTGCGGAAATAGTGAAGCAGGAAGGGACTGCGGGGCATTTGATGATGTCTTTTTGCGGTAGCGAGGCAAAGGTAAAGCGGGAGCTAGAAGCAATCAGCGATTTGGCCGAAGAAATGCAGATAGGTCTGCAGCTTTGCACAGAGCCGGAACAGTTGTGGTGGAGTCTGAAAACTCTGCGCAGTCATACTGTCTGGGCAGATGGATTAAAGGTTCCATCGTTGTATTGCGGTGTGTTGATGGAGGAGCTAACGACGCAGAAAATAGGCTGCTGGTATAGCCCATTGGAGGGCAGCCTGCATCTTCTACCGGAAGATGCAGATGGTGTGCAGTATCAGGCCTTGTGCAATCGCGCAGTAGAATTGGGTGGCTGCGGAAACTGGTACTACCAATATCAATACCACTTTGCGCCTGCGGGGGAAACGGCCATTTGGCAAAAGCTGAAGGAGAAATTTGACAGTGAGAATCGATTGAATCCAATGGAGATAGGCGGTGCGATAGAACATGACGACAAAAATTGATGCCAATAAACGGAAACACTGGGAACGGGAATTATCAAAATGTATCCGCTGCGGTACCTGCCGCCAGTTTTGTCCCATTCATCAGGTGTTGGATGATGAGTCTTATACGGCGCGGGGAAAATTATATTTGGTAGATCAGTTGCTGCACAGCGATTTTTTATTAAGCGATGGATTTGTAGAGATGATCAGTAAATGTGTTATGTGCAAGGCATGTGCGGCCAATTGTCCTTCTGGGGTCAACACATACCAGATTTTTATGGAGATGCGGCAGGAGATTGTCAAGGAGAGAGGATTGTCCTTTACCAAACAGTCCATTTTCAGGGCGCTGCATTGGCGGAAATTTTTTGACTTTGGACTTTCCTGTGGGGCTTGGTTTCAGCGTTTGATTTTTAAACCGGCGCCGGATGGTCCCGGGCAGGTGGCACGGGTGCCCCTGCCTATGGCCGGGTTTAATCAGAGAAGAATTATCCCCAATCTGCCTAAACGGCATTTGAAGCAACTGGTGCCGCTGGAAAGCAAGGCCCAGGGAAAAGAACTGTATCGTGTGGGTTTTTTTACCGGATGTATGCTGAATTATGTGTATCCGCAGATTGGGCAGGATTTGATTAGGGTGCTGAATCTCCATGGCGTGACGGTCATTACGCCCAGAGAGCAGCATTGCTGCGGAACACCGCTGTTTACCTCAGGCGAGGTGGAAATTGCCCGTGATTTGATTCACAACAATTTGACAGCCTTTGGCGGTTTGGATATTGATTATGTGATTACTGCCTGCGGTTCTGGCGGCCTGGCCTGGAAAGAGGAGTTTGCCAAAGTATTGGGCGAGAGCCATCCTGATTATGGTCTGGCGTTGGAATTGGGGCGCAAGACAAAGGATATCAGTGAATTTTTAATCATGATTGGCTTAAATCTGGAAGAACTGAAACCGCTGCAGCAAAAGGTCACATATCATGATTCCTGTCACTTGAACAGAGGGCAGAAAATCCATGAAGAGCCCCGTCAGATTTTGCGGGCGTTGGCCGGGGAGAATTATGTAGAGATGAAAAAGGCCGATGCGTGCTGCGGCTCCGGCGGCTCTTTTAATCTGAAATATTATGAGTTGTCCCGTCAGATTAACCAAAAGAAAACTGGCTATATTGCCGAAAGCGGCGCCGATGTGGTGGCAGTGGGCTGTCCTGCTTGCCTGATGCACATTCAGGACGGCTTGGAGCAGGACGGGATACAAGTGGAAGTAAAACATATTGTGGAGTTGCTGGCAGAAAGCTATGGACTTCATGAGCAGCAGAAGGAGGAACGGTCATGAGAGTAGGAGCAACGGTGACAGAGGCTGTGCTGGATGAGCTGCGGCGCATTGTGGGCAAGGAGCATGTACACACGGAAATAGAAAAACTGATGGTCTATTCCTTTGACAGTACCTTTCAAAATCATCTGCCGGAGGTTTTGGTAAAGCCGCACACGGTGGAGGAAACAGCTGCTGTGGTGAAGGCGGCGGCCCAATATGGGATTCCCCTCACAGTGCGCGGTGCCGGAACCTGTCTTTCCGGCGGGCCGGTGGCTTTAGAGGGTGGAATTTTGATGGAGATGACAGCCTTTAAACGCATTATAGAGATCAATGCAGCGGAAGGCTATGCGGTGGTCGAACCCGGTGTAGTGACCAACGAGCTCATTGCTGCCGCGGAGGAAAAGGGATTGTTTTATCCGCCGGACCCTTCTAGCAGTGGAATGTCCACGGTGGGCGGCAATGTAGCCGAATGTGCTGGCGGCGGTCGAGGTGTGAAGTACGGGGTGACCAGAGATTATGTGTTGGAGTTGCAGTTGATTTTGCCCGATGGACAGTGTATTACAGTGGGCAATAAGGTAGACGGTTTGACGGGTTGGCTGGACTTGCCCATGCTGTTCACAGGCTCAGAGGGAACGCTGGCGATTATTACACAGATTACGGTGCGCCTTCTGCCCAAACCACAGGCAATTCGCACTGCTTTGGTGCAATATGCTCAGCTTGATGCGGCAGCTCACACAGTGAGCGCCATTATTGGGGCAGGGGTTGTACCTACTACCATTGAGATTATGGACCAGATGACGCTGCGCGCTGTGGAAAACTTTTTGCAGATTGGCTTGGACACCAGCAAGGCGGCCTTTGTGCTGCTGGAGGTGGACGGTGAGCCTCAGGAAGTGGAGCTGCAGCTGGAGCAGGTAATCCAAATCTGCAAGGAAAACGGCGCGGTGGAGATACAGGTAGCCCATGACGAAAGGGAACGGGCGGCCTTGTGGAAGGCACGGAAATCGACCTCCGGTGCCTGCGGCAAAATCAATCCGACGAAAATCGGAGAAGATATTGCGGTGCCGCCGGCCAATATTCCCAAGATGATTCAGGCGGTGAAGGAAATTGCGGAAAAATATCGGCTGAATATGGTCGTATTCGGGCACGCCGGCGACGGCAATTTGCATCCCAATATCATGACAGATAAACGGAACACAGAGGAAATGGAGCGGGTGAATCAGGCCATCGACGAGCTGTTTGCGCGGGCGTTGGCTTTGGGCGGTACCCTGTCGGGAGAGCATGGTATCGGATTTATGAAGGCGGCGTATGTATTGCAGGAGCTGGGGCGAGATGGGTATCTGGCGCAAAAGTCTGTGAAGGACGCCTTAGACCCCCAAGGTTTTCTCAACCCTGGGAAAATTTTTATAGAAAAAGAATTGGAGTTGCAGCATGAGTGAGCAGCTGTTTTTACCGGTAAATAAGAAGGAGGCACACAACAGAGGCTGGGATGAGCTGGACTTTATTGTAGTGTCTGGAGATGCTTATGTGGACCATCCTAGTTTTGGCACGGCTCTGGTGGCGAGGCTTCTGGAGCATGAGGGCTTTCGTGTAGGGATTATTGCTCAGCCTGATGTGACGCGCTGCCAGAGTATGATGGCTTTTGGCCGGCCCCGTTATGCTTTTTTGGTGGGCAGCGGCAATATTGATTCTATGGTGAATCATTACACAGCGGCCAAAAAGCCTCGCAGCAATGATGTCTATTCGCCAGGCGGGCAAAAGGGCCTGCGGCCGGACCGTGCGGTGGATGTGTATTGCCAGCTGGTGCGGGAGGCGTATCCCGATGTCCCGCTAATGATTGGCGGTGTGGAGGCCAGTCTGCGTCGGTTTGCCCATTATGATTATTGGGAGGATAGTGTGCGCCCTTCTATTTTGCAGACTTCTGGAGCAGACCTTTTGATGTACGGGATGAGTGAGCATCAGCTCAAAGAATTGGCCCAGGGCTTTGAACGGGGCTGGCCGCTGCACAAGATGCGCAATGTGCAGGGCACCTGTTATTGGAGCGATACGCTGCCCAAAAAGGGTGAATATATGGTTTTGCCCAGCTATGAAGAGGTGCAGCGGGATAAAAAGAAATTTGCCGAGGCCTTTGCCATCCAAAACAGGGAGCAGAATCCTTTCCTGGGGAGGATCTTGGTACAGCCCCACGGGGAGCGGTATCTCATTCAATTGCCTCCGGCGAAGCCGCTGAGTCAGCAGGAAATGGACGAAATTTACCGTCTGCCTTTTCAGCGCACCTACCATCCCCGCTATGAAAAGGCCGGAGGAATTCCGGCGCTCAAGGAAGTGGAATTTAGTATTACTGACCATCGGGGCTGTTTTGGCGGATGTACCTTCTGTGCAATCAATTTCCATCAGGGACGGATTATCCAAAACCGTAGCAAGGAGTCTATCGTGGAGGAAGCAAAGTTGATGACTCGCTTGCCGAGCTTTAAGGGATATATTCACGATGTGGGAGGCCCTACAGGGAATTTTCGCAATATGTCCTGTAAAAAGCAGTTAAAAGTAGGAACCTGCAAGGATCGTCAATGCTTATTCCCCGATTTGTGTCCCAATCTGGAAGTGGACCATAAGGAATATTTGGATATTTTGCGCACAGTGCGCAATCTGGACAAGGTAAAAAAGGTATTCATTCGTTCTGGAGTGCGCTTTGATTATATTTTAGCAGATCCCGATCCCACTTTTTTTGATGAAATGTGTGAATTCCATATTAGCGGCTTGCTGAAGGTGGCACCGGAGCATGTGGCGCCTAATGCGCTGCACTATATGGGAAAACCAAAACGGGAAGTGTTTGACCGCTTTGTAAAGCGGTATTTTGACTATAATCGCCGTGTGGGCAAGGAACAGTATCTGGTGCCTTATTTTATGTCCAGCCATCCTGGCTGTACGCTGCAGGACGCTGTGATTTTGGCAGAGTATATTCGTGACATTGGCTATAATCCTGAGCAGGTGCAGGATTTTATTCCCACACCGGGCAGTATGGCGACGGCGATGTATTACAGCGGATATGATCCCCGCACCATGAAGCCGGTGTATGTGCCCAGAGATCCCCATGAGAAGGCGATGCAGCGGGCCTTGATGCAATATCGCAATCCCAAGAATTATGATTTGGTGCATGAAGCATTGGTGAAGGCGGGGAGAGAGGATTTGATTGGCTTTGGCGAAAAATGTCTGATTCGTCCTGTTAAGCTCAAACTGAAACCAAAGGTAAATGGTGAAGGGAAAAAGGGGAAAGCGGTAGAAAAGCAGAATACTAAAAAGCAGAGACCTGAGGCAGAGAAAGGGAAACATTCTCAGAAAACGGAGAAAAAAGTTCAGGGCAAGAAAAAACGGTAATGATTTCAGTATCAAAATTTATGGTATGAGAGAAAAGAAGTAGAAAAATAAAAGAGCCTCTTCCTTTTTAGATGGGAATGGGTTACAATGAAAGATAGAATTTTTTCTGGAGGCCAGATACAGGATGAGAAGTATGACAGGCTATGGTCGGGGCGAGGGTGACAATGGCGCGCTGAAAGTAATTGTGGAGGTAAAAGCGGTGAATCACCGCTATGGTGAGATTACCATCAAGCAGCCCAGACAGTTTATGGCATTGGAAGATAAAATGAAGAAAGTTGTCGGCGAATATATTGAGCGGGGCAAGGTAGATATTTTTGTGCGCGCGCAGGAATTGACCGATGCTGAAAAGCCGGTGCAGATTGATGAGCAGCGGGTGTTGGCTTATCATAAGGCGCTGCAGAAGATATCGGGGATTGTGGGCGGCAGATATATTGCCGACCCTTACCAGCTAATTGTTCTGCCGGATGTGATTTTGAAGGAAGAACCGGAAACTGATGTGCAGGTGCTTTGGCCCTTGGTGGAGCAGGTGCTGCGGCAGGCAATGGAGCAGCATGTCGCCATGCGGGAGCAGGAAGGTACGCACATCGGTGAAAATTTATCGGAAAAAATAGCGGGCTTACAGCGGTTGACTGCACAGGTGGCGCAGCGCAGCCCTCTGGTGCTGGTCGAGTATCAGGAAAAGCTGGCGGCGCGAATCAAGGAGTTGTTGGACAGCACGGCTGTTGATGAGGAGCGTTTGGCCCAGGAGGTTGCTTATTTTGCGGAGAAAAGCTGCATTGATGAGGAACTGGTACGGCTGCAGAGTCATTTTGAGCAGTTTTATGCCATTGCTGCCCAGAACGGAAGCATCGGCCGTAAGCTGGATTTTTTAATTCAGGAAATGAACAGAGAGACCAATACCATTGGCTCTAAGGCCAATGATTTGGAAATTGGTCGATTGATTGTGGAAATGAAAAGCGAACTGGAAAAAGTGCGGGAACAAATACAAAATATTGAATAGAATTGCAAAGGGGACGAATCATGCATCAGTTTATGAATATTGGCTTTGACAATATGGTGGCGGTTGAACGGATTGTGGCTATTGTTTCGCCGGAAAGTGCGCCTGTTAAACGACTGGTGCAGGCGGCAAAAGAGGACGGAAATGTCATTGATGTGACCCATGG
This sequence comes from Peptococcaceae bacterium UBA7185, assembly GCA_002491065.1. Lineage (GTDB taxonomy): Bacteria > Bacillota > Peptococcia > Peptococcales > Peptococcaceae > UBA7185. Next base: position 53,403 of record DKVF01000031.1, read on the forward strand.
CCGGAAAACGCGGGCGGTGGTGTTTACAGACAGCAAATATATCATTCTGTCTGCGATTCAGTCGGATACTTTGACTGGAAGACTGGACACAGACTAGGTTGGCAATACAGGAGGGAAAGATGGAAGAACAGAAAAAACGGGGAATCCTCTTGGTATTATCCGGGCCTTCCGGTACAGGAAAAGGGACAGTATGCGCTATGGTGCGCGACCATTTAGGGGACAGTGTATGTTATTCTATTTCGGCTACTACGCGGCAGCCCCGTCCCGGTGAAGTGCACGGCAGGGAGTATTTTTTCTTCAGCAAAGAGGAATTTGCGGCATTGAGGGAGCAAGATGGATTTTTAGAATGGGCGCAGGTCTATGATAATTTTTATGGCACACCGCGCAAGTTTGTGGAGGATGTCTTGGCTTCCGGCAAGGACTGTATTCTGGAAATTGACCCCCAGGGCGCGATGCAGGTGCGCAGCGCCACAGATGAAGCGGTCTTGGTATTTATAGCGCCGCCGTCGTTGGAAGAGCTGCGCAGTCGCTTGACGGGGCGGGGTACTGAATCCGAGGAAGAAGTGGAAAAACGGCTGGGCTGTGCCGCAGCTGAGCTGGCTTATCAGGATAAATATGATTACATCATCGTGAATGACGATGTGGAGAAGGCCGCTATGAAAATGGAAGCGATTTTGTTGGCTGAAAAGTGCCGCAGTGCGCGCAGTTTATCAGACAAATAAATCGTATGAGACTGTTTGATGCGGCATAAAATAAGGTAACACTGTAAATTAGGTATCTAAATAAAAATGGAGGGTTTTTCATGGTAGAACCGACGATTGATGAATTATTGACAAAGGCTGACAGTAAGTACTCTTTGGTGTGTGCGGCTGCCAAGCGAGCGCGGGAGATTGTGGACGGCGCAGAGCCGCTGAACAGCGGCGACGCCAAAAAACCTGTGACCATTGCGCTGCAGGAAATTGGGGAAGATAAAATTAAATATGAACAGACCACGGAAGGCATCAAATAATGGCAAATATCATTGTGGGTGTGACCGGCGGCATTGCTGCGTATAAAGCTGCAGAACTGGTGAGCCTGCTGACCAAACAGGGACATGCGGTGCGCTGCATTATGACGCGGGCAGCTGGGCAGTTTATCACGCCGCTGACCTTGCAGACGCTGTCTGGCAATAAGGTTTACACAGATATGTTTACCTTGCAGGAGGAGCCTGAATGGCAGGTGGAGCATGTTGGCTTGGCCCGTTGGGCAGACTGCATCCTCATCGTTCCGGCCAGCGCTGATTTTTTGGGAAAGGTGGCCCATGGTCTGGCCGATGATTTGCTGAGTACTTGCGTGATGGCCACGAAGGCGTCGGTGTATTTTGCGCTGGCGATGAATGATCAAATGTATGCCAATCCTTTGGTGCAGCGTAATATTCAGCTGCTGAGGGAAGTAGGATATCATTTTATTGAGCCAGAGGAGGGAGCCTTGGCCTGTGGCACATCGGGCAAGGGTCGTATGGCTGCGCCGCAGAAAATTGCCTCTGTGTTGGAACGGCTCAGAACGCAGGATTTGGAGCATTTGCGCATCGTGGTGACTGCCGGTCCCACGAGAGAGGCCATTGACCCGGTGCGTTATCTGACCAACCACAGCAGCGGAAAAATGGGTTATGCCATTGCCAGGCAGGCAGTCAACCGCGGCGCAGAGGTGATATTGATCAGCGGGCCGTCACAGGAGCAGGTTCCGCCGGGGGTTACCTATGTGCCGGTGCAGTCTGCACAGGAGATGTTTTTGGCTGTACAGCAATATTATGGACAGGCCGATGCGGTGATTAAGGCGGCGGCAGTTGCAGATTACCGGCCAAAGCAGGTGCTTGACAAAAAAATGAAAAAGACAGAGGGCAACCTGACGCTGGAATTGGAGCGCAATGTGGATATTCTGGCTTGGCTGGGTGCGCATAAAACGGAGCAAATCTTGGTAGGTTTTGCTGCGGAAACCGACCATGTAGAGCAGAATGCATTGGGAAAACTGCAGCGCAAGCATTTGGATTTTATTGCCGCGAATGACGTGACAGAAGCAAATAGCGGCTTTGGGAAGGATACAAACAAGATTGCGCTTTACGGCGCAGATCACAGTGTGACAAATTTTCCAGTGCTGCGTAAGGAGGATGCTGCGGATTGTATTTTGGATGCAGTATTGCAGCTTTATCAGGCGAAACATACAAATAGAAAAAATTAAATGGAAACAGAGAAGAGATTTTACTCAAGGAGTTGTAGGAACATGCGAAAATTATTCACTTCTGAATCTGTAACAGAAGGACATCCAGATAAGATGGCAGATCAGATTTCTGACGGAATTTTAGATGCCATTCTGGAAAAAGACCCCATGGCCCGTGTGGCCTGTGAAACATTTCTGACCACAGGAATGGCATTGATTGCTGGTGAAATCAGCACCAACTGTTATGTGGACATGCCTAAAATTGTGCGGGAAACCATTCGTGAAATCGGTTATACCAATGCGACATACGGTTTCGACTGCAATACCAGCGCAGTATTGACCTCCATTGACGAGCAGTCCCCGGATATTGCCATGGGCGTGGACAAGGCGTTGGAAGCCAGAGAAGGCGAATTTGATGAGATTGACGCCATTGGCGCTGGGGATCAGGGTATGATGTTTGGGTATGCCACCAATGAAACGGAATGCTATATGCCTATGCCTATTTATCTAGCCCATGGCTTGACAAAGCGTTTAACAGAGTTGCGCAAATCCGGTGAGATTCCTTATTTGCTGCCCGATGGAAAATCCCAGGTGACTGTGGAATATGAGGATGATAAACCAGTTCGTGTGGATGCGGTGGTTGTTTCTACACAGCACAAAGGGGAAGCGACCTTGGAGCAGATTCGCCAGGAGGTGATTGAAAAGGTGATTAAACCGGTGATTCCTGCGAAATTCCTTGATGAAAATACAAAATATTTTGTGAATCCCACAGGGCGTTTTGTGATTGGCGGCCCTCAGGGGGACACTGGTTTGACCGGCCGCAAGATTATCGTGGACACTTATGGCGGTATGGCACGGCATGGCGGCGGCGCTTTCTCCGGCAAGGACTGCACAAAGGTGGATCGCTCTGGAGCTTATGCGGCGCGGTATGTAGCGAAAAATGTGGTGGCTGCAGGTTTGGCAGACCGCTGTGAGGTGCAGTTGGCTTATGCTATTGGCGTAGCCCGTCCGATGTCGGTGCTGGTGGATACCTTTGGCACCAATAAAGTGGATGAAGAGAAAATTGCCAAGGCTGTGTTGGAGATCTTTGATTTGCGCCCGGCAGGAATCATCCGCGATTTGGATTTACGCCGTCCAATCTATAAACAAACCGCTGCTTACGGTCATTTTGGCCGTACTGATTTGGATTTGCCGTGGGAACGAACCGATCGTGTGGAGGCATTAAAGAAAGCAGTTGCCGCTCAGTAAGCGTAGAAGAAAGACAACGGACCAAGTGGAAATGGGGATATTGTAAAGCTGAAATATACAGAGAAACTATCAATCTCAAAGGATGAGGCAGGAGAATATTTGTAATTTGGTTTACAATTTGCTACGTTTTCTCTTGTATAATCATAAAATAGTGATATGATAACAGTAGAACTTGATCTTGTGAAGGAGAGATTGCGATGTCAGTAAAACAAATTTCCGTATTCTTGGAGACGACAACGGATGGATTGATGGAATTTACCAAGGTTTTGCAGGAAAGTGATATTGATATTCGTGCCTTTTCTATAGCAGAGGCACCGGATTTCAGTATTGCACGGGTAATTGTGGATGATTTTGAACGCACACAGGCTGCTTTAAAAATGGCGGGCTATGTGACATCGGTGACATCGGTGATGGCCGTTGCCATTCCTGACCGCGCAGGCGGTTTATATGAGGTGTTAAACAGCTTTACTGAGGCAGATATTAATGTGAAATATACTTATGCTTTTACCGGACGGCAGAAGGGTTTGGCGTACAGAGTGTTCCGTGTAGATGATGAGGAAAAAGCCATTGCGGCTTTGCAGAAAAACCAGATACAGATTATTGATCAGGAGGATTTGCATTGTTCCACAGAAGGCGGATGTCTGTAAGGTCTTGGGGAAAACGTAATATGGTAAATAAAACCGTTGTACGAGTAATCTGATATATTCACTGTTATAAGTCAAACAGAGAAACAAATGATAAATCTTTTGTTTCTCTGTTTTTTTGTGAAGAAGTGAGCAAGCGGACATAGAAAAAATATAAAAGGTTCGGCAAACCAAACAACCGGGGAGGTTTACATGCAAAGCATGGTAGTTTTAATGCTGAAAAAGAGACTGAATGGTTCGCTTTATGTGCGAGGCGCTTTTTATTTTTTTGACGCTCAATATGCTAATTTGTAAATGTTTAAGACATCTTTCCAGTGCAAAGGTTTTACGCCATGAATGGTATCTCCGTTTTTGGGGGCGCTTTTGGCCATGGTTTCCAGCATGGATTCAGGAATATTCAGTTCCCGCAATGTGGCAGGGATGCCTAAGGAAATGAAAAATTCTCTGGTTTTTTCAATGGCGGCGTTGGCAGTTCTCATAGCATCCCAGCTGCGCTCCAAATGCCAGACATTCCAGCCGTATTCGGCGAACATCTGTGCAGTGGAGTCGTCCAGAATGTATTTCATCCAGGCCGGAGTGAGAATAGCCAGACCGGTGCCATGGGTGACATCGAAATAGGCGCTGAGAGCATGCTCCATTGCATGAACGCTCCAGGGACAATCTTTTCCGTTCTTCAACAAACCGTTGATTGCCAGGCTGGAGGCCCACATGAGATTGGCCCGCGCTTCATAATTTTCCGGTTCTTTTACAGCGATAGGGCCATAGTGAATACAAGTCTGCAAAATGCCTTCCGCCAAACGATTGATAAGGAAGGCACCGTCATGCAGGGTAAAATAGCTCTCAAATACGTGACTCATCATATCGGCAGTGCCTGCAGCTGTCTGCGCAGCGGGTACTGAGTAGGTATAAGTTGGGTCCAAAATGGAGAAACGGGGAATGAAATCAGGATGTCCCACGCCGTATTTTAAGTTTTGCTCAGTGTTGGTGATGACAGCCATGGGGTCCATCTCTGAACCGGTGGCGGCTATGGTTAAAATCACGCCGATGGGCAATACATTTTGGCAGCGGGTGCTGTCTAAGACGATATCCCAGGGGTTTCCGTCATAATGGACGCTGCCAGCTACAACCTTAGCGCAGTCAATACTGCTGCCGCCGCCGACTGCCAGGATCAAATCAATATGATGGGCACGGCACAGCTCTACGCCGCGTATCACAGTTTCCAGACGCGGATTGGGCTCTACTCCCGATAATTCCCAAAAGGAAATATGTTCGGCGGCAAAGATGTCCATAATTTTTTGATATATGCCATTGCGTTTGATGCTACCGCCGCCGTAAACCAAGAGTACGCGGTTGCCGAAACGCTGTAGTTGATTTGCCAGCTGGGAGATTTGTCCTTCTCCAAAGAATAAATCTACAGGCATGTGATAGTGAAAATTTTTCATAGGAAGCACCTCTTCGTGAAATTCTAAAACAGTATAAATCTAGTATAGCAAAAAATCCTTGTCACTGCCAGTTCCTTGGAGTAAAATATACACAAATCATATTTTTCAGGAGGCGTTTATGAGTTTTACAGATATTATAAAAGTGATTGTGCTGGGCTTTGTGCAGGGGATTACTGAGTGGCTGCCGGTAAGCAGCACAGGGCATTTGATTTTGTTTGATGCGTTTTTGCAGCTGCAGCAGTCGGAGGTGTTTGTGAATACCTTCTTTGTGGTTATTCAGCTGGGTTCTATTCTGGCGGTCATTGTGCTCTATTTTGAAAAATTAAATCCCTTTTCCCGACACAAAAATTTTTTTGCCCGTCTGGAAACCATTGACTTATGGAAAAAAGTCATCGTGGCCGTCATCCCTGCGGCGGTGTTAGGGTTATTATTTGATGATATCATCAACGAGATGTTTTATAATCCTGTCACTGTAGCGGTGATGCTGATTGCCTACGGGATTTTATTTATTGTAATTGAAAACAGACGGCGTTATCCGACCTATCGGAGTTTGGAACAGCTGGATTACAGGACGGCAATTTTGATTGGCTGCTTTCAATCTCTGGCCTTAATTCCGGGGACATCCCGTTCAGGTGCCACGATTGTGGGCGCGTTGCTTTTGGGAACAGCTCGTCCGGTGGCTGCTGAGTTTTCTTTTTTCATGGCCATTCCTACCATGCTGGGGGCCAGTGCGCTGAAGCTTTTGAAAGCTGGGCTGTCCTTTACCCTAGCAGAATGGGTCTTGCTTTTGCTGGGTTCAGTTGTGGCGTTTATCGTTTCTGTGTTTGCCATCAGGTTTTTAATGAACTACATTCAGCGCCATGATTTCAAGGTGTTCGGCTATTATCGTATCATTTTAGGGTTGCTGTTGATTCTTTATTTTGTTATATTGTAGAATAAGATAAATAAACTTGGGAAAGAGGATGGATTTTATGGTAAAAGTAGATATTATTTCAGGGTTTCTGGGTGCAGGGAAAACGACGCTGATTCAGAAGCTACTAAAGGAAGCTTTGGCTGGTAAAAAGGTTGTACTCATTGAAAATGAGTTTGGTGAGATTGGCATTGACGGCGGATTTTTACAGGAAAGCGGTGTGGAAATTCGTGAGATGAATTCGGGTTGTATTTGCTGCTCGCTGGTAGGTGATTTTAAGACTTCGCTGCAGGAAGTGCTGCATACTTATACGCCGGAGAGGATTCTTATTGAGCCGTCAGGAGTGGGGAAGCTTTCAGAGGTGGTACAGGCTGTCTCCGGCGTAGACGCTGAAATCGCTATTTCTGGAAAAGTAACCGTAGTGGATGTCAACAAGTGTAAATTATATCTGAAAAATTTCGGCGAATTTTTCCTGGATCAGGTGAAGGAAGCAGATACCATTTTGCTGAGCCGTACCGGTTCTGCCAGTGCAGAGAAAATACAGCAGGCTGTGGATTTACTGCGTAGTCACAATGACCGTGCGTTGATTGTGACCACGCAGTGGGAACAGTTGGATGGGGAAGCGTTGCTGCAGGAAATGGAGCGGACAGTGGATTTGGCGGATACATTGCTGGCAGAAGTAAAAGAACATCATGACCATGTACACCATCACGGTCATGAACATCATCACGATCATGGGGAACATTGCGATTGCGGTCATGAACACCATCACGATCATGGAGAACACTGCAGCTGCGGCCATGATCATCACGCCGATGAAGTGTTTATGAGTTGGGGCATGGAAACGCCGGCAGTTTATGCGGAAGAGCAGGTAAAAGAAATGCTGCAGGCACTGGCGCAGGAAGAAACCTATGGGATTGTATTGCGCGCCAAGGGGATGCTGCCTGCCGCCGATAGCAGCTGGATTTATTTTGACTATGTGCCAGGCGAATGGGAACTTCGTCAGGGAAGTCCTGTTGTGACCGGAAAAATTTGTGTCATTGGTTCTGCTTTAAAACAGGATGCGCTGCAAAAATTATTCCGGGCATGAGGAAGGTGGACATGATGACGATTCCCGTATATTTTATCAATGGTTTTTTGGAAAGCGGCAAGACTGAGTTTATCAACTATACCATTGAGGAAGATTATTTCAAGATTGATGAGCTGACCTTGATTATTGCCTGCGAGGATGGGGAAGTGGAGTATGATCCGGAGGCACTGTACAATGGAAATGCGGTATTGGAGCGATTAGAGGCGGAGACAGACTTTACGATAAAAAATTTGACTGCACTGGCCAAAAAACATGATCCCGAGCGGATTATTATCGAATATAACGGTATGTGGAATCCAAAAGATATTTTGTTGCCCCGCGATTGGCATATGGAGGAGCAGATTACCTTGATTGACGCCACAACCTTTCCAGTATATTATGCCAATATGAAATCCCGCATTGGGGAGATGGTGCGCAATGCCGATGTGGTTGTGTTCAACCGTTGTGACGGTGTAGAAGATTTACCTAGTTTTCGCCGCAGTATTCGGGCAGTGAATCAGTTTGGGGATATTATCTTTGAGGATTCTTACGGGGAAATTGACGATTTAGGGGAAGAGGATTTACCCTATGACTTAGAAGAGCCCCATTTGACTTTGGAGGATCATACCTATGCTATCTGGTATCTGGATGCCATGGAACGGGCAGAACGTTATGTGGGAAAGACTGTGGAATTTGACGGTATGGTGATGCATGGCGAGGAATATCCAGAGGGCTGGTTCATTCCTGGACGCATTGCCATGGTTTGCTGCGAAGAGGATGTAGCCTTTCTGGGGTATCCCTGCTATTGGGAGAAGGAGAGTCAGTTGCGGGATCAGCAGTGGGTACATGTGAAGGCGCGTGTTGCAGTGGAGGAATGGTTTGAGTATGAAGGAGAAGGTCCAGTGCTGTATGTAGAATCACTGGAACGCTGTGAGCCGCCAGAACAATTGGTGATCAACATCAGCTAGAAAATAGAAAGGGGTTATGACCTGTGAGTAATACCATGGAATCTTTTTTGGAATACAATAGAAATTTTGTGGCGGATAAACAGTACGAGCACTATACAACCAGTAAGTATCCCGACCGCAATGTGGCCATTGTGGCTTGTATGGATACCAGGCTGACAGAATTATTGCCAGTGGCATTGGGGATTAAAAACGGCGATGTAAAACTGATTAAAAATGCTGGCGGTGTGGTGATGGCACCTTTCGGCAGTGTGATGCGCAGTCTCTTGGTAGCTGTATATGAGTTGGGCGTCACCGAGATTATGATTATCGGGCATTATGATTGCGGTGTGCAGCATATGGATGGTGATTTGATGCTGGAGCATATGCGCCAGCGGGGCATCAGCCAAAAGAGCATTGATTTCCTGGATTACTGTGGCTTTAGTGTGAAGAAATGGCTGACTGGTTTTTCCTGTGTGCAGGAGGCGGTACAGCAAAGCGTGGAGTTGGTAAAGGATCATCCGTTATTGCCCAAGGATGTCGTGGTGGCCGGTTTTATTATGGACCCGGTTACCGGAAAACTGGATCGAGTAGAGGATGCACAGAAGGAAAAATTGTAATTTATTTAAAAGAGCAAAACAAAGGGAGTGCAATCAATGCACTCCCTGTTTGTGTTCAAATCTTTAATATATATTAAAATCTAAGATATTAATTTACAATTAAAGTTTAACAACATTAGCAGCCTGAGGACCTCTTGCGCCTTCAACTACTTCGAATTCAACTTCCTGGCCTTCGTCCAGGGTTTTGAAACCGTCTTGTTCAATAGCAGAAAAATGTACGAATACATCTTTACCGTCTTGACCTTCGATAAAACCATAACCTTTTTCTGCATTAAACCATTTTACTTTACCCTGCATGTGAATCATCCTTTCAAGATAGATAGCATAGTTACACATCGTAACTACTTATCTATTATAACGGTATCACAAATAAATGGCAAGGGCTTTTCAGTAATTTGTTAGAAAAATATTCAAAACCTCTGAAAAAACCTTAATCAAGGGTAGGCTGAATCAGACCATACTGGTTATCTTTCCGTTTGTATACTACATTGATGCTGTTAGTGGCTGCGTTCAGGAACACAAAGAAGTCATGCTCCAATAGCTCCATCTGCATAATAGCTTCTTCTTCATCCATAGGTTTTACGACGAAGGTTTTGGTTTTAATTACTTTGCCATCTTCTTCTGCGGCAGCAGGAGCATCAGAAGGAACTTCATTGATGGTCTGTACTTTGCTCTTGCGGTTGATTTTAGTCTTATATTTGCGAATCTGCCGTTCCAGTTTGTCCACAACGCCATCAATGGATGCATACATATCATTGGTTTCATCTTCTGCCCGAAGAATGTAGCGGTTCAGAGGAATCATAGCTTCTGTGCGATGTAATCCTTTTTCAACGACTAATGTAACAGTGACATTCAAGTTAGCGTCCACAAAATATTTTTCAAGTTTAGCAAATCTTTTGTTGATATAGTCGGTTAATGGTTCTGTTACCTGAGTGTTTTTGGCTTTTATTGTGATTTTCATAAATGCCAGCTCCTTTCGAGTTAAAAAATTGTGTCACAGACGGATAAAAAATATTTATCTGTTATTCATATTATGAACCATAAAGACGATTTTGTAAATGCTTTTTTTAAAAAAATATAAAAAAAGAAGGGCTACTTCTGTTGAAAAGGGAATTTATGTCTGAAAGATTGTTTCAAGATTAGATTGATTGTGATATAATATAAACTGCGAATAGTATGAAAAGCTCTGCCTGAACGCAGATGCAAATATATTGAGGAGGGCAATTACGTGGCTTTTGAATTTTTGAGAGGGTATATTGAAAACAGTGATACGAAAAAAGATATAAAGAAGCTGCAGAAAGTTGTGGCGAAAATTAATGGCTTCACCGATGCGATTGCGCAGCTTTCCGATGAGCAGTTGCAGAGAAAGACAACTGAATTTAAGGAACGTCTGGCAAAAGGGGAAACTTTGGATGATTTGCTGCCGGAGGCCTATGCTGTTGTGCGAGAGGCTTCGGATCGTGTGCTGGGGATGCGCCATTTTGATGTGCAGCTTATGGGCGGTGTCATTCTGCATCAAGGGCGTATTGCAGAGATGAAGACAGGGGAAGGGAAAACGCTGGTGGCTACGTTGCCGGTATATCTAAATGCCCTCACTGGGAAAGGAGTTCACGTGATTACCGTGAACGACTATCTGGCGACCCGCGACAGCGAACAGATGGGAAAACTCTATAATTTTTTGGGTTTGAGCGTTGGCTTGATTGTACATGGTCTGGATTTTAACCAGAGAAAAGAAGCCTATAATGCCGATATTACCTATGGCACTAATAATGAATACGGCTTTGACTATCTGCGGGATAATATGGTAATGCGTCCTGAAAACATGGTGCAGCGAGAACTGAACTTTGCCTTGGTGGATGAGGTGGATAGCATCCTCATCGATGAAGCGAGAACACCGTTGATTATTTCCGGCGTAGCGGAGAAGCCGAAAGATTATTATACAATGGTTTCAAAGATTATTCCTCGTCTGCGGGCTGAGGTAGATTATACGGTGGACGAAAAAGCCAAAAACGTAACACTGACCGAAGAAGGAGTCAGTCATGTGGAACAACTGCTGGGAATCAATAATCTGGCTGATGAAACCAATATGGAATTGGCCCATCATGTAAATCAGGGATTGCGTGCCCATGTAATCATGAAGCGGGATCGGGATTATGTGGTAAAAGATGGACAGGTCATCATAGTAGATGAATTTACCGGCCGTCTGATGTTTGGACGCCGTTACAGCGAAGGATTGCATCAAGCCATTGAGGCCAAGGAAGGCGTAAAAATAGAAAAGGAATCACAGACTTTGGCTACTATTACCTTCCAGAATTATTTCCGCATGTATCACAAATTGGCGGGTATGACTGGTACAGCCAAGACAGAGGAAGATGAGTTTCGCAGCATCTACGGTATGGATGTGGTAATCATTCCAACCAACAAACCAGTGATTCGTGAGGACCGTCCCGATGTAGTGTACCGTACGCAAATGGGAAAATATAATGCAATCGTAGAAAAAGTAGTGGAACGCTATGAAGCAGGGCAGCCTGTGTTGGTAGGTACCGTGTCCATTCAGATTTCCGAATTGATCAGCGAGATGCTGAAGCGGCGGGGCATTCCCCATCAGGTGTTAAATGCCAAGTATCATGAAAAAGAAGCCGAGATTGTAGCACAGGCAGGGCAGAGGCAGACAGTAACCATCGCTACCAACATGGCAGGCCGTGGGACAGATATTGTGTTGGGCGAAGGCGTGAAGGACTTAGGCGGATTGTATATCATTGGCACAGAGCGGCATGAAGCCAGACGTATTGACAACCAGCTCCGTGGCCGTAGCGGACGTCAGGGTGATCCGGGCTTTACGCAGTTTTATATTTCGCTGGAAGACGATTTGATGCGTCGTTTTGGCTCGGATAATATTGCCGGTTTGATGGATAAAATCGGCATGGATGACGATATGCCCATTGAAAATAAGATGATTTCCAAGAGTATTGAAACAGCACAGAAACGGGTAGAATCACGGAACTTTGAAATTCGTAAAAATGTGCTGGAATACGACAACGTCATGAACCAGCAGAGAGAAGTCATTTATGCCCAGCGTCGTCAGGTGTTGATGGGCGAAAACATGAGCGCCAGCATCCAGGGAATGATTGAGTCTATTGCTACGGGAATTTTGGAGGAAATTTCAGCGGCAGGAAAATATCCTGAGGAATGGGACTTGGATTTGCTACAGCAACGTATGAATGAAGCATTTTTCTTACAGGCGCCATTGGATAAAGAAAAGATTTTGAAAATGGAAAAACAGGAAGTGGAAGCCTATTTGCATGAAATCGCTTTAAACCGCTATCATCAGCGGGAAGCCGAATTGGGTGCGGAACAGTTCCATGAAATAGAACGGCTCATCCTGTTGAAAAATGTAGATATCAAGTGGATGGAACATTTGGATGCGATGGATCAGCTGCGGCAAGGGATTAATCTGCGTGCTTATGCGCAGCGCAATCCTGTGGATGAGTACAAAAATGAAGCCTTCGACATGTTCCAGCAAATGATAGCGGAAATCCAGTATGAAACCATTCGGTTAATTTTCCGTGTGACCATTGTAGAAAAACCGCAAGAACGGACGGACATCTTGAACGCTTCCCACGGCGATGAGGAAGCAGTGAAGAAACCCAAGGTCAACAAAGAAAAAATAGGTCGCAATGACTTGTGCCCATGTGGGTCAGGGAAAAAGTACAAACATTGCTGTGGCAGATAAGTGCTAACGATTATAAACTTGAAATAAGATTCATACATGAGGAAGTGATTTTTGTGGATTTTGAAGTAAAAAAACAGTTAGAGGCAGCTCGCAAAATTCTCGAAGATTTGAGGGAGTCTCTTTGACTTTGCCGATAGAGAACGTCAGATTGCAGAATTAGAGAAAAAAATGGCAGAGCCGGATTTTTGGGATACGCCCGATGAAGCACAGCAGGTGATGCAGAAAATTACAGGTTTGCGCAGCAAAATTGAGCAGTTTAACGGTGTGAAAACCTTGGTAGAGGATGCCGAAACGTTATATGAGATGTGTAAGGAAATGGGTGAAGATGAGGAACTGCTGCAGGAAGCAGCCGATGCGACAGAAAAAGCCATGCAGGCTTTGGAGCAGATGGAGCTGGAAACCTTGCTCAACGGCAAATATGACCGCAACAATGCCATTATTTCTATTCATCCTGGCGCTGGCGGTACCGAATCTCAGGATTGGGCCGATATGCTTTATCGGATGTATGTGCGCTGGGCAGAGCGGCATGGCTTTGGAGTAAATCTTTTAGATTATTTAGCTGGTGAAGAAGCAGGGATTAAGAGCGTGACGTTGCTGATCAAAGGGGAAAATGCCTTCGGCTATTTGAAAGCAGAAAAGGGCGTACATCGCTTGGTGCGGATTTCACCTTTTGATTCGGCAGGACGACGGCATACCTCCTTTACTGCGGTAGAAGTGATGCCAGAGGTAGAGCATGACAATGACATTCAGATTGATGAAAAAGATTTGAAGGTGGATACGTATCGCTCTACAGGCGCAGGGGGACAGCACATCAACACCACAGATTCGGCGGTGCGCATTACCCATATGCCCACCGGCATCGTCGTACAGTGTCAGAGCGAGCGGTCCCAGATTCAGAACAGAGCTACCTGCATGAAGATGTTGACTAGCCGTTTGGTAGAATTGAAAATCAAAGAACATGAACAGGAAATGGCTGCGCTGCAAGGAGAACAGCAAGATATCGGCTGGGGCAGTCAGATTCGTTCGTATGTATTTCATCCCTACAGCATGGCGAAAGATCATCGCACCAACATTGAAAAAGGCAACATTCAGGCAGTGATGGATGGGGATATTGATGATTTCATTCAAGGCTATCTCAAGCAGCAGGCAGCAAGAGCCGTGCGCAAGGCGGAATGAGCAGGAAAGATAGCTTGCAAGAGATAATTTTTGCTTGACTTTTCAAAAATAATTATGCTAAAATATAACCCATCTTAAATAGGAAAACGGTTAACGACACACGTAAAGCTTGGCTTGTAAATCTGATTACGGAACCGTAATACAGATCAAAGGCCGGGATGCGTGTGTTTTTGTTTGTCTGAAAAAACATAGGCGGCATCCGTTGGTCTTTCTTTGCTGAGCCAATGGGTGTCATTTTCCTTTTTGAATCAAGAAGGAGGAGTTTCTTTTGGAACAGAGCAATGTGATGAAGCATCAAGTAGAGCCGGAGGTGAAAGGCAGAGGTAGTCACAGGCCTGAGCTGATGATTTTTGTGGCAGCCTTTTCCGCATTTTTGGCTACATTTAACGAAACATTTTTGAATGTAGCGTTCACATCAATTATGGCTGATTTGGGAGTCGGCGTTGCCACGGTGCAGTGGCTTTCCACTGCTTATATGTTGGGTGCGGCGGTGATGGTGCCGATTTCAGCATTTTTGTATCGCAGTATTCCTACCAAACGGTTATACTTGTTTACGGTAGGATTTTTAGTTGTCGGCAGTGTAGTTTGCGGTTTGGCGCCGAATTTCACGATTTTATTGTTGGGCCGTATTATTCAGGCTTTGGGCACTGGGATGTTGATTCCCATTGGGATGAATATTACATTGGAAGTGGCACCAAAACGAAAATTGGGCACATATATGGGGATTATGGGTGCGATGACAACTTTGGGTCCGTCTTCCAGTGTCATTCTGGCAGGATTGATTTTAGCGGTGGCCAGTTGGCATGCCATGCTTTGGTTTTTCTGTGCGCTGACAGTGCTTTGTATGATCTGTGGCGCATGCCTTTTGGATGATATAGCCTATTTAACTCATCCCAAACTGGATTTTTTGTCTGTTGTGGAAATCAGTTTAGCCTTAATCGGGATTTTATATGGAATTTCTACTATATTTTCCGGGAACTATTTATTGGCTGTTGGTGTGGTAATCATCGGATTTCTTTTCTTGGCTGCCTTTGTAAGTCGGCAGAAAAAGCTGGAACAACCATTAATTCGCCTGCAGCCACTGAGGGTGAAGCCCTTTGCTGTGGGTGTGCTCATCAATATGTTTTCACTGATTGTCATTTTTGCGATGAATATTGTAACACCGATGTTTTTGCAGAGCGGGTTGGGCATTTCGCCTTTTGCCGCTTCCATGACATTGTTCCCGGCTATTTTGTTGTCCTGCGTTATTTCACCGCTGGCTGGTCGGATTTACGATAAGCATGGAGCGAAAATTTTGCTGCCTTTGGGATTTTTATTGATTGGTGTGGCCAGTGTGGGGATGGCAGTGGTTCATGTAACGGGGAATATCATCTTCTTGGCTCTGCTGTATATTCCTGTAATTTGCGGCTCCGCTTTGATTATCGGACCGGTGCAGAGTCTGGCGCTTTCCTATTTGAGCTTTGAGGAGAATCCCCACGGTGTGACCGTGATGAGTACTGGTTTTCAGATTGCCGGCTGTATCGGTGCGTCATTGTTTACAGGTATTTATGCCATTTGTCAACCGCCCAGCCATGGCTTCACGGTGGTATGTTTCTTGGCGGCGGTATTTGCCTTGGCAGGAATTGGGCTGGCGTTGTATGAAAACAGTCTCAGCAGTACTGTGACGGCAGAAAAAACCAAATTGGTCGGCATCGCTGCGATTATGAAAACGAAGCCCTATAGTATTTCAGCTGAGGCCACTGCCTTGGATGCGCTACATTGCATGGTAGAAAAGAAGACGACAGGTTTGCCTATTGTGGTGGGAGACGGCAGTGTAAAAGGATTTGTATCCGACGGCGATATTATCCGCTATATGAACGGTCCCGAAAGTGAGGCCAACGGTTTTGCGTCTATGTATCCGCTGTGGTATAATGTGGGTGCCTTGGATGACCGGTTGGTTGCCTTAGGGCAATTCCCTGTGATGGAATTAGCCACCAAAAAAGTAATCGGGATTGATGTGGAGGATGATATGGAGAAGCTGTTTCAGATATTTTCCGACAAACGCATCAAAAAGGTGCCTGTATTGCAGCAGGGCAAGCTGGTGGGCGTTGTGAGCCGTTCTGATTTATTGCGGCAGCTGGTAGGAAAATCACAGATAAACAGTGGAACAGAGTTTTAAACAGCAGACAGATAAAAATAAATTGCCGCAAAGAGAAATATGGTGTAGCAGCGGCGGATAAAAGGCAGGATTGGAATGGCTGCTATACAGCATATAACAAAGACGGGGAAAAAGCGATTGCTTTTCCCCGTCTTTTTCTACGTTCGTCTTTATTTTGCTCAAAAGTGTGCTTTATAGACAGAGCGCATATCCAATTTGCTTTACATTGTAGCGGTTTTCTGTAAGATTATTTTGCCTGCTGCTGTTTCAGCAGATCGCGGATTTCTGTCAGTAATTCTTCTGTGCTGGGACCGGCTGGAGCAGCCGGAGCGACCTCTTCTTCTTTCTTTTTGTGCAATTTTGTGATTTGCTGCACGAAGAAAAAGATGCAGAAAGCGATGATGAAAAAGTCAAATACATTTTGAATAAAGTTTCCGTACATGATGGCGGATTCTGCCTTAATGACTTCACCGGTTGCGCTGAGTTCTGCCGGACTCAAAACCAACTTCAGTGCGGTAAAGTCCGTGCCAGCGGTAAGAAAGCCAAAGAAAGGCATGATGATGTCGCTGACTAGGGAGCTGACGATTTTTCCAAAGGCTCCTCCAATGATAACACCGATGGACATGTCCAGTACATTTCCCTTGAAGGCAAATTCTTTAAATTCTTTCCACATAACAAATTCCTCCTGATTTTATTCTGTTGTACAGTGTACCAGAATGATTGGCAGAAAACAAGAGATAATGTAGAAAAAATGGGGAAAATGCAGGACGAAAACAAATTGGACAAGGCTGAATTTTGTTCTAATCCTTGGCTTGTCTGCATATAGTAGCAAAAAAGGGGTGCAGGAGCCCAGAGGAGGAGACAGGGATGACAGAAGAAACGGTGAAGACGCTGTCGCGACAATATTTTCCCCTTGAAATACAGCAAGCGTTGCTGCGCTGGCAAGGAGAACTGGAGCAGGTACAGGAAATTCGCTGCCGTTTGGGACGACCTTTACGCTTGCGTTTGCAGGGTGGCGGGGAACGGACCGTGTTGGAACAGCTGTCAACAGAGCAATTGCAGTATATCGTCGGGAGAATCAGCCAGGGTTCAGTTTATGCCTGGGAAGAAGAGTTCCGTCGCGGCTATCTTACCTTGGCAGAGGGACATCGCGTAGGTCTGGTGGGAAAAGGCGTTTTGGAGCAGGGTGCGATTCGCACTTTAAAACAAATCAGCGGTTTGAATTTTCGCATTGCCAGAGCAATGCCCGGCGCCGCCGACCAAATCTTAGAGCAGATTTTGGCTGACGGCTCTCTGCACAATGTGCTGCTTCTTTCGCCGCCTGGCTGTGGCAAAACGACCTTGCTGCGGGACCTCATCCGTCAGCTCAGTGACGGCATTCCCCGACTGGGCTTTGCCGGTGTAAACGTGGGCGTGGTGGACGAGCGTTCTGAATTAGCAGGCTGTGTGAATGGTATTCCCCAGTTGGACATCGGCAGTCGCACGGATATCTTAGATGGCTGTCCGAAAAGCGAAGGAATGCGTATGCTGATTCGCTCTATGGCGCCGCAGGTGGTGGCAGCAGATGAATTGGGCACAGCCGCTGATGTGCTGGCATTAGAGGAGGCTCTGCAGAGTGGTGTCTATGTACTCAGCACTGTGCATGGCCGCAATTTGGAGGAATTGCGACGCCATTCCATTTTAGGCAGATTGGTAGAGCAGGGATTTTTTACATGGATTGTCACCTTAGCATGGAAAAATGGACAGGTAGTAACGCAGTGCCAAAGGGGAGATTGTTTATGAGATTGGGCGGGATGGTATTATTGATTGGAGCGGGAACGGCTTTCGGTTTTTATAAGGCCTATGGATTTCGTCGACGCGTTGCTGACATTATCATGTTGCAGAATGCCTTTCGTCTGTTGGAAACAGAAATTTTTTATACGCTTTCACCAGTACCTGCGGCTTTGGAGCAGTTAGAACCACGACTGCCGGTTATGTTGCAGCAGTTTTTCCATCGCGTTTGGGTGGCGATGGAGGAGGAACAGCTTCCGGTATTTCGCGCCTGGGAGCAAGGTTTGAAGTTTTTGGAGCAGGAGACCTTTTGCGGCGCGGAGGAATTGGGCGCTGTGCGCAGTTTCGGACTCAGCCTGGGGGAAGGAGATCTGATGGCGCAGCAGAAAAATTTTCAATTGCTGCAGCATCGTCTGCAATATGCTCTGGAGGATGCAGAACGGCAAAAAACCTTACAGGGACGTGTTTGGCAATATATGGGTTTTTGCATCAGTATGGCGGCGGCTATTTTGTTATGCTAGGAGGAACAAGTATGCAAATTGATATTATCTTTAAAATTGCTGGTATCGGTATTTTGACGGCGGTACTTCACAGTGTTCTGAAATCCATGGGGAAGGAAGATCAAGCCAATTTGGCGGCTTTGGCTGGACTGGCCATTGTATTGTTTACAGTGATTGATTTGCTGGCAGAGTTGTTTACCCATGTAAAAACGGTATTCTTATTATATTGACGGGAGCAAATTATGAGTATTCTGCAGATTTTGGGTAGCGGTTTTCTAGTGCTGGTGCTGTGGTTGGTATTGCAGCAATATAAAAGCAACCTCAGCGTTTTTGTAGTGGTTGCCTTTGGTGTATTGATTTTTTTATCTATGGCGGGACAGTTGGAAAATATGCTGCAAACGTTACTGCGAATGAGCCAGGAGGCCGGCGTGAATGTGATTTATCTGACCACCATTCTAAAAATGACCGGGATCGCTTGGCTCACCGAATTTCTCTGTCAGATTTGCCGCGATGCAGGCAGCGGCGCCTTGGCGGTGAAATTGGAGTTTGCCGCAAAAATTGCCATTTTGCTGCTGGCTTTTCCGGTACTGGCGGCAGTGATGGAGAGTGTTCTGGCAATTTTATAGGAGGGAGAAGCTATGGAGTGGCTGGACGAGCTGGGCACAGCTGAACTGCTGCAAGCGATAGAAATGCAGATGGAGAGCATTTGGCCCTCCCTTTCTCTGCAGCAGCTCTTTCAGGATTTTTTGCAGGGCAATTTACAACTGGATTGGATGGAACTAGGAAAAGCCTTGGGTGATGCTCTGATGCAAGCGGTGACGGCTCAGTTTAGCGTGTTGGGTCAATTGATTGTGTTGGCGGTAGTGGCGGCGCTTTTACATCAATTGGAAGGGAACTTTGCGAAGAGCAATGTGCAGAAAATTTCGGCACTGACCATTCAGGCGGTAGCGGTGCTGCTGATTATACAAAGCGCCGCCAAGGTGTTGACGGAAGCTGCTGCTGCGGTGACTCGTCTTACTGATATTATGGAGCTTTTGTTGCCGGTGCAGTTTTTGTTGATGGTTGGACTGGGAAATCTGAAAAGCGCAGGATTGTTGCAGCCATCGCTGGTGATTATGGTACAGGGCGCAGCATTTTTCTTTAAAAATATAGTGGTTCCGCTAATTACGATGGAGCTGCTCTTAAAACTGGTTAATAGCTTCAGCGATACCTATAACCTCAGTGGTTTGGCAGCTTTTCTGCGAAAGGCGATTCTTACCAGTATTAGTTTTTGTGTGATGCTGTTTTTGGCCATTCTAAGCATTGAGGGCATCAGCGGACAGGCATTGGACCGTTTGTCATTGCGCGCGGTGAAGTATGTGACAGGCTCTGCTGTACCGGTAGTGGGCGGTATGCTCTCCGGACTGATGGACACGTTGCTCAGCGGTGGGTTAATGATTCGCAGTGCTTTGGGATTGGTGGGGCTGTTGGTGATTTTAATTTTGACAGTGCTGCCTGCGTTGAAAATCCTCTTGTTATATTTCCTGTACAGCTTTACTGCAGCGGTTTTACAGCCTTTGGGCAACAGCAGGATGACTGCGCTTTTGGAGCAGACGGCGGGCAGTTTTATGCTGCTCTTTGCAGTTGTGGCGCTCACCGGCGTACTGTTTTTCTTTATGGTGCTCATTGTTTTGGCTGCCAGTGGGGCCAGTTTATGAGCCAAAAAAATTTTGTGATGAAATAGGAAAATATGTGAGTACTGTGTATGGGCAGGGGGCGCAATATGGAAACAGTGCGTATGGTGATGATTAATCTTTTAGTAATGGTTTTTTTTACGACAGTTTTGGATTTGTTGCTGCCGGAAGGATCGCTGCGCGGCTATCTGAAAATGACTATGGGGTTTTTTGTGATGCTGACGTTGCTGCAGCCTGTCCTGCAGCTGGCAGATCCGGGCAATATGGCGCAGAGGTGGCAGCTATCTGTGCCGACTGTAGCGGAAACGGACAATACTGTCGTACAGGGTGAAGTCTATGAAGCAAAGGTCAGGGAGATGGAGCAGCTTTATCAACAGAAGCTGCAGGAGCAGATTTCTTCCCTGTTGTTATTGAGTACCGATTTGGAGCAATTTCAGGTGGCCTGTGCGGTGGAAGGGCAGTGCCTGAAAAAAATTACAGTGCAGATTCCCCAGGGGGAAGAGGTGGATTCCCATCGTATTGCGCAGGCATTGGGCGGATATTATGGATTGGCAGCGGAACAGATTACCGTGGAGATAAAGGAGGACGGTTGGAATGAATTGGAAGAATCTGAGTAAGCAGCAGCAAAAAAATTTGTTGCTGCTGGGATTATTGGCTCTCTTGGGCGTTGCGTTGCTCCTGGCAGGCAGTCGGGGCGGTCAGTCAGCGGAGAAAGCGGGAAGTGGTGGGCTGCTGGGCGAAGAAAAAAACATATTGACTGAGCAAAGTGCCAATACCAGGGTGTCTGCGCTGGAGAAACAGTTAGCCTATACTTTATCGCAGGTAGAAGGAGCCGGTGAGGTAACAGTACAGATTACCGTAAATGATTTGGGTCGCAAAGAATATGCGCGGGATGTGCAGAAGACGGAAAGAAACACCAGTCAAAACAATGGAGAAGGCAGTCAGCAAACTACCGAAGTACAGGAAAATCAAACTGTTGTACAGCAAGGGGGCGCTTTGCTGGTGGAAGAAAGTATGCCTGATATTCGCGGTGTTTTGGTGGTGGCCTCTGGTGCAGACAGCGCAGTGATTCAGGAACGCTTGCTGCAGGCAGCGGCTACAGTGCTGCAGCTTTCCAGAGAGAAAATTATTGTGCTGCCGGGGGAAGGGGGCATGGACCATGCGTGAGTTTGGGAAAGCAGTGCGCATATTAATTCTGATGCTGTGCATTGCGCTCTTTTTCGTGGGTTTTATCTGGAATCTCTGCTATGGAACAATGCACACAGAGGAGGAGTCCGCATCGGCGATGAGCGCCGCAGAGCAATCACAGGTATGGGAAGCCCAATATGCCATGGAGCAGCAAAGTGCAGTGGAAACTACGCTGCGCAACGATGAGAATGTCCATATGCCGTCAAATACGGTGAAAGAAGTCACACCGGAAGAACAATTTGCAGCATTGCGGATGAAGCGGGATAGTGCATGGCAGGTGCTGCAGGATCAACTTGCAGAGCTGGAGCAGGCAGAGAGAGAGGAATACCTGGCCCAATATGCCAAGCGGCGTTATAAGGAACAGCGTTTGGAGCTTTTATTGCAGGCAAAGGGGATTGCCCACTGCCTTGTGATATTGGAGGAACAGCAGGCCAATGTGATTGTAGCAGAGGCAGAGCTCCGTGAGCAATATGAAAAGATTTTTGATTTAATTTTGCGCAACACGGATTTTACGGCGCAGGAAATTGTGTTGCTCCCTTTGAACAACACAGCTGGAAATTCATAGAGATTGCGTATAAGTATGAATAAAACGCAGGAAAAAGGAAGTATTTTCCGACAGAAAAAATAAAGCGAAAAACCTGTCAGCAAAGTTCAGAAAGGAAACAGTAGTGTTTTGAATGAATTGTTTCCTCTCTGAATTTTTTTTAGCCTTTTATGCAGAATTTATGCAAATTCAGTTTCAATTTTGGGCAAATGCTGGTATACTTAAAAGGACTCAGAGAAAAATGAGGTGAAGAATATGCCTGAAAGTAAAAATCAGGAGCATGGAGTTGGTGAGACGACCAATGCCTATGGCAGTATCAAAATTGCCGAGGATGCAGTGGCTGGTATTGTCAGTCTGGCTGCGGCACAGATTAAAGGTGTGGCAGCGATGTCGGGCAGCATGGCTTCTGGAATTACGGAAAAACTAGGCAAGAAAAACCTGGCTAAGGGAGTTAAGGTAGAAATAGAAGAACAGGACGTTAAGATTGCCCTACATATCAATGTGGAATATGGGGTGAGAATTCCTCAGCTGGCGCAGGAAATGCAGAATAAGGTAAGAGATACAGTACAGACGATGACAGGTTTAAAAGTAAAAGAAGTAAATATTTATGTGCAGGGAATTTCCTTTGATCATCTGGAAACGGTGGAGGACTCTGCGGAAAATAAAGAAACAGAGGTGTAGTCATGAGACATCAGAGCAGAGAAACAGCATTTAAAATAATCTATCAGTTGGATATAGGAAAAAATGATTTAGAGACTGCTTTGCAGCACACCATGGAGGAAGATGGGTTAAATCAGCGGGAACGGGCATTTTGTCAGGAACTGGTGATGGCGGTGGAAGAGAAATTACCTGAAATTGACCAGATCATTGAGCGCAATACTACTGGCTGGCATGTAGGACGTATGATGAGCGTGGACCGCAATCTGCTTCGCCTGGCGGTATATGAGATGCTTTTCAGCGCCCATATATCCCCGAAAGGCGCCATCAATGAAGCGGTGGACATGGCTAAGGTGTATGGAAAGCAGGAGTCTGCAAGCTTTGTAAACAGTATACTGGACAAGGTGCTGAAGCAGGAGGAACGGCGGGATGATTTGGTGACGGCGGCTGCGGCAGAGGCAGCAGAGGAACCTGCTTTGCCGCAGAAAGAACCGGAGGTTGTGACGCGGGAGATATCCGAGGAAGAAGCGGAGCGATTATTGCCGGGCAGTACACAGACGATATAAGCAGGTGGGTAGATGCAGAAAGAAATTCTATCGGTCAGTGAGATTAATTTGTACATCAAAAAACTTTTGCAGCAGGATGGGCGAATGAGCAGCGTGTTGGTGCGGGGAGAAATTTCAAATTTTACACGGCACAGCTCGGGACATCTATATTTTTCTTTGAAGGATAAGACAGGAGCTATCAAATGCGTGATGTTTCGCAGCAATGCCCAGCGACTGCAATTTCAGCCCGGGCATGGAATGGAAGTGCTGGTTTCCGGTTATGTTTCGGTGTATGAGCGGGATGGTGTATACCAGCTGTATGTGGAACAGATGATGGCGGCCGGTGCCGGTGCGCTGCATCTGGCTTATGAAAAACTGAAGAAAAAGCTGGAAGGGGAAGGGCTGTTTGACAAAATGAACAAGCGCCCGCTGCCTTTTTTGCCCCAGAAGGTGGGTATTGTGACTTCACCTACCGGGGCTGCCATACGGGACTTATTATCCATTATCCATCGCCGCAACGCCGGTGTATCGGTGTATGTGGTGCCAGCCATTGTGCAGGGGCAGGAGGGCATTGCCTCTATCTGCCAATCGTTGGAGATCCTCTATCAGCGTGATATGGATGTCATTATTGTAGGTCGAGGCGGCGGTTCGCTGGAAGAATTGTGGTGTTTTAATGAAGAAGCGGTAGTGCGCAAAATTGCAGCCAGCCCGGTACCGATTATCAGCGCAGTGGGGCATGAAACCGATGTGACGCTGGCTGATTTTGCGGCGGATGTACGGGCGGCAACGCCTTCTATGGCGGCGGAATTGGCCGTGCCGGAGAAAAATCAGCTGGAAGAGGTGCTGTCTTTGCGGCAGCGCACGCTGGAGCAGCGTTTTTCCAGTCTTTTGCTTCACAAAAAACAATATTTAGCACATTTGGCCAGCCATCGTCTGCTGCAGAAGCCGGAATTATTATTACAGGACCGGCAGCAGCTGTTGGATGAAACAGCTGATAAATTGGAAAAAGCTATACAACTGAATTTAGCACAGAAAAAACAGGAGTTTGCAGTGCGTGTGGAAAAGCTCAATGCGTTGAGTCCCCTTCATGTACTGGGCCGCGGTTATGCCCTGTGCCAAAAGGAAAATGGACAGGTGATACGCAGCGCCAGCGATGCTGCAGTGGGTGAAAGGGTACAGATTGTATTGGAAAAAGGATGTTTGACAGCCAGTGTGCTAGATAGGGAGGAATGACATGGAAGAAAAGGAATTGACTTATGAGCAAGCGATGGAGCGGCTGGAACAGGTGCTTCATCGCCTGGATGCTGGAGATCTGCCGCTGGAAGAGTCGCTGAACTGTTTCCAGGAAGGCTTAAATTATATTAAGATTTGTCAGGAAAAATTGAATGGGGCAGAAGGCAAGTTGAAGCTGCTTCGCGGAGAAGAATTTGTAGACTGGCAGAAGAACGGGTGACAAAAAGAGACAAGCAGCGAAGGAGTTGTACGATATGGAGATAAAAGCTTATATGAAGGAAGCCAGGCAGCTTACCGATCAACGCTTGCGGGAACTTTTGCCGACAGAGGATACCTATCCGCAAATAATTCATGAAGCCATGGCATACAGTGTATTTGCCGGTGGCAAGCGTTTTCGGCCGTTGCTGTGTCTGGCCAGCTGTCAGGCGGTATGCGGCAGTTGGGAGCCGGCATTGGACGGAGCCTGTGCGCTGGAGTGTATTCATACTTACTCCCTGATTCATGATGATTTGCCGGGGATGGATGATGACGATTATCGTCGGGGCAAGTTAACCAATCATAAAGTCTTTGGCGACGGCATTGCAATTTTGGCCGGTGATGCGCTGCTCACCTATGCCTTTGAAATTCTGACTGGCTTGGAGCGCAGTGTGAAGCCGGAAAAACTGCTGCAGGTTATAAAAGAAATAAGTCAGGCCAGCGGCACAGCGGGTATGATTGGCGGGCAAGTGGTAGATATTATATCTGAACAGGAGAAACCTACTGCCCAGCTGTTGCAGTATATTCACCATCATAAAACGGGTGCACTGCTCGTTGCTTCTGTGCGCACAGGTGCAATATTAGGCGGCGCGGATGAGGCCCAGCTGGAAGCATTGACTGCTTACGCCCGTCAGTTGGGTCTGGCTTTTCAGATTACCGATGATATTCTGGATGTGGTAGGCGATGAGAAGAAGCTTGGCAAGCCAGTAGGCAGTGATGAAAAAAATGAAAAAGCAACATTTCCCGCTTTATTTGGGTTGGAGCAATCCCGCAAAATGGCTCAGGATGCTGTGAAAACAGCGATTGCAGCCTTAGAGCCCCTTGGTGAAAAGGGCGATATTTTAGCAGAGCTGGCCCGATATTTGCTGGAACGGGAAAATTAGGGATACGATAAAATACAAAGTGATGCCGGTTTCCAAGCAGAAGATACCCGAAGGGAGTTCTGTGGATGAAATGGTTTGACGTGTTGGACAATCGGGTTTTGCAGGCAGCACTGTTTGCCTGGCTGATTGCTCAGTGCTTGAAGGTGATTCTTGTATTTTGGAAGGAAAAACGGTTGGACTGGAGCAGAATGGTAGGCTCAGGAGGAATGCCCAGCTCCCATTCTGCTTTTGTTGTAGCGATGGCCTCTTCTGTAGGAAAATATACAGGTCTGTCCAGTGTTTCCTTTGCTATTGCGGCAGTGGTAGCTTGCGTGGTGATGTATGACGCGGCCAATGTGCGGTGGGAAGCGGGGAAGCAGGCAGAGCTCTTGAATCGGATTGTGATGGATATTTATCATGATAATCATTTAGATCAGGAAAAATTAAAAGAATTGTTGGGACATACGCCGGTGGAAGTGGCGGCAGGTGCTTTGCTGGGCATTGCCGTGGGCGTATATGTGTAGAAAAAAAGAAGGTGAAGCGTATGCAATATTTACATCAGATAAAAACGCCAGAGGATATCAAATCCTTGAAGATGGCAGAATTAAAGGTCTTGGCGCAGGAAATCCGCAAGGAAATTATCAGCGTTGTATCGCAAAACGGCGGCCATCTGGCTCCAAATCTAGGTGCTGTAGAATTAACGCTGGCTCTGCACAGCGTATTTCATACGCCGGAGGATAAATTGATTTGGGATGTAGGACATCAGGCCTATGTGCACAAATTATTGACGGGGCGTTATGAGCAATTTTCTACCATTCGTACCTACGGAGGGCTGTCAGGTTTTCCGAAACGCAGTGAAAGTGTACATGACGCTTTTGGTGCAGGGCATAGCAGCACATCCATTTCGGCAGCAGTAGGTATGGTCAAGGCCAGAGAGCTGCGAGGGGAAAAGCACAACGTCATTGCAGTCATTGGGGATGGCGCGATGACCGGCGGCATGGCTTTTGAAGCCTTAGAAAATGCGGGACACTTAAATAGCAATCTGATTGTGGTTCTCAATGACAATGAGATGTCCATAGACCCCAATGTGGGCGCTATGGCGGAATATTTGAGCAGAGTGCGCAGCAATCCCTCTTACACAAAGAGTAAAGAGGACGTAGAGGATTTGTTGAAAAAAATCCCCGCTATTGGAGATAAAATGTTCAAGGCGGCTGACCGTCTGAAGGATTCGCTGAAATATCTGTTGGTTCCCGGCGTATTGTTTGAGGAATTTGGCTTTAAATATTACGGGCCGGTAAATGGACATGATTTATCAGCGCTTCTTACAGTATTAGACAATGTAAAGAATATGAATTGTCCGGTACTAGTGCATGTGGTGACGCAAAAAGGCAAGGGCTATGCGCCTGCGGAAAAAAATCCGGACCTGTTTCACGGTGTCGGTGCTTTTGATGTGCTGACTGGTCAGATCAAAAAGAAAACAACCCTTCCCAGCTATACTTCTGTGTTTGGAAATACCTTGAGAGAGTTGGGCAAGGCTGATGAAGGCATAGTAGGAATTACCGCGGCTATGGGAAAGGGCACCGGTATTTGCATTTTTCAGGAGCAATTTCCGGAGCGCACCATTGATGTGGGTATTGCCGAGGAACATGCAGTGACCATGGCTGCCGCGATGGCTTTAGAGGGCTTCAAGCCGGTGGTGGCAATTTATTCTACCTTTTTACAGCGGGCTTATGATCAGATTTTGCATGATGTGGCCTTGCAGAAAGCGCCGGTAGTATTTTGTTTGGACCGCGCCGGAATTGTCGGCGATGATGGTCCTACCCATCATGGCGTATTTGACATCGCCTATTTGCGGCATATTCCCGGTATGATCTGTATGGCGCCGAAAGATGAAAATGAATTGCGCCATATGTTGTATTCAGCTTTGCAATATCACGCGCCGGTGGCGATTCGTTATCCTCGCGGCGCCGGATTGGGTGTGGCGCAGGATGAAGTATTGCAGGTGCTGCCTGTAGGCAAAGGGGAAGTGCTGCAGGAGGGCGAATGCGTTACGCTCTTGGCTTTGGGCAGTATGGTAGAAGTTGCGCGACAGGTAGCGCAGCGGTTGAAGGATGAAAAAAATATCACAGCTACCGTGATCAATGCCCGCTTTGTAAAGCCTTTGGATGAAGCGCTGATCCTCCAATATGGGCGGAATAGTCAGCTTTTGGTGACTTTAGAGGAACATAGCTTGGCTGGAGGTTTTGGCTCCGCTGTGTTGGAATTGCTGAACCGAGAACAGGTGAACAGCAGCAACGTGCTGCGCATCGGTATTGGAGATGAGTTTGTACCCCATGGCAATACGGAACTGTTAAAGCAGCTGGCGGGGCTGGACGTCCAGTCCATTACGGAAAAAATCAGCAGCCGTCTGGAAGAATTGCAGGTGTGAACGGTGACCAAAAAGAGATTGGATGTTGTTTTAGTAGAAAAAGGGCTGGCTGCCAGCAGAGAAAAAGCGAAAGCTTTGATTATGGCAGGTAAGGTTCTGGTGAATGAAAATAAAATTGACAAAGCGGGGACAGAGGTGGATTCGGAGCTGCCCATTCGTTTATTGGGGCAGGATATTCCCTATGTGAGCCGCGGAGGTTTAAAGCTGGAAAAAGCGCTGCAGGTTTTCCCAGTAGATTTGACGGGAATGGTTGTGGCAGATCTGGGCGCTTCCACCGGCGGCTTTGTAGACTGCGCTTTACAGAACGGCGCTGCAAAGGTGTTCGCCATTGATGTAGGTTACAACCAGTTGGATTGGAAGCTGCGCACCGATGAACGTGTAATCAGTATGGAAAAAACCAATGCCCGCTATTTAGAAGCGGACAGTCTGGGAGAACAGGTGGACGTTGTGACCACGGACGTATCCTTTATCTCTTTGGATAAGATTTTGCCGCCGGCTATGTCTTTCCTCAAGGATGGCGGTCATGTGCTGGCTTTGATCAAACCCCAGTTTGAAGCAGGACGGGAAAAGGTAGGTAAAAAAGGT
This sequence comes from Peptococcaceae bacterium UBA7185, assembly GCA_002491065.1. Lineage (GTDB taxonomy): Bacteria > Bacillota > Peptococcia > Peptococcales > Peptococcaceae > UBA7185. The sequence goes on from DKVF01000031.1 coordinate 81,763, forward strand.
GTGGTACGGGATGCAGCGGTGCATCAGGAAGTAATAGAGAAGATTCTGCAGCTTTGCCGGGAGATTGGCTTGACAGTGTGGGGATTGGATTTTTCTCCGGTGAAGGGACCAGAGGGCAATATCGAATATCTTTTGTGGGGACGAAAGGATTCTCATACTGATTTTGCAGCGGATGCAGCTGCTGTGGTAGCTGTTGCCCATGCGCAGTTGGACAAATGAACGGGAGTCTACCGAATATGACAATGGGGAGCAGACAAATCCTGTTTGCAGCGCAAGAATCTATAGAACGCTTTTTATTCCAGTATCAATCCCAATTGGCTGTATGGGTCTTAGTTTTGTTGGCCTTTTTTGCCGGCGCTTTGCTGTATCGCAGTTTGTGGCTGCTCTGGCGGAGATGGCGTACCAACCTTCGCTTTCGACGAGGAGCTCAGGCGGAAAAACAGGCCGCAAAATTTCTAAGGCGCAGGGGATATAAAATTATCGCAGCGCAGTTGTCCGAACCGATTCTTATCTATGTAGACGGTGAGCCGCAAAAAAGTGTGGTGCGCGCGGACTTTTTGGTTCGTCGCAGATGGAAAACCTACATTGTAGAGGTAAAAAGCGGCCAGCAGGGTACAGTGCGTTTGCCCAATGTGCGGAGACAATTACTGGAATACAAGTTAGTGTATCAACCGGATGGCATTTTGCTGTTGGACATGGAGCATCATAATTTACAGGAAATTCGTTTTGCTTATGGAGCGCAGCGGCGTAAAAAATGGCTGCGCATCACTTTGCTGATTTTGGCACTGGGCAGTCTGATATGGTGCTTTTGGCAATTTTTCTAGGAGAATAAGACGATGGAAGCAATAAAAACAGTGGGATTAGTTATCAATATTTTCAAAAAACCTATTATTGAAATTGGTCTGCAGGTGATTCAATTATTGAATGCGCGGCAGGTGCGAACTATTGCCATAGGGGAAGAGGCGGAGGCATTGGGCCTGACACCGACGGAAAAAGACGATTTTTGCCAGATGGCACAGGTCGTGCTGGTCATCGGAGGTGACGGTACTATGCTGCGCGCTGCCCGTACTGTCTACGGCAGTGAAATTGCCATTTTGGGCATCAACCAGGGATATCTGGGTTTTCTGACAGAAATTGAAGTGGAGCAGCTGGCAGAAAGCCTAGAGCAATTACTGCAGGGCGCGTATACTGTGGAGCGGCGTATGATGCTGACCGCGCAGGTGTATCGGAATGGCGTGTGCATTGCCGATGTCAGTGCGCTGAATGATTTGGTCGTGACCAAAGGCGCGCTGTCCCGTATTATAAAGATGGAGCTCTACTTGGAGGACAATCTGGTGGAGAAGTATCACGGTGATGGCCTGATTTTTTCCACACCTACCGGTTCTACCGGTTATTCCTTATCGGCCAATGGTCCTATTGTATATCCCAATATGGATTTATGTATTGTCACGCCTATCTGTCCCCATAGCCTGATTGCACGGCCTTTGATTTTTTCTCCGGAGCATACTCTGACTTTACGGTTGGATGCCAACAATGCGCCGGCGATGCTGACTGTGGACGGACAAAACGGCGTGGAACTAAAACAGGGAGATTGGATTCAAATCAGCAAGGCAGAGCATGATACCTATCTGCTGGTCTTGGAAAAACGTAATTTCTTTGCTGTACTGCGGGAAAAGCTAAAAGGCGTACAGGAATAAACGTGGATGGTGAGATAGTTGAAAACAAAACGTCATAGAAAAATTTTAGAGTTGATTAAGGAAAACGTAGTGGGCACGCAGGAAGAATTGGCTGATCTGTTAAAGCAGGATGGCTTTGCAGTGACCCAGGCTACAGTTTCCCGCGATATTAAAGAGCTGGCTCTGATCAAAATTCCCACAAGTGATGACCAGTATCGCTATGCACTGCCCATGGAGGTTGCAGTGTCGGAAACACGGCTGCGCTTTTTATTGAAAGAGTTTGTGCTGAATTATGCTGCCAGTGAAAATATTTTACTGGTACGCACAGCGCCAGGCAATGCCAATGCAGTTGCCTCTGCCTTGGACAATGCGCAGTGGGGAGAAATTTTGGGCTCAGTGGCCGGCGATGACACAATTTTGGTAGTCGCCAGAAAAAAAGAAGACATCCCGTGTATTATTGAAAAACTGGAGTCTTATCTGGATTGAGAAATGGCAGGTGGAAAGTATGCTTGTACGGCTGATGGTAAAAGATTTTGCGCTGATTCAGCATATTGAACTGGAGTTCGACAGTCGATTTAATGTGCTGACCGGGGAAACCGGCGCAGGCAAATCGATTATTGTGGATGCAGTATCCTTACTTTTAGGTGCGCGTGCCAACAGCAAGGATATTCGGTTCGGCTGTGACAGGGCAATTGTGGAGGGAACTTTCACAGTGGGGGACCAGCCGCAGTTGCTGCAATTATTAGAAGATTTGGGTTATGAACTGGATGAGGAACGGCAGCTTATCCTGTGCCGCGAGTTGACAGCCAGCGGGAAAAATGTATGCCGTATGAACGACCGCAGCGTCACCTTGGCCACCTTTCGCCAGGTAGGGCAATTATTAATCAATATTTATGGTCAGCACGATTTTCAGACGATTTCCAACAAAGACCATCATCTGGAATTGCTGGACAGTCTGGGCGATGCCGCTTTTCAAGAGGAAAAAGAGAAAACGGCGGAAGCTTACCGGCAATGGGCTGAGATACAGCAAAAGAAAAGCGCTCTGCAAAAATCCTTGCAGGAACGGCAGGAACGACTGGAGTTTTTCCAGTTCAAATTGCGGGAGCTGGAAGAGCTCCAGCTGACAGAGGGCGAAGAAGAAGCGTTGGAGCAGGAGCTGGCAGTGTTAGATAATTTTGAGCGGATTGTCTCCGTCACAGAAAAGACCTATCAGATGCTCTATGGCGACCGCCGCTCCGTTTATGCGCTGCTTACCGCTGTCGTGGATGACATGCAGGGAATTGCCCAATATGACAGCCGTTTGGCAGAAATGACAGAGAGCCTGCAAAGTATGCTGTATATCGCGGAGGATTATGGTCTGACTCTTTCCAGCTATGGTGACAAAGTGGATTATGACGCCCAGCGTCGCGACCGGCTCAATGAACGCAAATATGTCCTGGACAAGGCCAAACGCAAATACCATATGTCTATCGAGCAGCTTATTGCCGAGCAGGGACGGCTGCAGCAGGAAATCAGCACCTTGGAGGGTGCCGATGAAGAATTGGAAACCTTGTCACAGCTTTCCGCAGAAAAGGAAAAGCACTATCGACAGCTGGCGCTGCATTTGCGGGAAAAACGAAAAGAATTGGCAGTGCAGCTCACACAAGGCCTATTGGAGCAGTTGGCGCAGCTGGCTATGGACCATACCCGTTTTGAAGTAAGGTTTGCAGAAGCTGGCGCTGGGTCACAGGGCGTCGACCAGGTGGAATTTTTTATGTCGGCCAATCCCGGACAGCCCTTGCGGGAGCTGAGCGAAATTGCTTCCGGCGGGGAAATGTCCCGCATTATGCTGGCCTTCAAGACAGTTTTGGCGCAGCATGAAAGCATCGGCACGCTCATTTTCGACGAAATTGATACAGGAATCGGCGGCAATATCGTGGTAAAGGTAGGCGAAAAACTGGTGGCAGTCAGCAGACATGCGCAGGTTATTTGCGTGACCCATTCGCCCCAGATTGCAGCGATGACTGACCGCCATTTTCAAATTCAGAAACAAGTGGAAGCCCAGCAGACCGTTACCCATGTTGCGGCGCTGGATGGAGAAGCAGAGATTCGAGAGTTGGCCCGCATGCTGGGCGGCGAAGAAGAATTTCAGCTGCATCATGCAGCGGAATTAAAACGCACGGCAAACCTCTATAAACAATCTTCTCATGAATAAGGAAACTACAGATAAGATTTCAGACAACAAGATTCCTGCACGACAGATAAAATGAAAATAAATCAGAACCGTTTACGTCTGCCGCTGTTCCACATAAGAAGGAACAGCGGCGTTTTGTATTGTACCGATTCTCAAAGGTTAGAGCGAAAATCTAACCAGAAAGGGTCGGTATTTTTATTTATACGCTGAAAAGAGTTTCCTGACAGGGTTGCTTTTTATTACGGTTAGTGATATACTTACTACAGTAACCGTAATAAGGAGGACAAGTTATGCGGGATCATAGCAAAGGCGGCGCACTCACCGAAGTGACGTTTTATATTTTGCTTGCGCTTTATACGCCGAAGCACGGATATGCAGTCATGCAATTTATTGAAGAAAAGACAGGCGGGCGGCTTTCCCTGGGCGCAGGTACGCTGTATGGCGCATTGAATTCGCTGCAGGAAAAGGGTTGGATTGCGCCTTATGGAGACAGCGGGGACAGAAAAAAGGAATATCTCATTACCTTACAGGGGAAGAAGGTTGCGGAAAATGAGCTGGCAAGGCTTAAGGAGCTTGTAGCTGTTGCAAAGGAAATTGTTGGAGGTGCAGTATGAGTAAAAAATATTATCGCTTTTTTGGCGGTTTGTTGGACGCACAGGCGCGTTGGCTGAACAAAATGTCCGCGAGAGGCTATCGTCTTGTCAGGACAGAAAAATTGTTGTACGAGTTTGAAGAATGCCAGCCCAATCAGGTAACGTACTGCGTGGAGTTTGTCGGGCAAAAATCCAGAGAACACGCGGAAGCCTATCGCGATTTTTTAGAGGAGATGGGCTACAAAGTATTTTATAAAAATATCAATCTCAATTATTCTATCGGCAAGGTGCGTTGGCGACCGTGGGCTGAAAAAGGTGGCCGGATAGCCACAAACGCAACTACCTTCAATCGCGAGCTACTGCTTGTAGAAAAAGAAAATGACGGAAAAACCTTTGCGCTTCACACTTCCCATGGGGACAAGGAAAGCTATTACACCACATTGCGAAATCCCTGGCTTTTGTTGCTGCTGATGCTCGCGGCATTTGCCGTCGCCAATGACTCTGCTATTTTGGGTGTGTTTGCAGCGATTTGTCTGCTTCCGGTCCTGATATACCAGCGGCAAATCTGGCTGAACAGACGGGAAGCAAGAACAAAAGAGTGGTGATGGCAGCGTGTGGGGGTTACCATTTATAATTTATGATGACATATTGATAAAATATATCATAACAGGGCTAAAATCTATGACAAGGCAGGAAGACCAAAAGACTGGTTTACTCCTGTCTTTTTCTTATGGCGCTCTACTTTTTAAAGGAACGCAGCAACTGTAAAAACAGTTTGCGTTGTTCCGGCGTCAGCTTATAAATCTCGTTTAAAAGCTCATTTTCTGGAAATTGTTTGAACAAATCATCATCGAAAAAATCCTTCAATGAAATCTCCAAAGCATCACAGATATAAGATAGTGTTTCAATGGTAGGCTTTTTATTGCCTAATTCGATATCTCGCAAAAATCCTTGCGAAATGCCAGCTAAGTTGGCTAATTTATTAACGGTAATCCCTTTTTGTTCGCGAAGATAAGTAATGCGTTTCTGTAACTCCATTTTTGTCACCTCATTTAATGCTATAGAGTTAGCATAGCAGAATAAAAAATGAACAATTACCACTTTTGTGTATTTTTTTTATACAAAATAAATACTTTAGAGTTGAAAAGTTATCTCTATAGTGATAATATATCTAATAAGTTAACGTATTAGTTAGAATGCTGTTTTTGTACTCTAGTTATACGTAGAAGTATTGTGTCATGATGGGGGGATATCAAAAAGGACAACGGGGAACCAGGAGAAAAGGTATATCTATAAAGGAAAGAGGGAACCATGATGAAAAGATTAAAAAAACAAATTTCAACGCTCACCTTATTGTTTTTTATGTGCTGTTTTGTATTGCCAATTATTCCACCAACGCCTGCAGAAGCAGTGGAAGGAACAAGTCTGACTGACGCGCAGATTAATGCAGTCATTGATTGGGCGTACGCGAATGCTTATGGCTCTGCCTACAGCAATTATCAGTGTTTGGCTTATGTATATCAGGCCTATCACAATGCCATTGGCGTTAATATTGGTCCTGGCGGCAGCTATAGCAGTGCCATTGAGGCAAGCAGAAATTTAGAATTGCATAGTGGGGAAGCTCCTAGAGGCGCGATTGTGTTTTGGGAAGCTGCGCCCAGCAATAGCTATTATGGTCATGCAGGGATTTCAGTAGGAGGCGGCAGGGCTATAAGTGCCAATGTTACATGGAGCAAATATCCAGATCAAAGAGTATTTGACCATAGCATAGAGGGATTTTTACTGTATGATAACTCCGGTAGAAAATTGAATTACATCGGTTGGGCTTGGCCTTATGGAATGATAGTTGAACCAATTTCTATTCAAAATAATGCAGCATCCAATATTACTGAAACAAACGTTTATTTAAGCGCCAAGGTTCTCAACAACTATCAACGGGTTACAGAAGTGGGTTGTTATTTGAGTACTGACGGCGTCAATTGGCCGTATAAAGCCAGTGATGCGGTGAATATTACCGATGTGTATACCAATGTCTGGTATGACAATACTGCTCGTGATTTTGGCATAGCCTTACAGCCTGGCACAACCTATTATTATAAATTTTATGCGATAGTGAACGGAAACTATAACGAAGGACAGGTGGGTTCTTTTACAACAACAGGTAGTATACCTAAGCCGCCAGTTGGCCCCATAAAAGAACCAGTAGAAATCCAAAATAATAACGTTGCGAACATCACAGAAAATAATGCTAAGTTAAGCGCCAAGGTCCTAAATAATTATCAAAAAGTAACGGAAGTAGGTTGTTATTTAGGAAAAAGTCAGAATAATCTAAATTACAAAGCCAGCGATAAGGTGAATATTGCCGACGTATATACCAACGTTTGGTATGAGAATATTCCATCGGAATTTGGCATGACGTTAGAGCCGGGAATGACCTATTATTATCAATTTTATGCAGTGGTAAATGGTCAAACATATACAGGCAGTATTGGACAATTTACGACAAAGAAAGCAGAGGAAAAGAAACCAGAGGTTACATTCAGTAATTTGATAGCTAGCAATATTACTCAAACTGATGCAACATTGACAGCGAAAGTAGATAATAAGAGCAATAGTCAAATTACAGAAATTGGGTGTAGTTTAGGAGTAGATGAGAAGGCAAACCAATGGCGTACTAGCAGTTCACAGGTGGGAAAAGGAACAAATACTATTGAATTTAATTTGCGTCAAAATTTTACAAAAGCAAGTATATTGCCTGGAAAAACTTATTACTATCGGTTTTATGCTGTAGTAAATGGGAAAACAGTTGAGAGTGACACAAAATCTTTTCAATTGCTTTCTCCAGAAGAGGCCCTAGATAAGTATTTTAAGGCACTAGCGAAGGCAGTGGTCGAAGATAAAGTAGGGGATTTGCAAAATTTACTAATATTTAAAGGGGCAACTGGACTTGGTGTCAGCGATGCTGATGTAAAAGCAGCAAAAAATATTTTGGGAAATATAGGAGATGTCCAGACAGTTTTTGAAACCATGCGGATTTCATCAGAACACTTTATTACATTGGGTGATTCTATAGGAAAACTATGGGTTATTCGTATGGAAAGTGTGGAGAATTTTATGTATAGAGCAAAATCTATACAGGACAGTAGTGTCAACAGAATGGTAAAGGCATATGACTTAGGAAAACAAGACCGAGAAAGCCAGACAACGGCAAATAAAGCCAAAGTAGAGGAAAGTGAGAAGCAGATAAAAAAACACTGTGATGAATTGATGGCAGATATAGATCGAAAAAAGAGTGAATTCTATATGAATTTCCATCCAAATTTGAAAAAGGAACTAAATGTTTATAAAAAAGAGTTAAAAGATTTGAAAGAGAATTATGATTTAATGGCATTCTATAATTTAGGCCGCTATGGAACGGAGGGGTAAGTTGATGAAAAAGTTTTTTGCGATAACGGGGATAATTTTGCTATGTTTCGTGTGTACGTTCAACACAGCTTTCTCCAGTGGGATTGGAGTAAAGGTAAACGGTCAAAACGTAAATTTTTCTGATGCGACACCTTTTATTGACAATAATGGTAGAACACTAGTGCCAATGCGGGCTATCGCGGAAGCGTTAGATTTACAGGTGCAGTGGGATGGCAGCAAGCAAAGTATTACTGTTTCCATGGAGCGAACGGATGCAGATTTTCAGAAAAAATTGGCGTTCAGCTATGAGCAGTTGCAATACGGGATGCCTCATTTTTCCAATAGTGCGGACGGAATCCGTACTGTAAAGCAAATTTTTTATGTAAATTCGAATAAGATGGATTTTAGTTACGGCGACGGACAGGTTACCGATACGTTAAATGGTGAAATTGATACCAAACCTGTAATCAAAGACGGCCGCACCTATCTGCCAGCCCGTTATATTGCTGAGGCCTTTGGTTATAGTGTGGGTTGGAATAGTGCTACACAGACTGTAACGATTCAAAGCGTATTCTAAATTGCAGGAGGTGTGAGGTATATGGCAATATGTCCAGATTGTAAAAAACAAGTGCAAGACGGTTCAGCATTCTGTGATAATTGCGGTGCAAAAATTTCTGAAACAGTTTTTTGTACAAACTGCGGAGAACAAATTAGTACTACATTAACAAAATGTCCGAAGTGTGGAACATCACTAATCGAAAAGTTTTCTGATGAAGAAAATAAGAAAAAATGCAGAAAATCATTTCCAATAAAGCTGTTATTGAGCGGAGTTGGAATTATGGCTGTAGTATTATTGCTAATCGTTACGATGACTCCCAAAGAGAATGCTGAGAAAAATTATGGCATGTACATCAAAAATGGAGAAATATTCTATACAGATTTTTCCGCCAAAAAAGAACCATTACAGATTTCAGAGCATTTGAATGGAGAAATCTCTTATTATAGTTATCAAACACCTTCAATTGGCAGCTTGATCGAATTCGTCGAAGATGGCAACCTTATAATTTATCCAGGTAAACAAAATGAATATAGTCAATACAGTTTATATCATAGAAACATAAAAAAGCCAGATGAAGCAGCGGTTAAAATTGATGATAATATTGAAAGTTATCGTGTAAACGATGCGGAAGATAGAATTACTTATGTGTCGCACTCTTACGAGGATAATACGAAAGTGCTGTATCAGTATAATATGCAGAACAAAGAGAAGATAGACAGTGGTATTGATGGTGCGTTGGTATCAAAAGATGGGCAAAAAATTATTTACGGCACGACGGAAGGCGATATTTATATTTGGTATGCAGATAAAGACAAGCTAAAAGTAGCTAGTGATGTGCAAATCGTTGCTATTTCGGGAGATGTTTCTGTTGTATATTATTTCGATTATGAAGAAATGACATTATATAAATATGAGGAAAATGTTGGTAAAACAAAAATTGCGTCAGGAATAGAAGGTACGCAAGATATCAAAGCAATCTATGATACAGGTGAAATTTATTACACGAAAACAAACTATCATGAAGGTAGTCTGATGGATTTTGTGGAAGATGATATGGCTGCCAAAGATGCAACACTTCAACGTCCACATGAGCCAGAAAAACCATATTATTCATCTTGGCGATATGATTCCGAGGAAGAGTATGAAATTGAAAAAAAACAATATGAAACAGACTATCAGCTCTATCAAGAAGAAAAGGAAACGTATGACGAAAAATTTAATAGAGACACAATTCGAAATATCCTGAAAAACGCAACGCGACAATTTGCAGAACATAAATTGTATTATTATGACGGCGAAAAAGAAACAGAGGTAGATAGCAACTATAGCGTATATCAAGGGGAATATGATTTGAGGATTTCCTATCTTGCAATCAATCCTGCTGCAAATCATCCAGGACCAATACTCCGCATGATTGATTCCACAAATATACCTAGAATAAAGATGTCTGAGATATCTGTTTACGCTCCTGTCTCTAGTGCAGATATAGCGGGAAAAATTCAAAATGAGATAGAGGCGCGGGTGACACGACAGGCGGTTATAAAAGGACATGTGGTTTCTTTTGAAGAAGAACAAACATCAGCCTGTGGATTTTCCTCGAATGGCGACCAGTTATATCTGCTATCGAATAATGGCGATTTGTATCAAACTTCAATTAGCAATGGTAAAGTTGGCAAGCTTGAGTTGTGTGATAATGATGTAGAGAAGTTTGGAACGGAAAAGAACGGTATGCTTTTATATTATAAGGATATCGGAGACAATACAGGATATGGCGATCTATATGACAATAAGCAGGTAATTGATTATGATGTTTTTGGTTACGAGACGTATTATGACAAAACATCTGAAAGTTACTTTTATTATACCGATTGGAATAGAGATAAATTATATGGCACATTAAAATGTTATCGGAATGGTACTGTAACTAAAATTGCCGATGATGTATATGGTTATTCTGTATTGTCTGATGGGAGTATCTTGTATGTGTATGATTGTGATGAGAATACTTGTGAGGGAACGCTGTATCGCTATCAGAATGGAGAGGTTACAAAAGTTGATGAGGATGTAAGTGCGATACTCAGCGAACAGCATAAGCAATGGAGAGCGTATTACTTATGAGCAAGGAATCTTTACAGAAACTAAAATCTTCATTGAATCGCGGGGTAGCAACTATAAGTCTGAAAACATCTTCTACACTTGAAAAAGCAAAACTTCAAACCCATATGGAGTCAATCGATACAGAGGTACAGCAGATGATTTCAACTGCAGGGGAAATGGCTTATGGTATGTGGCAACATGGCAATACAGAATACACAGAAATTGTTACGTTGCTTTTGGCGATTCAAGAAAAAAGGCATGAAATAGAGTTGTTGCAGGCACAGATTCAATCCCTTCATGATCGGGAAAAACAAATACTAGGTGCAGCTGCAATGGAAAGAATCGTGCCCGTAGGGGAATCAGAACAAATTTGTCCTAATTGCGGAGCACACTATCTGAATGCTGTAAAATTTTGCAGAAACTGTGGACAGAAATTGCCATGTGAAAAGTGAGTAAAAATAAATAAATCTCAGGAAAAGGAATGATTTTGTATGAAACAGTTAGAAAAAATCGGTTATATGGCGGCAGGGGCAGCGATCATGGGGATGTTGGCAGTACCGATGTCTCCAGCTATGGCGGCGTTAGCGCAGAAATATATTCAGGTATCGCCGGGGGTGCATATCTATGTAGATGATAGACCACTGGCTACAGAAGGTTTTATTTATGATGGCACTACTTATCTGCCGGTGCGGGCCGTGTCCGAAGCGGTAGGCAAAGCGGTATCCTGGGATGGCCGCACCTCCAGTGTCTTTATTGGACAGCACAGTTCCAGTGAACCGGCAGCAGTGCTGACAGAGTTAGATTATTTTAATAGAGACGGTATGTTTATAGAGAAAAATTCGATAAAAGATAATTTAGGCAGAACCTATAATAGAGGTTATTTGTCTTCTGGTTCTTCTAAGGGTTTCATGGAATACAAGTTGAATGGGAAGTTCAGCCGTCTTACAGGAACTTTTTTTGTAAGGTATGATGATCGTACTTTTACGGGTTCTGGAATGTTAAAAATTTATGGCGATGGGAAACTATTGTATAACTCTCCAGAAATAACCGGCGGCGTAGAACCTGTTCCGGTAGATGTCGATATAACTGGCGTATTAACGTTAAGAATTGAACTGAGCGATGGTTATAATTATAGTTCTCATTTTGCTTTCGCCGACCCACTATTGTATCAGTAAAATACAACCATTATGTTAGTGTGTTCAGAAAGGATATTACAATGAAAAAAACAATTTTGTTTAATTTTTGTTTAATTATCTTGCTGCTTTTCACGGTGAGCGCCTGCGGAGCCAAAACATGTCACCGCTGTGGTGAAAAAATAGAAGGCGATCCAGTAGAAGCAGGGGGAAGATATTATTGCAGTTATGAATGCTACTGGATAGAACTGCTTTCTTGATAACGAGTAAAACATAATCATTTTTTAGAGAAGCCGCATTTGCACTTTTCCCAACAGGGGATCGTGCAAATGCGGCTTCTTTTTTTCTTCTGCAATTATAACAGCTTTCATAGAAAGTCGTATCCCAAAGACTTCAAATTTTTTCTGTATTCCTGTATTCCTTTTTCATCGCTGTGCGTCTGTAAAATGCATCATTGTTTTTCTTTCCAATTATAAATGGTGCACGCTTCTTCTGTACTGCTGTAATGCTTCCTCGCTGACAGTTTCGATGATTTCGTCGAGAAAGGACAGCAGACGATTCTGCTCCTCAGGCAGCCGTCCGTGGAATTGATAGGCGTTGGAAGCGCCCATTGCAGCAAAGATGGTAGATATCTGTAAATTTTCAATGAGTGTTCGGACCTCTTTGTATTTCTCCAATTCTCCTTCTTCCTGCCAATTTCCCTGCTGTATTTCGCCGTAAAGCTCAGAGTCAGGATAAATGGTAAGCATATTGGCTCCAATCAGTGTGGGATGGAGCTGGTTGCAGATATCCGCTGTCAATTTTGCGCCCAATTCTCCCCGTCCTGCTCCAGAGATACTTACCAGATAAAAGAAGCTGTAATGAATGCCTGCGGTATCCAGTCTCCGGCATTGTGTGAGGATATCGGACGAGGTATATCCTTTGTTCATAAATTGCAGAGCTTCATCGTCGCCAGTCTCAATTCCAATTGTCAGACCGTCGTATCCCAGCGCATGCAGTTTGGCTAGTTCTTCGTCTGTTTTGGGCATACTGTCTGTAATTCTTGCAAATGCGCCGATGGATGTTACCGCCGGAAGATAACGACGGATTTGTTCTGCAATGGACGACAATCTGTCGTAGGACAGGGCGAAGGGATTGGCTCCGGTCAGAAACACGCGATGGATACGATGCAGGTTCTGCTCGCCAACGGCTTCCTTTACTTCCTGCAGGTCGGCTTCAATATCCTCCATAGGGGACAGTCTGAATTTGAAGGGCAAGTCGTTGTATAAGGTACAAAATTTGCATCTGTGATGGGTACAGCCTGCTGTGACTTCCAATAAAAGTGATGCTGCCTCGTAAGGTGGTCGCCAAATAGTTCCTGTGTAGTGCATAAAGATTGCTCCTTTATAGTTTTTTCCCGCGGTTTAAGCTCATTATAGTGTTGTACAACGATTTTACAAGTACTGTACTTTTTTGTAGTA
>DKVF01000031.1:95217-95448 GCA_002491065.1 Peptococcaceae bacterium UBA7185
GCAAGAAGTTTTTGCCAACCTGTGGCAGGACGGGCGAAGGGTAGGGCGAAGGGTAGCAAATAAAAAAGAGATATACCTAAAGTATTATAAGAGCAAAATATAAAGGTGCGTTGCTTTTTGGAAAAAGCTGTGTTATGCTGATTCAAAAAGGGGCGGGAAAAATGAAAAAGAGTGCGTTGGCTGTGGAACGGTGCAAGACTGTTTCTGCCATACAAAAAATTTTAGGCGGCA
>DKVF01000060.1:0-8566 GCA_002491065.1 Peptococcaceae bacterium UBA7185
TTCACGTGAAACAATTTGAGAAGAAAAAAAGAAGATAGTGGAAAAGGCGAATGTTTCACATGAAACATTCGCCTTTTTGCATAGAAATCGCCAGAATTGCAGGTCAACAAACTAAATTTTGCCCGTCACTTTCAACCAATGAGCTTCATCTCGCAAGGTTTCCTGATAAGAGCGGGTAGTGTAGCCCAATTCACGCTTCGCTTTACTGGAGTCAAATTGATTGTTGCGTGAGAGATTATAGACAGAGAAGGTGGTCATAAGAGGACGCGTTCCCTTGCGTTTTGCCTGCTTTTCTAATTGTGCAGCAAAAAAGTTGGCGACAGGAATCGGGAGAAAGAAACGTATTGGTTTTGCGCCGCATTCTTGTGCGAGCAACTGAGCAAATTGGCGGAAAGACACTTCTTTATTGCCTAAGATATAGCATTCACCTGCTTTGCCCATATCGACTGCAAGAATTACACCATGGGCTAAGTCACGCACATCACACAAATTGAAGGAGCCATTGATTCCCATGGGCATTTTGCCTTCGATGATTTTAATAACGGTGTCGGTGATTTCGCCAACAGCATAGTCTTCAGGTCCAAGAATTCCGCTGGGAAAAACAACACAAGCATTCAGATTCTTTTCTCGTGCGGCGTCTAAAACGATTTGTGTGGCTATTGCTTTTGACTGACTGTAGCAGCCCAACACTTTTTGCGGATCGTAAGGGACATATTGGGTAACTTCCCGAATGATCTGACCTTTGGGGAGTTCGGGGATGGCGCCGGTCACTAAATAAAGTACATTGTTTTTTGTATTGGCATATTGCATAACGCATTCCTCCTTCTGATAGAAAAAGTATAGTTCATTGGTATTAGCAGAATATGTCTGAAATGTTGCTGAAATGTTAACGGAAAAAAGAAAATTGTTTCACGTGAAACATTTGCAATTTTTAAAGAAATTTTTTCATAAAACAGAAAAAACGGCTTCGTATTTTTGATTCTAACGGGAGAAAAACATGTTGGACAATATACTTATCAAAAGAAGGGGTGAACGCCGCAAATCGAGAAATACAACGTTTTTCAAATTTTTTGAACTTTTTTGCGTCTTTCTATGTTCAGCGCCGTGATTTTCCATTATAATAAAAGGAAAGCGATTGAGAAACAACGAACAATTTTTGCAAATGTTTCACGTGAAACATTTGCAATTCACTTGCATTACACAAGAGGAGTGAAACACACTATGGGAAAAACGATTGTGGTTGCCAATCAAAAGGGCGGTGTGGCGAAGACAACAACGTCGGTGAATTTGTCTGCTTGTCTGGCCCAGTATAAAAAGAAAGTATTATTGATTGATTTGGACCCGCAGGGCAATGCCAGCAGTGGTCTGGGTGTAAATAAAAATGAGTTGGAATATTCGTCCTATGATGTGTTGGTGAATTCTGTGCCCATCGAAAAAATCACAGTGCCAATTAATAAGAAGCTGGACTTGCTCCCTGCTAAAGTAGAACTGGCCGGAGCAGAGATGGAACTGGTGGCAGCGATCTCACGGGAAATGCGGCTAAAAAATGCCTTGGAGGAAGTTGCAGCACAGTATGATTATATCCTCATTGATACGCCGCCTTCTTTGGGGCTGCTCACCTTGAATGCATTGACAGCGGCAGACAGCTTTCTTGTGCCCATTCAATGCGAGTATTATGCATTGGAAGGGTTGAGCCAGCTATTGAGCACAATCAAGCTGGTACAGAAAAATTTGAACCCAAATTTGCAGATGGAGGGAATTCTGCTCACGATGTATGATAATCGTACCAATCTGTCTAACCAGGTAGTGGCGGATGTGAGGGAGAATTTCAAGGAAAAGGTATTCAAAACGATGATACCCCGCAATGTGCGACTCAGTGAAGCGCCCAGCTTTGGGCAGTCCATTTTGGATTACGATAGAAAATCAAAGGGTGCCGAAACCTATCTGGCACTGGCTAAGGAGGTCATGAAACATGGCTAAGGCGAAAGGCGGCTTGGGCCGTGGATTAGGTGCATTGCTACCTGAATATGAGGAGATTATGAATAATTCTGATGGTGAGCATCGTGTTGTTGATATGGAGCTGGAAAAGCTATTTCCCAACCCCAATCAACCCCGCAAAACATTTGATGAGGATAAGCTTATTGACTTGGCGGAGTCTATCCGTGAGCATGGCATACTGCAGCCGATTATCGTGACGCCGCGGGACGGCAAGTATATGATTATTGCCGGTGAGCGCCGTTATCGCGCATGCAAACGAATAGGACTGGAAACTATCCCGGCACTCATTCGCAAGATGGAAGACGAAAAGATTATGGAGTTGGCCCTGATTGAAAATGTACAGCGGGATGACTTGACGCCTATTGAGGAAGCACGAGCATACGAGCTTCTTCAGACAAGATATGGCTACACACAGGAGAAATTATCGGAACGGATGGGAAAAAGCCGTAGCTTTATTGCCAACAGCACGCGGCTTTTATCGTTGCCCGAGGATGTACAGGATATGCTGCAGGATGGAAAGCTGAGCACAGGCCATGTGCGCCCTTTGCTGAGCATTGACATTCCTGAATGGCAGAGCGCTTTTGCCCATGAAATATATCAGAGCAAGCTTTCTGTACGGGACGTGGAAAAAATGGTTAAGAAGGCACAGGACGAAGGACGTGTAACCTACAGTGAGGAAACGGTACTGTTTACGAATCCCACAAAATATAAAAAGCTTCCTGCTGAGTTGCGGACATTGCAGGATCAGTTGGCGGAGCGATTGAGCACAAAGGTAAACATTAAGAAAAATCGTGACGGCAGTGGAAAGCTCATTATTGAATATTATAGTGAAGAAGATTTGAAGCGGGTATTTGACGGGTTGAACGGCACCTTTTATTGATGGAAAGTTATCTTGCTGTTTTGGCTGTGTTGTGTTTTTGTTATTTTCGCTTTGCATGTGTATTAGTGTGTAGGATATATTTGCAAATGTTTCACGTGAAACATTTGCAAAATATTTAGATGAATTGTTTGATACTGCATAATTAGAAAAGTGCTGCGTGAAAATAGTTTCATCAGCGTAAAATTATGGTATCTGTTTTGCCGAATGCTATTCTTGTAAAAACTGCGGAAGAGATTCGGTTCTTTTTATAAGTAACAGATAGTTAATTGTGCCGAAGAAAAGTAATAAAGTTATCAAAGAGGTGTTTCACGTGAAATTAACGCGTCCAGGATTATATAAAATATTTATGTTGCTGTTGGTATGTGTGCTATTAATGTATTGGGCAATATTGTATCCTGCGCGTACTTTTCCGCCAACAATAGAAACGGTGCAGTGGACATATGTTGAGCAATTCCGACTGATTGATGAAAATAAAAATCATATGCTTGATAAAACTGATGTGAGACGGTTTTATGATGAATTGCAAAAATTAAAATTAGTGCATAGAGGAACTTCATGGGAAGAGATGAATTCTACACACTCAGTGGAGTACGAGGTGCATAGCTGTTATCAGTTAGGAAAGGCTAAGAGTGATTTTTATTGGGCTAATGTTTATATTGCCGATGATGGATTCCTTTTACTGTCAGTTAGTAATCAACTTGTGAGCAATCAATTTGTTCTTTATGAAGATGTCAGTGGAAATTTTGATGAATTTCTTTCTTTGGTACAACAGTTAGAAGAAACATCGCGAGAAAAATAATTTTGCAAATGTAAACATACTAGGAGGAATGCAGGTGACTGAATTACGACAAATTCCTGGTGTGGGTAAGGCCACAGAGCAGGATTTATTGGCGCTAGGCTATTCAGATATTGCATCTCTGCGCGGCGCCGACCCGCAGGAGATGTATGAACGGGAATGCATCCGAAAAGGTGTGCAGGTGGATCGCTGTGTACTTTATATCTATCGCTGTGCGGTGTATTATGCCAATACGCCGCCAGAGGAACGAAAGCCAGAGTTGCTCAAGTGGTGGAATTGGAAAGATTGAGAAAAATAAAAAGTAATTTTATAGTAAGAAGGAAGGGAGTTTTCATATGAGGAATGAAATGCGTGGGTTTTTCTTTTTGAGCTATGCGTTGTTTTGTTTTGCGATTTACTATTTAAGCGGTGGATTTTATTATGGCGGGGGAAACATTTGGATTGGTTTAGCAGCTATTTTTTTGATTATAGGTATTGCGTTTCTCTCTAATGCGGGTCCTTCGAGAGCAGAGAAATCCCATTCGGAAAAGCACGCTGTACTGCACATAGGACAGAGCTGGAGCGAATTTAATCGCTTTCAGCTAAAGGTGAACAGCGTTGCAATGAAGTATGGGGAAGATGGTCAGCGGCTTTGTGATGTGATGTTTCACGTGGAAAACTGGCTGCCGCTGCTGCAACAGGGCGAAAACACCATATCTGTACAGCTGACAGCTACGGCGGAGCATGGCAAGGAAAGTATAGAAGTGAAGATGCTGAACGGAAACAATATCACCGTGGCGGCTGATGAAAACAAGGGGACTTCTTGCACGATGACATTGCCGGAGAAAACAGAACGGGTATTGTTGAAATTTTCAGTGATACCTGAGCATGATGAAAAAATTTATCAACGGCAGTACGCATTTTATCCGGCTCACTATGAAAAATGATGGAGCAGCGACAGTACAATAACCTTGATACTTACTTGTGGTACGATATTTCTGCTGCGATTGCTTGTCAGATGGATAGATGGTTTTACAAGCGCGTGATATCCATCAGGCAAGAAAATTGCAAATGTTTCACGTGAAACATTTGCAAAATGAGAGCGAAGGACGATTTGGCAAAGGCTTAAAATAGAAAAGAGCGCGGGCAATTCAGCGAGATTGTTCGCGCTCTTTGTTTACGGTCAATTATTCGCTGTCGGTCAGGGAAATGACCTGATAGCCGCCGTCGATGACGACTTGTTTCATGGCGTCGTCGCTAACGGTGCCGTCAGTGGTGATGTAGGCGGCCTTGTCTTCTAAGCTGACAGTAGCGGCGACACCGTCTAAGCTGTTTAATGCTTTGGTCACTGCATTTTGGCAGTGGGGGCACATCATGCCTTCAATTTTCATTGTTTTTTTCATAGTACAAACTCCTTTTTGCTTTATATTTGCAAATGTTTCACGTGAAACATTGACGTCGGATGAGGTGGAAGCCGGAGGCTCCTCGGTAAGCGCCAGTACCTGATAATCGGCGTCGATGACGGCCTGCTTCATGGCATCGTCGCTGACAGTGCCGTCGGTGGTGATATAGGCTGCGTTATCCTCTAAGCTGACAGTAGCGGTGACGCCGTCTAAGCTGTTCAGCGCTTTGGTGACAGCATTTTGACAATGACTGCACATCATACCGCCGATTTGCATGGTCTTATGCACAACGTTTTTTTGCTGCAGAGTGACGGACGGCGGGGTTGCCGCTTTGGGCACAGAGGTTTTTACGCCGGTAGTAAGCTGCACTTCCGCAGTGTGGGTTTGCAGGGCAGTATTTTCTTGGTATTTTGGTAATATTGGATGGAAACTGCGCAGACGCAAGGCATTGGTGACAACGAAAACGCTACTGAAGCTCATAGCTGCGGCACCGAACATGGGGCTCAACAGCCACCCGCTCCAATGATAAAATACACCGGCGGCTAAAGGAATGCCCAGGCAATTATAGAAAAAGGCCCAGAATAGATTCTGTTTGATATTGCGGATAACTGCTTTGCTTAGTTGAATAGCAGTGACCACGTCTAACAGATCATTTTTCATCAATACAATATCGGCGCTTTCCAAGGCTACATCGGTGCCCGCACCGATTGCCAGCCCCACATCAGCGCGGGCAAGTGCAGGCGCATCGTTGACGCCGTCGCCTACCATAGCGACAACCTTGCCTTGTGCCTGCAAGGCAGCAATTTGTTGTTCCTTGTCCTGGGGTAGTACGTCTGCGATGACTTCATCTAAATCGAGTTGCTGCTGGATGGCTCCAGCGGTGCGAGCATTGTCACCAGTGAGCATCACCACCTGCACACCCATTTCTTTCAGCTGGGCAATGGCCTGACGGCTGGTTGGTTTTATCACGTCGGCTGCACCGATGATGCCGATGACCTGGGTGTGATCGGCAAAGATGAGCGGCGTCTTTCCTGCGGCGGCTAACTGTTCTAATGCATTGTCCCAGGCATCCAGGGGAATGTTTTGTTCCTGCATCAAGCGGCGGTTTCCAGCATAGTAAAGAGCGCCGTTTATCAGTGCCTGCACGCCTTTGCCAGGCAGTGACTGAAATTGTTGCTGGGGTGCGGCCTGGATTTGCTTTTCTGTGGCATACTGCATGACAGCCTCGGCCAAAGGATGCTCACTGCCCTGCTCCAATGCGGCGGCGATGGCAATGAATTGGCTTTCATCAGCGAAAATAGTCTGTACATCTGTGACGATGGGTTTTCCTTGGGTGATAGTGCCTGTCTTATCCAACACAACAGTTTGAATGTTATGGGCTGTTTCCAATGCTTGCCCCGACTTAATTAAGATGCCGTGCTCGGCGCCCTTGCCGGTACCTACCATGATGGCCACCGGCGTGGCCAAGCCCAAGGCGCAGGGGCAGGAGATCACCAGAACGCAGATGGCGCAGGATAGGGCAAATTCAAAGGTTGCGCCGCTTAGCAGCCAGACCATTGCGGTGAGCAGCGCAATGCCAATCACGATGGGAACGAAAACGCCAGCAATGCGATCTGCCAATTTGGCAATGGGAGCTTTGGTTGCCGATGCATCTTCTACCAGGCGAATGATCTGGGCGAAGGTGGTATCGTTGCCGACCTTAGAAGCGGTAAACCGGATAAACCCGCCTTTGTTGATGGTGGCGGCAATCACAGTATCACCGGGCGCTTTTTCGACCGGAATACTCTCGCCGGTGATAGCAGACTGGTCCACACTGGTGATACCCTCGCTGATGACTCCGTCCACGGGCATGCGCTGTCCCGGTTTTACCAATACGATATCGCCGACAACCACTTGCTCAACGGGGATTTCCATTTGCTGGCCATTGCGCTCTACTGTGGCAGTCTTGGGCGCCAGGTCCATCAGCTTGTTAAGGGCCTCGCCAGTTTTGCCCTTAGAGCGTGTTTCTAAATATTTGCCCACAGTGATAAGCGCCAGAATCATGACTGCCGATTCAAAATATAAGTCATGATGATAACGGCTTACCAATTCCATGTTGCTGATACCCATGCCATAGTTTATGCGGTAAATGGCAAAGACACCGTATATCATGGCGGCACCGGAACCAATAGCGATGAGGGTATCCATGTTGGGTGCACCGTGAGCCAGGGTTTGCAACCCTTTGATATAAAATTTCCGGTTTACATAGGCGATGGGCAATGCCAGCAAAAACTGGGTAAAAGCAAAATTGGCTGCGCCTGCGTGGCCGGTGAGAAAAGCGGGCAGCGGCAGCCCAAACATATGCCCCATGGAAACATACATCAGCGGAATCAGAAAGGCAAAGCTGATGATAAGCCGATGCTTCATTTCCTTTAGCTGGGTGTCAACGGGGTTTTGTCGCTGAGCAGGTGCAGCGGTGGATACTTGTGTATTGTTTGTCTCCTGCTTTATGCTGGCGCCGTAGCCTGCTTGTGTGACCGCTGAGATGATATCGTTGGCGGTGAGTTTGCTGTCATCAAATTCCACCTGCATACTGTTGGTCAACAGATTTACACTAACTTCTTGGGCGCCCTCTAGCTTGCTGACACATTTTTCGACTCGTGACGAACAAGCGGAGCAGGTCATACCTGTTACATCGAATTTTTCTTTCAAAATCATTTCACCTCACAGAAAATAGTATTCCTCAAAGTAAAGCATTCTATCATGCGAAAAGGGCAATGCCATCAATTTCGGACAATATTTATAGTTATGTTCGGCACATCTCACTTGATTATTTTGCAAATGTTTCACGTGAAACATTTGCAAAATTTTTTATTTCATAATCTTGCCCAGCATATTCACCAACTCGTCCACTTTTTCATCCCGTTCCGCCTGTGTTTGTGCGTTGCTGACGCAATGCTTCAAGTGGGCGGTGAGAATTTCTTTGTTGATTTTATTCAGCATGGCTTCGGTGGCCATCAGCTGCTGCGAAACATCAATGCAATAGCGATCCTCTTCTACCATTTTCAAAATGCCGTCCAGCTGTCCCCGAGCAGTTTTCAATAATTTGGTGACGTAGGTTTTGTCAGCCATCATAAAACATCATCTCCAATCACTACACCCCTGGGGGGTATTGCTTAAATCCGATTGTAGCACTGTGATTTTATTCTGTCAAGCGCTATCGGGAAATTTTTGATATAGGTTTTATTATTTCTCGGGAAATACCAGAGGACAAAGCTACGAAAAATTGTTTCCCTTCTGATAAACGATTATTTACGAAAATGTGAGAAGGGTGGATTTTTATTGCTGCATGGGGCATAGCATGTTATACTGAAAAATAAGCGGAGCGATGGAAGGGAGAGAGACGTGTGGAGTTAGATTTGGCATGGCTGCTGGCATTAGTAATAGTATTGTTTTTTGTTGTTTTGGCGTATACGATGTATGCTCATTTAAAGGAGTCTGGACAATGGAATGACGAGGCTGATCTGGAAT
>DKVF01000060.1:8896-33476 GCA_002491065.1 Peptococcaceae bacterium UBA7185
CAATTGCCTACCCAACCGGTTGCGCTTGATTTTCTGGCTACGTTTGTACTGGAAGACGGCAGTGAAGTTGAATTGGTGCTGCCCAATGAGACAAAATATTTTTGGCTGACAGAGGGGCAGTGCGGCACCTTGCAGTATGATGGCTAGCGATATGTCAGTTTTGGCAATGATGGGAACGGTATAGCTGGTTTTATTCGGGAATTTCGAGAGGAAAATGCCAGAGTAAAGCAACGCCGTGGAAAGTAACGGCTCTCCATTGATATCTAATAATGATATGACGCAGAAAGGAAGTGTATAATATCGATGTTTTTTAATCAGGGATTCGATTTCTTTTTTATTTTGTTTGGGCTTGCATTTATCATTTTTGGTTGCTTGTTTATCTATAGTATTGGTAGAGGTGTGGCAGAGTGGCACAGAAACAACAATTCGCCGCAGGTTATGGCATCAGCTAAAATTGTGGGAAAACGGCAGAATGTGGATGTGCATCATCACAGTGCAGGTAATAACAGCGGTATGCATACCACGACCAGCACAACCTATTATGTGACCTTTGAGTTGGAAGATGGACAGCGGTTGGAGTTTCATGTAAAGGACCGTGTGTATGGTTTGTTAGCTGAAGGAGATCAGGGTACCCTTTCCTATCAGGGCACACGCTATTTGGATTTTAATCGGGAGTTTTGAAGTGTTTTGTATCAAAAAAAGCGTTTCTGTTTATGATACGTTCAAATTATAGCAATGTTTCACGTGAAACATTTTTTACAAGCCTCCATCTGGTTGAGAACCGGTGGAGGCTTTGTGGTACAGGGCGTGATGTATTATGCAGATACATGGTTGTAATATTGATACGTGAAAATTTTGGAAACTTTTTTCGTCTGCGCTCGTCTATCATATTAACAAAGTATAGGAGGGATTGCCGATGAAACAATTTATTATAACGTTGTTGGCAGTGATTGGAGTTTTGGCGGTTGCTGTGTGTTTGCAGCCAGTGGACGAAACTGCTATGGAGGCGGTCAGCGGTGCACTGTCTCATACGGGTTATGAGGTGACTGTCGCAGAAGAACAGCAGGATTTTCTGCGTGGAGAACGGTATCGGTTGACTTTAAACCATGAGGAAGGAAATGCAGTGACGGTATATGTGTATAAAAATGCTGATGAGGCGCAAAAGGATGCGGACTGCATCACGGAGGATGGCTTTGGGGTGGACTATATGGGGTCAGGCATACGGGTAGAATGGGTTGCTGAGCCTCACTTTTTTCTCTATCAGAATGTAATTGTGCAGTATGTTGGCACGGACAGAACAGTTTTGACAGCGCTGCAGGATTTGTGCGGCGAACAGCTTGCCGGTATGCCTATTTCACTGCAGGAGGAATGGATATCGCAGCCAGCACCCGATGAGCCAGAGATTTTGTTGGAGGTGCTGCCTGACTCAGTGCGCAGCGATGGCCTGACAATACAGTTAAGCAATCATAGCAGTCTGGTCGGGGAAGGTGCGGACGTACTATATGGGGAAGCATTTTCTCTGCTGCAAAAGATGACAATGATTTCCTGCGGCGTATCAAAAGCTGACAAAACACAGCCCTTCAGCGAAACGACGGTGACTTGGGAGCCGGTGCCTATGGAGGGTATTTTTCATGATTTAGCTTATATTTTGCCAGCCGGGGAACAAAGGGAACAGCAGGTTGCGCTGCCGGATTTGGCGCTGGGTGAATATCGTATCACGAAAGAGATTCTTTATCGGCCAAATGGGCAGGAAGATTACAGCAGTTTTGAAATATATGCTGATTTTGTGGTGTCTGAAGCGAAATAATGCTGTTCTTTTGGCGCAGGTGTGATACAATAAACAGTAGAGGATTGTTATCGGAGTTGAAAAAGGAGTGGGTTGCAATTAGTATCTATCAGTTTATTGCCAGTGAATATGAATTACCTGCGTTGTTGAGTCCCAAGCTGCATCATCCAGACGGGCGGGATAAAAAATTTGAATCAATAGAGGATTTAGGCGATTTGGAGATCGTGCGGGAAATGATAGGATATTTGTTTGTGGATATCACGATCTACACCAAGCTGCCTTATATTTACCGGCTGAATTTGGAATATACGCCAGAGCGGGGGCAGCGCTTGTGGGAGTATTTGAAGGCCAACTGCCAGAGCGGCAAGCGCTGTGAGCTGTGGAGTATTGATCTGGGTGCAGAGGATTTAGGCACCATTCAGGAGGAACTGTTGCATTTGAACCGCGTGCACACTACTGTGGAGGCCTTATCAGCGGAAATGCTGGAAACGGCCTGCAATGTAAAAGTGGGGGATGACAACTTTCCCCGCGTGTTGGTTGTGAAATAAAAAATGCGTGCGGATGTATTTTTGTTGTGAAGAAGAGAGTTTCATGGCGAATTTGAGCCCTTTTTGCACCTGCAAAAATTTGGATTGCCCGCTGCATCCGACCAAACATGAAAAAGGATGCGCGCCTTGCATTAGTAAAAATTTGCGCTTGCAAGAAATGCCCAACTGTTTTTTCAATCAGGTGGATGGAGCGGAACGATGGCAAGGCGATTCTTTCCAGGATTTTGCGGAATTGGTTCTGGATCATGAGAAAAAATAAAATTTTCGTTGCTTCAAGAAATTTTGCTGCTGTGCATTGCACGGCAGTTTTTTGTGTCCGCTGGATAAAATCTTGAAAACTTTTCGGAAAACAAAAGCTGTTGCTCAAATGTGATGTCGCATAAGGGCAGCAGCTTTTGCTATAACGATTATTTTGCCGGAGGCATGCGTTTCTTCAGGCTGATTAGAAGCGGAATCACCATGATGAACCACACGATAGGTTCAGCCAGGATAATGCCCAGATAGCCTATTTGCCGTGCCAATGTGAAGGCAATGATCACTTTGCCCACGCACTCGATACCGCTGGAGATGACAGGTGTAATCTGCTCTCCCAGACTTTGCAGTGTCTGGCGGCTGACGATAATCAGCGGCAGCGTGAAATAGAACAGCGTATCCACACGCAGATATAGCACGGCGGCGTCTATGGTAGCCTGAGATTGGGTGGCAGTGATGAGCTGTACCAGCCAGGGCGAAACAGTATAAGAGATTATCAATACCACAGCGCACCAAGCCCACAATAGTACAATGGATTGCTGATAACCAGCCCGTACCCGCTGCAGCTTGCCAGAGCCCAAATTCTGGCTGGTGAAGGTACCCACGGCACTGGCCAGAGCCAGGAAGGGCATCATCAGAATTTCCGAGATGCGGCGGGCTGCCGTCTGAGCTACGATGTAGGTTTCACCCAAGCCGTTGATGGTAATTTGTAAAGTGAGAGAACCAAGGCTGATCATGGACTGCATCAATCCGCAGGAAAAGCCCGTCTTTAATAAATCCGTGGTGATGGCTGGTTCCACGGTAAAATCTGCCTTTTGCAGACGCAAGGATGGATAATGGAGCAGCATATAGAGCAAACAGCCTACAGCGGTAAAGCCCTGAGCCAATACGGTACCTACTGCCGCACCGGCGACGCCCCATGGCAGTACCATTACAAACAAAATGTCGAGGGCGATATTGCCTGTGGTGCCGATAATCAGAAAAATCAGCGGCGTAAAGGAATCCCCCACGCCATACAGTACACCGGCGCACAGATTATACAGAGCAGATAAAATCAGACCAAACAGCACAAGTTGAATATATGTGCGGCTTTCTGGCAGCAAGGCGGCGTCAATATTTAAGAGCTGCAGCATCCAGGGCAGCGACAGCAAACTCAGCACAGTCAAACTCAAACCGATGAAAAGGCCCCAGCGAAAAGTTCCGGCCACAGCCTGCCGAAAGGGGCGTTCATCGTGGGCGCCGAAATAACGGGCCACTACAATGGCAAAGCCGCTGGTCAGTCCTGTGAGAAAGGTCAGCAGCAGTTGGTAAAAGGTACTGGAAGCGCTGATGGCTGCCAGCGAAGAATCGCCCAAAGCGCTGCCGATGATACGGGTATCCGCCAGATTGTAGCATAGCTGGAATACCCGCGAGAACACGATGGGGATTGCAAAGCGCAGCAAAATTGATGTGATATTGCCCTGTGTTAAATCACGCACCGTAGAATGCCCCTTTCCTGCAATCAATTTGAAAAAGATAATCTCTATTATAGTATAATTTGCGCAAAATGCTATCATTTTTTCTATGACAAGGTCAAAAATTGCGGATTGGGCGATGGAAAAGCACAAAGCAGCGTTACGACGGAGAGCGTTTTCTGTTATTATGGGAAGTTAACAAGGCTTTCGTTTCTGCGTTATTACAGACAAGACGAAAAGTTTGTGCTACAATAATTTTCATAATTATGGACATGCTAGAAGAAAAATGTTCACGTGAAACATTTGCAAATTAGCGAGAGGGGGGAATAACTGCGATGAATCCATCGGCGTTGTATGTGCTGCTTTGTTATATTTTATGGGGTTTGCTGCCTATCTATTGGAAACAACTCAGTGCAGTCAATTCACTCTATATTTTAGCCAGTCGGATTACCTTTTCTATGATTTTTTGCGCGTTGCTTTTATGGTTGTGTAAGCAATGGCCGCAGGTGCGGGCGCTGCGCCATGATAAACAGCAGCTCAAGCTGTTGGCCTGGGGCAGTATTTTGATTACCATCAACTGGGGTTCGTATATCTATGCTGTCAACAGCGGTCATATTTTAGATGCCAGTCTGGCCTATTATCTCAATCCCATTATGGTGATTCTGCTGGGCGCTGTATTTTTTGGCGAACGGTTGCGGAAGTGGCAGACGGTTGCAGTGACACTATCTACGGTTGGCGTACTGTATTCGGTGTTTTCTTATGGCAAGGTGCCGGTGTTTGCGTTGATTATCGGCGGCAGCTTTGCCATTTACGGTGCGGTGAAAAAGCGGGTAACGGTGGGCAGCATGGTGTCTACTTTTATGGAAACGCTGCTGGTTTCTCCGTTATTTTTGCTGGTAATGATTGTGATGGAATCTCAGGGTAACGGCTGTATTGGCCAGCTTTCCGGCTGGCAGTATGCGTTGATTCCCTTGGCGGGTGTGGTCACTTCGGTGCCGCTTTTGGTGTATGCGAAAGGGATTCAGTACACCTCGCTGGCTTTATCGGGTATTTTGATGTATGTTAATCCCACGCTGCAATTGTTAATCGGTGTGTTTGTGTATCATGAACCATTCACCCAGGCGCAGGCGGTAACCTTTGTGTTTGTGTGGGCGGCGGTGCTAATCTTTATCGCTGACAGTCTGCGAGGGTGGAGAGGCCATTTTCATAGATAGCTGTGTTGTTTAGTACGTATCTTATTATACTTGAGTGAAGAAAGTTGTATAGGCAAATAGATTTTTCCCGTTTACGGTTTTGACTTTTTTATTTCTCAGGAAATAGAAAAAGAGCTGGGAGTGTTTTCCTTGTTGAATTATAATCATAGAAACTAATATTTCGCTTCGATAAATTTAAAAACCGTAATCTATAGATGATTTACAATATTTTACGATTTATAATCGCAAAATATTTGATTTCTACAATATTTTGCGATATACTACGGATAATAGGGGGTGACAGTTTTGATTTATAGACCAATTTATGTAGAAAAAATCATGGCGTACACAGATACGCCTTTTGTTAAAATCTTGACCGGCGTTCGTCGCTGCGGAAAATCCACCATTCTGAAGATGATTATGGAGAAGCTGCGTACAGAACGGGGCATTGCAGAAGAGCAAATTGTCAGTTACCGCTTTGATTCTATGGAGTACGAAGATATGACGGCGAAGCAAATGTATCAGGAGTTAAAGAGTAGGCTGTATCCAAATGGCAGGACATATTTCTTTCTTGACGAGATGCAGGAAATCACCGATTGGGAAAAGGTAGTCAATTCGTTGGCGACGGATTTCGATGTAGACCTTTATGTGACGGGTTCGAATTCCCGTATGATGTCTTCAGAGATTTCTACTTATTTGACAGGAAGATACGTTACTTTCAGAATCTATACCTTGTCTTTTCAGGAGTATTTGATGTTCAAGAGTCAATATGCAACGCCTGATGATGTTTATAAGGAGCTTGCAAACTATATTCGCCTTGGCGGTTTCCCAGCTACACATTTGCGGGCGTATAGTCAGGACGAGGTTTATACTATTGTCCGGGATATTTATAATTCCACAGTTTTTTCTGATATCGTAAAGCGCAATCAGGTGCGTAAGGTCGACCAATTGGAACGGGTCGTAAGATATACTTTCAATAATGTTGGCAATATGTTTTCGGCCAAGTCGATTTCTGATTATTTGAAAGCAGAGCGCAGAAGTCTTGATAATGAGACAGTGTACAGTTATCTTGAAAAACTGGAGAAAGCCTATCTATTACACCGTTGTTCCCGTTATGATCTGCAAGGTAAGGAGATTTTGAAAACGCGGGAAAAGTTCTATCTGGCAGATACCTCGCTGCGCTACAGTGTTTTAGGGTATCATAGTGATACGGTAGCGAGCAGTCTTGAAAATGTTGTTTATCTAGAATTGTGTCGTCGCGGGTATACGGTTTATATCGGTAAGATAGGAGAGGCGGAAGTTGATTTTGTTGCAACCCGCCAAAATGAGAAGATCTATGTACAAGTCACGCAGCGGATTGATTCCGAAAAGACAGAAAAACGCGAGTATGAGCGTCTTTTGGAAATTCGAGACAACTATCCCAAGTATGTTTTGCGTACAGATGAATTTGTCGGCGGTAATTACCAAGGCATTATCACTATGCATGTTGCAGATTTTCTGCTGAGTGATGCGTATTGATGGGATAGCAAATATATGTTTACAGCCAAGGTAATATAGCGGGGTTTCTATATCTCTTTTTCATAAACGAGTGGGAAGATATACAAGCAGCTATCAGTAAAGGAAAATTGGTTATTGCGAAGAATATGCGTATAGCGCCAGCGTTGACTTGACCGAAAAACTGATTTTTCACTCTTGCTAAAATGTGAAAAACTGCGTATACTGAAGAAGAATGCAGCGGCAGGGGCGTGTTTGTGGTAGACTGCTGTTGCGATTTGTGGAGAAGGTTGAGCGATTATGAGAAGCAGAGATTCGATAATAACCTATAGTGGACATACTTTTTCACCGTTTAAGCCGGATGTAGAGGCGATTGACATCCGCGATGTGGCCCATGCGTTAGCTCGTATTGGCCGCGCCAACGGGCATTTTGTTGAATTTTATTCGGTGGGGCAGCATTGTTTAGACTGTGCCCGTGAAGCATTGGAGCGGGGGTACGGCGCGCGTCAGGCGTTGATTTGTTTATTGCATGATGCCAGTGAGGCGTATATGTCTGACATTACGTCACCGGTGAAAAGGCAGCTGCGTCAGTATGTAGCGCTGGAAGATAAGCTGCTGGATGTGATTTATCAAAAGTATTTGCCCGGCGGGATTCGGCCGCGGGAGCAGCGTGTGATGAAAGAAATTGACAATACGATGCTCTACTATGAGTTTTTACATTTTACAGGGGAAAAATTGGCGGAGAAGGAGCCCAAATTGGTCATTGAGCCCTGTTTTACGTTTAGTAGTTTCTGGTCGGTGGAAAAACAATATTTGTTCTTGTTTGACACCTTGTCTCGGCAGATACAAGAGGAAGAATTGCCGAGAAGTTGGCAGACGGTAGGGATCACCTATGACGATGGGATGTGGCATGCTGCAATTTTACAGAATGATGCCTGTAGTTTTGTGTCTTCAGCGGATTTGTGGGAGCTCTGCAATACCTATCAGGATGCGGATGCTGTACTGACGGACATCCCCGTGGGGTTGCCGGAGAGCGGAATAGACGAAACATTGCGTCCTGAAGCGGCAATCCGTCGGTTGCTGCCGGGCATCCCTATCGCAGCGGTGCCTTGTCGACAAGCGGTATATGCGGAAAATGACAGTATGGCCCGTGAGGAAAATATTCGCGTACTGGGGCGAACTGTTTCACCGCAGCAGTTGGCGTTGCGCAGCGCCTTGCGGGAAGTAGATGAGCTACTGTTGGAGCACAATGAATGGAAAAATGTACTGCGGCAAAGTCATTCTGAATTGTTGAGAGAAAGTCGCCCATTGGTGTTGCAGCAATATAAAGGACAGCTGGCGGAAAAACGCGGTCGTACTTGGGAAGATGCCCTATGTTTAGCAGTGCTGGGGCAGATGGAATGCAGAAACGGGAGTGAAACGATTCCCGCTGAAGCTAGTATTGATATGCGGGGAATTACAATGCAGATTGTTGTGCCGCACGGAATACGATGAAGGATACGTGTTCGCTGCGAAAAATATAAGTATATGCAGGAGAGGCTTGTGTGGAAAGAATTTCGATGACATAAGCCTATTTTTTATGAGTGTTGGGACAGCAGGCGGAATCTCGAATACAATGAGTGATGACAAATTCTTGCGTCCATGATACACTAAAAAGAAAATGTTCTGATGGGAAAGGCGATGAAAGGATTGAAAAAGGTTGCACTGATTGGCTTGGGGGCTATGGGAGTTTTGTACAGTGATTTATTGCAGCAGGCAATACCCGATGATTTTTTTGTAATTGCAGATAAAAACCGCATCAAACGTTATGAAACGGAAGGGATTTATTGTAATGATGTGCGCTGTGCATTCTCCTATCGCAGCCAAGAAAACGCTGTGCCTGTTGATTTGTTGATTGTGGGTGTAAAATTTAGCGGCTTGCAGGAAGCTATTGCAGAGGCTGCACCGTTTGTGCAGAAAGGAACTGTGATCATTTCATTATTGAATGGGATTTCCAGTGAGAAAGTTTTACAGGAAGCATTTCCAGAGGCACACGTAATTTATTGTATTGCGCAGGGCATGGACGCAGTGAAGGTGGGCAATCAGGCCAGCTATTTGCATAAAGGTGTATTGGTGTTAGGGGAAAGCGATGGGCAGCAAAGTGAAGCGCTGCAGGCTATTGGACAGCTGTTTGACCGTGTAGAGGTTCCCTATGTTTATTCCGATGCGATTATGCGCAAGCTATGGAGTAAATTGATGCTGAATACTGGAATTAACCAGGTTGTAATGGTGTATGAGGGTACGTATGCCACAGTGCAGCATGCCGGTGAAGCGCGGGATATGATGGTGAATACGATGCGGGAAGTAATGCAGGTGGCCAATGCGGAAGGGATCGACTTAAACGAAGCGGATGTGCAGGGCTGGCTGACGATAGCGGACGGGTTAAATCCAGAAGGAATGCCCTCTATGCGGCAGGACGGTATGACAAAACGGTATTCGGAGGTGGAACTGTTTTCCGGCACAGTAATTCCACTGGCACAGAAACATGGCATTGATGTGCCAAATTGTACGGCGCTGTATCAGAGGATTAAGGCGATGGAAGCAGCTTACTGAGTATTTCCCGGAAAATAATGATTAGAGGGAATGTGAGAAATATCTGAGGGCTCGATGTTGAAAAGGTATTTTTCCCGGTGAGTTGTGATTTGCAGAAATGTAAGGCATAGAGCGGTGTTGCTTTGTAATATTTTCTGGGAAATATTATTTCCTGAAAAATAATTGCGGGCAAGGAGTTGCTTCATTGAAATTGCATTTCTTTAGGTAAGATGAAAAAGAGTAACAAACTTTTTATAAATAGAGGGACAGTAGTGTGAGAATTATTTTTTCACATTACTGTCCCTTTTCCATGTCATTATGCTGTTCTTTTATTCATATCTGCTTTGCTGCGGAAGAATTTCAGTGAAATAGGAATTACCGCAAACAGCAGTAAACAGGATACTGCCATCATCAAATTGGTGGTGGAGGTATAGGCGAAAGCTAGGCTCTCCGGTGAATTGTCAGTAATGGCTGTAATGCGCAGATCTGCGATATTTCCAGCGATGCCGACGATAAGTGCATTCAGCATCTGATGGAACCAGTTGGTCAGCGAGGACGCATGACCCGACAACTCCGGCGGTACGCTGGACATTTGCGCGTTGGTGGACACGAGATTGATAGCGCCCATACCGCAAGAACGCACACACATTGCCACGATAATCAGCAAAATGGGCGTGGTGGGGACTGCGGTCAGGAATGGTGCGGAACCAACCAGCAAAATGACAATACCCAGTATCATCAGAGACTTTTCACCCAATTTGGGGTAAAAGGCGGTGGCCACAGGCATGACGATAATGGCAATCAGGGAGGTTGGCAGCATAATTATGCCTGTAGCCAGCGGAGACACGCCCAAACCACTCTGCAGAAACAGCGGCATCAAAAAGGTAATCATGTATAAGGCGATGGAATTCATACCGCCAGCGATTAATGCCGCAACGTAACGGCGAAATTTTAAAACGCTCAAATTCAACAATGTGTCGGAACGGTTATGACTGCGGATGACGTAGGCAGCCAGACATGCGAGTCCTAATAAAACGCCGAGCAGTAATTTCAGAGAGAAGCCCCAACTGGATAGATTGCTGAAGGAAAACAGCAAAATCAGACTGCCCATAGAAGTCAGCGCCAAGCCGGTAAAATCCAGGCGCGCGGCGCTTCTGAGCGTGTCTTTGGGCAGCAGCCGCAGGGCAAGAAAAATTGCCAATATCACGAAAGGCAAATTGAATAAGAGCAGAAACCGCCAATCGGCTACGCTGAGAATGATACCGGAGAGCACAGATGGCAGCATACCGCCGACCATGTTGGCGATTCCCCATGTACTTGCGGCTTTAGCCTGTTGGCTGACCGGCAGGGATTGATATAGCATCGCCAGTGATAACGGCGATAAAAGACCGCCTG
This sequence comes from Peptococcaceae bacterium UBA7185, assembly GCA_002491065.1. Taxonomy (GTDB): domain Bacteria; phylum Bacillota; class Peptococcia; order Peptococcales; family Peptococcaceae; genus UBA7185. The sequence goes on from DKVF01000060.1 coordinate 19,590, forward strand.
TCAGTCCCATGAAAAAACGAACTACGATTAACAGTTCAATACACCAGGCCAGCGCGCCGACAATGGAGAGAACCAGGACGCAGCAGAGTACCAGACAAAAAATGCGTTTGTAGCCAAAACGGTCCCCAAAAAATCCGGCGGCGGGAATAATCATACCAGCAGCCAGCATATATCCGGAAGTGAGCCATTGTACAGTAGCCAGCGGCGCGTCAAAATAGGTCATCATACTGGGCAGTGCCACGTTAAACATGGTAATGTTCAGTGTGCCGATGACAGTACCCAATCCTAAGGTAAGCAAGAGTAAAAATGTGTGTTGTTGTTTCAAAAAAATCCCTTCTTTTCGCAGCAATTTTATGGTCAAACAGTATTTTATCTATAATGATACCAGTCTGTATAAAAATATTGTAACAGAAAAAATTTTCTGAGGAATTTAGGGGATACAAAAAAATATGTAACATACCGCACTTTGGTTGTGAAGGATGCTATATGTACAGGATGAAAAAGAAGTAGACAGCAGCGTTTTCGTGAATGTTTTTTCTTCTTATTGACCAGTTTAAGAATAGTTTATACATTGGGAAGGGTTATGTGATATGATGTAGTAGAATTAGAAGATTTGGGGTGCGGGATATCGATTTAAGGAGTGAGTAACGATGTGGCTTTTATATGCAGTTGGCTCCGCAGTTTTTGCGGGCATTACATCTATCTTGGCAAAGTGCGGCATTCGTAAAACGGATTCTACAGTAGCAACAGCCATTCGCACCATTGTAGTTCTGTTTTTTTCCTGGCTGATGGTTTTGCTTGTTCATTCGCAGAATCAAATTGCAGAAATCAGCGGAAGAACTTTTCTATTTTTGATTCTGTCCGGTGTAGCTACCGGGGCATCCTGGTTGTGTTATTTTAAGGCATTGCAGCGGGGAGATATCAACAAGGTTGTTCCCATTGACAAGTCCAGCACGATTCTGACGATTCTTCTAGCGTTTGTTTTTCTTCATGAGAAAATGGGTATTTCAAAGGCAATTGGCGTCGTTGTGATTGCCATTGGTACCTTTTTGATGATTGAAAAAAAGGATGTGGAACAGAAAACAGAAACAGGAAGAGGCTGGCTGTTCTATGCGATAGGGTCAGCTGTTTTTGCCAGTCTGACTTCAATTCTCGGCAAGGTAGGGATTTCCGGTGTAGAATCCAATCTGGGCACTGCCATCCGAACCGGTGTAGTGCTGATCATGGCATGGGGCATGGTATTTGTCACAGGGAAGCAGCATACACTCAAGGGAATTCCTAAAAATGAATTGGGGTTTATTTGTCTGTCAGGGCTGGCTACAGGCGGTTCCTGGTTATGTTATTATCGTGCCCTGCAAGATGGCCCTGCCAGCGTAGTTGTACCCATTGATAAGCTGAGTATTTTAGTGACAATCGCTTTTTCCTACTTTGTGTTCCATGAAAAGCTGACACGAAAATCCGGTGTGGGTCTTACAATGGTTGTTGCAGGAACAATGGTTATGTTGATTCCATGAAACACAGTGAACCTCTGACAGCAAGAATAAAACGGAAGCAAATGCAACGTGTTTCTGGAGAATAAGTATACATGTGAGAAAAATCTGATAGTGTAATAAAAACCAAAATAACCGCCTGTCGGGTGCGATAGCTGTAATCTGTTCTGCACCTGACGGGGCGGTTGTTTTTATTTTTCAATATAGGCGACGCCGATTGCGCCGGGACCGATATGGGTGCCGATGGTGCTGCCCAAATCGCAATAGAGATAGTCATTGTTCGGCAAGAGCGCATCAAGCTCTTGTACCAATTCGTCGCGGCCCTGCGGATTGACCGAGTGGGAAAATACCACAGGGTAACGAGCGTCGGCGGGATGAGTTTCCAGATAATGCTGAATCCAATGGCAGGCTGCCTTATGTCCTCGCACTTTTCCGAGAGGTTCGACTTTGCCGTCGTCTAAGGAAATGATGGGTGTAATCCCCAAAATACCGCCGATCTTACCAGCTGCGGGGGAAATACGCCCGCCCATAACAAGATACCGCATAGTTTTTACACAGGCAATCAAGCGAATTTTAGATGCCAACTGGGTGAGTTCCCGTGCGATGTCCGGTGCGCAGAGACCCTGCTCCCGTAAATGTACAGCGATTTGAACCAGTAAGTGTTGACCTAAAGCAGCATTTAGACTGTCTACCAAAAAAATATTATCGGTATTTAATATTTGTTTTGCTGCCTGTGCTGATTGAAACGTACCGCTGAGCTCGCTGGAAAGAAAAATACCGATGATTTGGTCGCCAGCCTCTATATGCGGCTGAAAAGCCTGGCAAAACTGGAAAGGGGTAATTTGCGATGTGGAAGGCAGCGTATCAGCCTGTTCCAATTTTGTATAAAAATCAGGTACCGAAAGAGTTTGTCGGTCTAAATATTCGGTTTCGCCAAAACAAATACGCATGGGAATGATTTCTACTTGTTGTTGAGCAGCAAGTGTGAGATCATAATCGCTGCTGCTATCGGTTATAATGTGAATCAAACGAAAACCTCCAATAATTTGTCATTTAATAAAGATAGTGACAATATATACAATACTCATAATAGAAATGATAAACTATTTAATTCTTTATTGTCAATTCTATCAAGAGGATTTTTGCTGATTGTAACAAAATCAAATAAAGAATACTGCAAAATATTAATATTCTATAGTTTATTTTTTACAATATCTATCGTAAAATAAATAGCAATACTTCTAACGGAGGGTTGGGGACGTGAAAGAAAATCGAGAAAAAAAAGAAAAGACCAGGATAAAACATATTTTTTCGATTTATCGCCGTGATTTGTATAATATGACACATAATCCGGTGGCAGTGTTGATTATGCTGGGACTGCTTGTATTGCCGTCGCTGTATGCATGGGTGAATATTGTAGCCTGTTGGGACCCTTATGGCAATACCAATGGTATTAAGGTTGCAGTCGTAAATCTGGACCGTGGGGTCACGCTGCAGGGCAATACGATAAATGCCGGCGATAATATTGTGGAAAGTCTGCGCTCCAATGATGCAATCGGGTGGCAGTTTGTGTCGGAAGAGGATGCCGAATATGGATTGACCCACGATCGCTATTACGCCATGCTGGAAATTCCAGAAGACTTTTCGGAGCAACTGACAGATGTGTTCGGAAGCAACTATCATAAGCCGGAGATTATTTATCGTGTAAATGAAAAAAGCAATGCAATCGCTCCCAAAATTACCGATACTGGCGCTAAAACAGTGACCAATGAAGTCACGAAAGCCATCATTGAAGTGGTGGATCAGGTGGTATTTTCTATCGGGAATAATGTAGGGGAAGATATAGATAATAATGAAATAAAAATCAAAAAACTGCGAGACGCAGTATTCGCAGTGAACGAAAATTTTAATGAGCTGGAAGCCGAACTGGAAAAGGCCAATGAAGGATTGGCGACAGTGGAGGATTTATTGGAAAGCGCTGATGCAACAATGCCGCTGCTGGAGGATGGCGTAGAGCAGCTACAGGATTTTTCTGTACAAAGCAATCAACTGCTGAAGGATGCAGAGAAGCTGCAAACAGATGGTGTGGATTATGCAGCGGGAAAATTTGCCCAGTGTCAGCAGTTCATTGATGAAACGCGGTCTTTATTGCAGAACACATCAGAACAACTGGATAATACGGAAGCATATTTGCAAAAAGTTCCTTCATTGGTGAATAAAGCAGAGGATTTGCAGGAAACTTTAGAAGAAGTATTGGCTTGGCTGGAAAAGCAGGACATCAAAGATCCTGATTATGATAAATGGTTAGAACTATTAGGGAAGGCCGAAACAACTGCGGAAAAACTCACAGAATTACTGAAGCAGATGGAGGAAAATCCAGAGCAGGTACAGGATACACTGCTTGCAATATATGATACATCTAACGGAGTACTGCTCAGAGAAGAAGCTGCTTTAAAATTGGTTGAGACAGAATTAAAAGCTCAGCTTGAGATGACAGAAAATGAGGATGAACGGGCTCTGTTGGAGCAACAACTGGCAAAAAACCAAGAAGCGCAGGAACTTCTGGCGCAAAATATTGCTGCTAATCGGGAAAAACGGGAAGAGATTGCAGCCATGACGCCGGAAGAAGTGGCGGCGCAAATTGAAACGCTGCTGCAGGACATGGAGCAGGCGCAAACTGATGTACAGCAGATAACAGCCCTTGTGCAACAGATGAAAGATATGGGCGTAAGCATTGGGGATGCTGTACAGATTATGGAAGAAGCAGACACCATGCTGGGAGATGGCATCCAGCAGGTACGTTCTTTATTGGCCACAGCGGATAAAGCCTTGGAGCTGGCCGACGATATCATGCTTACAGCCGGAGAAACCCTGGATGAGATAGAAGAAATCATGCAGGATGTGACAGAACAATATAATCAGCGTTGGGAGAGCATGCTTCACACGATGTTTGAGGATCTGTATGGTACGTTAGATGATTTGGATGGTGCATTATTGCGGGCAGATGATGCCTTGCCGCAGATGCGCGAGCTGCTGCAGCAAGGCAATGACACGGAAGTAAAAGGAGCAGAGTTGTTGGCTAAGCTGAATGAAGCAGTTCCAGCAGCTAAAAGCGAAATTCAAAGACTGAGTGCAATTATGAATCATTTTACCGATGAGAATTTGGAGACAATCATCAATCTTTTAGAAAATGATTCCGAAGCTTCTGCGGACTATTTTTCCGGTCCAGTGGAGTTAAAGACAGAACGACTATATCATTTGGACAATTACGGCTCGGCTATGACTCCCTTTTATACGGTATTGGCTCTATGGGTGGGTTGTCTGCTGTTATCGGCAATACTGACAACGGAAACGGCTCCCATTGTAGAGGGCAGACCAAATACCATGCTGGAAGAATACTTTGGAAAGATGCTGACATTTTTGACAATGGCGTTTGGACAGTCCTTGATTGTTACGCTGGGTGATAAATTTATATTAGGTGTTACGGTGGCAGATTTGGGAGTATTCTTGATATTTAGCTTATTCACAGCGTTTATTTTTATCCTGATTGTGTACAGCTTGGTATCCATTTTGGGCAATGTCGGCAAAGCAGCGTGCGTCATTTTGCTGGTGTTTCAAATTGCTGGCGCTGGCGGTACATTCCCAGTGGAAGTTATGCCAGAGTTCTATCAGATTCTGCAGCCATTCTTACCCTTTACCTATGCCATTGGCGCCATGCGGGAAGCCATTTCTGGCACAGTGGCAGAAAATCTTTTTTATGATTTCTGGCATCTGGCAATTTTCGGCGCCATCGGATTGACCCTGGGCATTCTGTTGAAGAAACCGCTGCATCCGTTGCTGGAATGGTTTAATCATAAGTTTAAAGAAAGCGGATTGAGTGAGTGACGATGCGTGTTTCTGTATAGTTATCCACTATCTGTGGATAACTATGTGGATAACATCTGAATATCTCTGGAAAGTTGTGTATTATTTATGGAAAGTAGAGTGTAAAAATACCAAAATCAGTGATGTTGAAAATTAGAAATCGTGCATAGGCTGCATATAAAAAAGAGGAATGGGACAGACAGACGTGTTTGTCCTATTCCTCTTTTGCATAAAAATTTTCCAGTATTCATTAAATAATCCACAAAAAATGCTAGATTATACACAAGAACATACTTACGGCTTTCTTTTTATAAAGGTATTCAAGCCGCCGATGTTGTACACGTCTGTGAAACCAAGGGCGTAAAGCAGTTTGGTAGCTTGCTTGCTGCGCGCGCCGCTTTGACAGTAGACCAGAATGGTTTTGTTGCGGTTTCCCAGTTTTTGATTGGCGCTATGGTCCAGCTTATTGAGAGGAAGATTGATACTGTTTGGAAAATGACTGTGCGCAAATTCCTCCGGGGTGCGCACGTCCAGCAGGACGACCTTGCGCTGCCCATCTATAAGGGCCCAGCCGTCTTCTGGGGAAAGGGAACGATAAAGAACCTTGCCGTCCTTTTTCTGCTCTGTAGTTTTCAGCGGACGTTTGCTCCACCAGTCAAAAACAAAGAAAAAAATTGCGATGGTGAGAAAGATCAGGGTCCAATGATTCAGATGCATAAAATCAACTCCAATGTCGTGAAAAGGTTATTGCCTATACTATGCCACAGAGGTAGTTGTTTGTCAAACCACATCAGGAAAATACATCTTCCAGTGGGACGGAGACTTCCGGCAGTACATAAGATTTCACAGTGCCTTCGCAATACCGGCATTCTTCATCGGTAGTAAAACAAATTACCATGATGCAGGTTTCTTCGGGCGAAACAATCCAGTATTCCTGCACGCCCAGCGTTTTATAGGCACGCCGCTTTACAAAGTAGTCGCGGCTGGCGCTGGAAGGACTGAGAATTTCCACGACCAACAGCGGCGGTTTATCGTAATGCGCCATATCGTCTAAATTTTCTTCGCACACAACCATCAAATCGGGCACAAAGTTTTGTTCGTCTAAGATTAAATCCGCTTCTTGTATCGGTTCGCAGTGTTTGTCTTTCAGGATCGTTCTAAATTGGTAGTAGAGATTTCCGCTGATTCGCTGGTGCTTGATAGCCGGTCGCGGCGACATCATCACAGCGCCGTCAATGAACTCATAGGTGAGTCCTTCTTCCTTGGGCATGGCCAAAAAGTCCTCCAGGGTGACCTGGGATAATTCTTTCAGATAGGACATAGCATCGCGCTCCTTTCGCAGTACAAAAGTGATATGTCGAAACTCTTATGATTCTATTTTCCATGATACAGGAAAGAAGGGTAAGTTGCAAGCCTGTGAAGAAAGTTTTTTCCTCCAGTATAGGTGACAGAATCGTCGCGTTCCTTTCTGATTTGAATTTCAATTTGCAGGACATTCCTATTGTTTTTCCGGTAGCTTGTGAAACATTTTGGTCGAGAAAGGCTGTATGCAGGTTTGTGAGGCAATTTGGTCTGCAAATTGTTAATGGAAATCAATTCCATATAAATATTTTTATTTTTTGTTATGTCTCTTCCTCTTTTTATCTTACCTTTTGAACGGTCAAATTTTATCTTTGGGCGTTCTTCCTCTATCTTTTTATTTTTGTGGCGTTACAACAAAAAATAAAATCTCGTTTTATATTTTTCGCTGGCAGCAGTTTTGTTATCGGAAATTACAATGGTCTGTGATTAATATTTCATATAAAACTAACAGAAGTTTCATATTTTTTCTCAATGATTTTTGTAGTAAACTGAATAGAGCAAAAAAACTGAGAGCTTTCGAAATTTTTTGATTTTCCAAAAATGCTGTAAGGCAAACTTTGTTTGCCAAAAGAAAAATTACTCCATTTTTCAGAAAGTGAAAAAAAGCAGTAAGTATTATAGTAAAACATAAATTTTATAAAATAAAAACAGTGTTCCAAAGATAGCATGAGCATCTGTAAAATTTCTTCATGCTCATAGAAAATACGTGAGCATGGAGGGAAAACAATGACGCAATTCCGGGAAAAATATGGGCATGTCAAGGAAGTATGATGTGTTTTATTGCGAAAATATGATACAATTTGCCGCGGACCTTTGAGAAAAAATAATAAAAAAACAGCAGAAACAGGAATATTTTACCAACGAAAAACATAAAACGTATACAGGCAGTGGATAAATGTCAACGTAGGATGGACGGCTCTAAATCGCGATTCATGCAGAAAAATGCGCTTAAGTGAAAAAATGTACGAAAATAAAAAAAACAATTATTGATAAGATTTATTGTAAAATACAGATAAAATACTTTCATTTTGGCTAAAAATGCGCTTTAATAGACATATAAGATATCAAAACAGCCTGATGGATTTTGCTCACTCCATTCAGAATTTATACATTTCACAAGTTCACAAACAGAACGGAGATTTTGAAAATTACAGAAACCGGATGGTTGTTTTAAATATTTTTAACAACTTTATTTTTAAGGGAGGACAAGGATATGGCTTGTACATGTGGCGGACACAATGAAGCATTATTTGCACAGCTTGACAAAGTGATTGAGCAGCATAAAGACCAAAGAGGCAGCTTGATCAGCGTACTGCATAAAGCACAGGGAATTTTCGGCTACCTGCCGGAAGAAGTTCAGGCTTACATTGCAGAAAAAATGGATATTCCTTTGAGTGAAATTTATGGGGTAGTAACCTTCTATGCGTTATTTACAATGAATAAAAAAGGGAAATACACATTTAATGTCTGTCTCGGAACAGCATGCTATGTAAAGGGCTCCGGCAAACTGCTGGAAAAATTGCAGGAAGAGCTGGGCATCGGCGTAGGCGAAACGACAGAAGACGGCATGTTCAGCATCGAGTGCTGCCGTTGTGTAGGGGCTTGCGGTCTGGCTCCGGTAATTACGATCAATGACAAGGTACACGGACATTTGGTACCGGAAGATATCCCAGCTTTGATCGCAGAAATCAAAGCTGCTGAGCAGATGAACTAGGAGGTGTGGAGAATGAGTAAAATTGCAAGTTTTGAAGAATTAAAAGCATTACAAGAAGCTGAACGCGCCAAGATTTGTGTGCGTGACGGTCAGGCTCCAACGCCGGCCAATCTGGCTAAGCATCATGTACTGATTTGTGCCGGTACAGGCTGCAGCTCCTCCAACAGTATGGAAGTAAAAGAAGCATTGGAAAAACAGTTGGCAGAAGCAGGTCTGAATTCTGAAATTGACGTTGTAAAAACCGGTTGCTTCGGTTTCTGCAGCTTAGGTCCAATCATGGTAATTTATCCAGAAGGTACTTTCTATCATCATGTAAAGGTTGACGATGTGCCGGAAATTATCGAAACCCATTTAAAAGGCGGTCAGCTGGTAGAACGTCTGCTGTATGATATTCCAGGGCAGGACAAAAAAGCTACCGATATGAGCCACATTCCTTTCTTCCAGAAACAGAACCGTATCGCTCTGCGCAACTGTGGTACCATAGATCCGGAAAAAATTGAAGAGGCTATTGCCCATAACGCATATCAGGGCTTAGGCAGAGCCTTGACCACCATGACACCGGAAGAAGTTATTGCCGAAGTAGAAAAATCCGGCATTCGCGGTCGCGGTGGTGCAGGTTTCCCAACAGGAAAGAAATGGAAATTTGCTGCAGGCTATCAGTCTGAAGAAAAATATGTAGTAGTAAATGCCGACGAGGGCGACCCAGGTGCATTTATGGACCGTTCCGTTTTGGAAGGCGATCCGCACAGCATTTTAGAAGCTATGGCTATTGGCGGTTATGCAATCGGCGCTCACCACGGTTTCATTTATATCCGTGCAGAATATCCGATTGCCGTACATCGTTTGGAAATCGCCATTGCACAGGCTCGTGAAGCAGGTTTACTGGGCGACAATATCATGGGTACAGGCTTCAGCTTTGACGTAGATATTCGTTTAGGCGCCGGCGCATTCGTATGCGGTGAAGAAACCGCATTGCTGACCTCCGTAGAAGGGAAACGCGGCGAGCCAAGACCACGTCCTCCATTCCCTGCTGAAAAAGGTCTGTGGGGCGTACCTACCTTTGTAAACAACGTAGAAACATTAGCAAATATTCCTGTAATCTTCACCAAAGGCGGCGACTGGTTCTCCTCTATCGGGACTGCAGGTTCTAAGGGTACCAAAGTATTCGCTATGGCTGGTAAAGTAAACAACATTGGTCTGGTAGAAGTACCGATGGGTACCACTTTAAGAGAAATGATTTATGACATCGGCGGCGGCATTCCAAACGGAAAAGCCTTTAAAGCTGCACAGACCGGTGGTCCTTCCGGCGGTTGCCTGCCAGCAAGCGCACTGGATACCGAAATCGACTTTGATACACTGGTGGCAGCAGGCTCCATGATGGGTTCCGGCGGGTTGATTGTGTTGGATGAAACAACCTGTATGGTAGATATCGCTAAATTCTATCTGGAATTTACACAGGATGAATCTTGCGGTAAATGTCCTCCGTGCCGTATCGGTACAAAGAGAATGCTGGAAATCCTGGATAAGATCACCCGCGGCGAAGGTACCATGGAAGATATCGACAACCTGGAAACACTGGCTCGCACCATCAGCAGCTCTGCATTGTGCGCATTGGGTCAGACAGCGCCAAACCCAATTTTGGCTACACTGAAATTCTTCCGCGATGAATACGAAGCACACATCGTTGATAAGAGATGTCCTGCCGGCGTATGTAAGAAATTGCTGCGCTATGAAATTGATCCGGCAAAATGTAAAGGTTGTACTGCTTGTGCTCGCAATTGCCCAGTCGGCGCAATTGAAGGGACTGTCAGAGAACCACATAGAATTGACACGACAAAATGTATCAAATGCGGTACTTGTATTGAAAAATGTAGATTCGGCGCAATCTCCAGAGCGTAATAGAAGGGGTGATTTTTGTGGAAATGGTAAATGTTATAATCGATGGCGTTTCCGTGCAGGTTGAAGCAGGTTCTACCATACTGCAGGCTGCACAGAAAGCCGGTATTAATATTCCAACATTGTGTTACTTGAAAGATGTAAACCAGCTGGGCGCATGCCGCGTATGTCTGGTTGAAGTAAAAGGTGCCAAAGCACTGCAGCCTTCCTGCGTATATCCAGTTAGAGAAGGTCTGGAAGTGTTCACCAACACCGCAAAAGTTCGTGAAGCAAGAAAAGGCGTTGTAGAATTGCTGTTGTCCAACCATCCTGCTGACTGCCTGAATTGCGTGCGCAGCGGCAACTGCGAGCTGCAGCAGCTGGCTCATCAGATGGGGATTCGCAAAATCCGCTTTGCCGGCGAACAGAGCACATTCCCAGTGGACGACCGCAGCGTAGCAATCGTGCGCGACCCGAACAAATGCGTATACTGCCGTCGTTGCGAAGCAGTATGTAAAAAAGTACAGGGTGTAAATATTCTGGGCGGCATTGGCCGTGGGTTCAACAGCATTGTGGGTCCTGCATTCGGTCATGCGCTGGATGAAATTAACTGCACACTGTGCGGTCAGTGCATTAACGTATGTCCGACCGGCGCATTGGCAGAAAAAGACGATACACAGAAAGTATGGGATGCACTGGCTGATGAAAACAAACACGTTGTGGTACAGTTCTCCCCAGCTGTGCGTATCGCGATCAGTGAAGAATTTGGTCTGCCTTATGGCACCATCTCCACCGGCAAACTGGTAGCTGCACTGAGAAGAATGGGCTTCGACAAAGTATTCGATACCAACTGGTCCGCTGACCTGACCATCATGGAAGAAGGCAACGAACTGTTAGACCGTCTGCAGAATGGCGGTACCTTGCCAATGATTACCTCCTGCTCTCCAGGTTGGGTAAAATATTGTGAAAACCATTATCCAGATCAATTAGACCATCTGTCCACCGCCAAATCTCCACAGGCTATGTTTGGCGCAATGGTAAAAACCTACTATCCACAGACAGACGGCATTGACCCGGCAAGCATTTACAGCGTATCTGTAATGCCATGTACTGCTAAAAAATTCGAAGCTGCCCGTCCAGAACTGTGCGACAGCGGCTACAGAGATGTAGATGCTGTAATCACCGTGCGCGAAGTAGCTCGTATGATCAAACAGGCTGGTATCGACTTTGTAAATCTGCCAGATGAAGAATGCGATGCTCCGATGGGCTTGGGCACCGGCGCAGCTACCATCTTCGGTACCACCGGCGGCGTTATGGAAGCTGCTCTGCGTACCGTATATGAAGTAGTGACAGGCAAAACTCTGCCTCGTCTGGAATTGGAAGATGTTCGCGGCACCATGGGCGAAATCAAAGAAGCAACCATCGATTTGGATGGCACACCAGTAAAAGTAGCAGTTGCCAATACACTGGCGCGTGCAAAAGAAATCATGGAAGAAGTGAAAGCCGGCACAGCTGACTACACCTTCATCGAAATCATGGCATGTCCAAACGGCTGCGTAGGCGGCGGCGGTACTCCAATCGTGGATGCATTGACCAGAACCAAACTGCCGGAAGACTATCGCGCATTGCGTGCAAAAGGTCTGTACAATGATGATGAAAATCTGCCGATTCGTAAATCCCATGAAAATCCATTCATCGTTGCAGCTTATGAAAACTTCCTGGGTGAACCTTTAGGACACAAAGCGCATGAACTGCTGCATACCCATTATACACCGCGCAAAAAGTATAATCTGGAATGCAACGACTAATTCGCTAGCATATATTGGCGGGAGATTCCCGCTGTGAAAAACTGCCGCAGCTTTGCGGCAGTTTTTTTGCGCCCCAAATTGACGCTGTACAGATTACAGGATATAATGAGAGCATCCCGAGAGCGTGCCGCAGATAGTACAAGCACTGTATGAGACAGTACTGGACCATCTGCGGCTCCATCCTGCCTTACGTCAGGCAAGATACCAAGCATTCGTTATGAAAATGACAGACGGATGCAAGACAGTACAAATGAAAAAATCAGGAGGAATTTATGATGATCAGAAAAGGCACGGAAGCCGATTTGGACGGCGTAAACGAAGGCTATGAGGAATTGCTGCGCCATGAAAAAAAGCATGGCGCTTATACAGTATGGGAGCTGGGTGTGTATCCCACGAGAAATTCAGCCCAAAAAAGTCTGGATGAAGATGGATTGTACGTGCTGGAGGAGGACGGGCAGATTGCCGCCAGCATCACTGTCAATCAAAAACAGCCTGCAGAATATGCTCAGGTGCAGTGGGGCTGCGACGCCAAGCCAGAAGAAGTAATAGTCATTCATCTGTTGTGTGTGCGTCCCTCCCAAGCCCATCGCGGATTGGGACATGCCATGGTACAGTTTATTCTCGATGAAGCGAGAAAACAGGGCTGTAAAGCAGTGCGCCTGGATACCGGCGCGCAGAACATTCCCGCCCGCTCCCTGTATACCAAGATAGGTTTTCATCTGGCCGGGACAGGCTCCATGGCCATTGGCGGCGTGATTCCCCACGACGGCCATCTCTTTTTCGAATATGTACTTTGATGCCTTTCTATCCCTCGCAACAAAATCATTGATAATCCCTGACAGATGAGAATGGGATTGGAAATTGATGGAGATAGAATGCATATCGAGCATATGCAAACTTTCGAGGAAGTTCTGCTTCGCAGGAGGTTTGCGCCTTTTTGTCAAAAATGATATTCCTTTCTTTTCAAATGCAAATGAGCAGATGAGAAAGAGCCGTGAATCTTATTTTTCTCCTAGGATTCGCGGCTTTTTTCTTTGGCTGCCAAAGGCGTTGTGGTATTGGACGAGAGGAGGAAGGATTATGAAAAGACGAAATACGGATTGCCCTATGCAGCCCACCCGGCGGATTACATTACGGCTGGGCGAGCTGCAGACAGGATTGAGTCGCTGCAATATACATTGGAATAAACTCTATTATATGGAGCAAATTTATCTGTCCAACGCGCGCAATGGCTGCAGGTTGTATTATGATGATGGTTATGTAGAAGAAATCAGTGCAAAAATGGAATTGGTATTGCGCTATATGCTCCGCGCCATGAAGCTGGAGCCGGAGCAGGTACAGCAGCAAAGCCAGTCTTTGCTGGAAGGCGTACGGAGCCGCGCTCTGCCGTTGTGCCTCAATCCCTATTTTATTCTTATTCCGGTGATTTGCCGCAAAAAGCTGCGGGAAAGCGATACAGAGATAGGCTATGTGGTGCTGCAGAAAATAGACCAGCTGCAGGACGCAGTGCCCAAAGGAACCGTCATCACCTTTTTTACCAACACAGAGCAGGTGACGGTTCACAACGGACGCAAGAATATGCGCAAACAGATTGCCCAGGGAGTCATGCTGCATCAGGCCTATGTGCAGGAGCAGGCCAGACAGGAGGCGTTGGCACTGGAGGGCTTGCAGGCCTATACCCTAGCAGAAGAAATATAGAATGTATAAGAAATATTTTGGGAAAAACCGAAATTTTTCAAAATCTCAGCACAAAAAAGGGCAAAATGTAACAAAA
>DKVF01000015.1 GCA_002491065.1 Peptococcaceae bacterium UBA7185
ATGCAAAGCAGTCTAATTGACAAAATTGTATCAATTAAACTGCTAAAAATGCAATTAGTGTGTTTTTTTATTTTTTGCAAAATTGCAGAAATTCGCTACTTTTTCATGCTGTGCACAAGGATAATTTGTATATTTACTATTTGTTTCCAGAATGGGCAAGTCTGTTGGGGAATCTACTGTTTGATCCGAAAAAGCGGCATTTTCGGATTTTTATTTTTATGGATGTGGACTTCTTCGTCGTCCCATCACCACCAGCACCACTGTTTTTACATCCGCGCGCTGTTACTGAGGAACTGAGTAGTATTGTGGTGGTGGTGAGAAGAAGACATCACCACCACTCACATATACATTTACATCTACATTTACATCAACATATACATCTACATCAGGTTCCGATTTAGGAAACCAGTGGTTTTTGATTGTGTAACCTATGGTTTTTAGTTAGGGCACCACTGTTTTTTTACTTTTCTATTTACGACATTTTCTCTGAATATGGAAGCATACTTTCTACTATCGCCTTCTTAAGCCTGATGCAATTCCATCGTACATTGCAAAACGGGGAGATTGGGCTGAACACTGCGGAAACTTATCCACCTTTTTTGGTTGCTCGTTTCACCATTTATTTGCTATAATATTCGTTATATCAAATATTGTCACTTTTACATAAAGGAGTTTTCCATCATGTTAGGAACGATTGTCAATACCATTACCATTGTCACCGGAAGCCTGATCGGCAGTATCGTGCATAAAGGCATTCAAGAAAAATATCAGGAAGCGCTCTACACTGCTATGGGCTTAGCTGCCACAGCGCTGGGCATCAATACCATTGTCAGCAATATGCCCAACAGCCAATACCCCGTGCTGTTTATCATCAGCTTAGCTGCGGGAAGTCTATTGGGTACCATCCTGGATATCGACGGCAATTTCCAAAAGTTTACCGGAAAATTCGCCTCCTCCCAACTGGGGCAGGGCTTGTCCACTGCCATCCTGCTGTTTTGCATCGGTACCCTCTCCATTCTCGGTCCTATTCAAAGTGCATTATACGGCGATCACACATTTCTGTTGACCAACGCCACGTTAGATTTTGTCACTTCTATGGTATTGGCCTCCACTTATGGTATTGGCATCGCCTTGGCTGCCGTGGTATTGTTTGTATGGCAAGGGGCAATCTATCTGGGCGCAGGTTTTTTGGCGCCGTTCCTCTCCGCTGAGCTTCTAACGGAAATTTCCATCATCGGCGGGATTCTGATTGCCAGCTCTGGCATCAGTATCCTGGGACTCAAGGACTGCAAAACCTTAAACATGCTGCCCGCACTGCTCATGCCTGTTATTTGGTTTGTTCTGCAGAGCATCGCCAGTATATCATGAAGCTCCCTCTAAATAAAACAGCGCACTTTGGAGTCAATGTCATTAAATTAAGCTAATAATGAACAAAGCAAAAGTCAAGAAACAGACTATAATTTAGTTGTTTCTTGACTTTTGCTATTTAACGGCATACGAAAACATATCTTAAAAAATATATAAACCGGCATTAGATCCTGTTTCGTTCTACTCAAACAGTCCAGTCACGCTGTCCTTGATACCCAACACATTGTTTTTCAACGCACTGTATCCATAAAAAATACTGCCGTCTACGTTTCCATTGGCACGGTTATAGGCAATCTGACGAGCCATTTCCTGCCCATCTGTCCATTGCGTACCCTGATTGCTGTCGCCTGTTTTATAGGCTGCATGACCGACGTACAACTTTACACCTGTTCCCCGTGTGACATTGCTCCACCAATCCAACAATGTCGCATAATCACATTGCTTATGACCAATCTGCCAGTAAATCTGCGGTGCAATATAATCCAGCCAGCCCTTTTGTACCCATTTACGAGTATCGGCATAATGGTCATAGTAGGTTTCTACGCCAGCGGTAGTATTTGAGCCTGCGGCGTTGCTGCTCTTGTTGGCCCACACACCGGCAGGACTTATACCGAACACAACGCCTTGCTTTTGGTGTACCAGTTCATAGGTTTCCTGCACCAATAAATCTACATTATGCCGCCGCCAATCCTCGATGCTACTGTAGCCCTGCCCGTATTTGGCAAAGGTCGCTTTGTCATCAAAATTGCCGTCGGGATAAAAATAGTCATCATAATGAATGCCCGCCAAGTCATAGCGATCCAGCAATTCCTTTACGCCCTGCAGTACCAGATAGCGGGACATGGGTTCTCCCGGATTCAGATACAGTTCGCCGCTGGAATGTGCAACGACCAAGTCTGGATATAAACGGGCAGGATTGGTTTCTGCCAGGGCGCTGGTATCCCAATTTGGCTTAGCCACTGTCCCACGAGTAATTTTATACGGGTTGATCCATGCATGAATCCCGATTCCCCGTTTTTTCCCTTCTGCTACCAGATATGCCAGCGGGTCAAAGCCCTGCGCTGGCGCCTGTCCCTGCGTCCCTGTCAAATACATCGACCAAGGATACAAGTTTGAGCGATATAAAGCATCAGCAGTGGGACGTACCTGAAAAAATATCGCGTTCAGATGCATCGCTTGCGCATTGCTTAGGATTCCATCCAACTCTTGTTTCATTTGCTCCACTGATAGCCCTTGCTTGCTGGGAAAATCAATATTATATACGCTGGCAATCCATACCCCGCGCAGTTCTTCCTGTACTGCAGCCTCGGCCCGCTGCCCATCTGACAAAATGTACTGATAGCTGCCAAAGAGCAGACTTAGTGCAAAAGTCACAAGACACAGCTTCGCCATCAATTTTTTCATAAAACTCCTCCTTGTGTCGTTGATGCTGTTTTGAAGCTTTACTGCGAAACAGCATTTAAATCTACCATCACAGATAATGTATGCTTTAATTGACGATATTGTGGCTCGAAATGTTCCAGCAACGCGTAAAATTCCGGCGAATGATTATTTTGGCAAAAGTGCAAATATTCATGCACCAGCACTTGATGAATGCAATCCATAGGCGCCATGGCCAGCCATAAATTCATCACAATTTTTTTCTGCTGGCTGTAGCAGAATCCCCAGCTGCCGCGCATTTTCCGCACGGCAAATTGTGGCTGAGGCAATGACAGCGATTCCAGCTGTCTGCGCACCTGCTTATCCAAATCCGGCAAAATTGTTTCTGATAATTGTTGCCGGTAAAATTGCTCGGTCAATTGACGGCAATGGTTTTTTTGGGTGCAGCCAAAGAGCTGTAAACATTCTCCCGTCCACTGCCAGCGGCGCTTTCCTGTACCCTTCACCTCTAAGGGATACTGCTTTCCCAAATACGCAATCTCTCCGCCGTCCTCATAGCGATTGCACAAGCCTTGCTGCGCTCGTTCCTCCATCAGCTGCCGTGCCTGCTCTTGATGCTGTGCAATCCAGTCTGCCTTTCGTGCAACTGCATCCTCCACGGCAGCCTTGCTCAATCCATATGGCGCCGTTACACGCAGCATACCATCACGGTCAATATGCAGCGTAATATGCTTCACTTTCTTGTAGGTCACTTCATATTCTATCGTAAATCACCCCAGACTGGTACACAAAATGAAAATATACAGTCCGTACACCAGCAGCAGGGCCACGCCTTGCAGGCGGAAAAATCTCTGACTGAACAGCGGCGGCAAAATGGCCAAAAAGCAAACAGCTAAACAAAAAGGTAAATCCAGCAGAACTGTCTGCGTGGAGATTGCCAGACTGCCACCGGCCAACATGGAGCACACCGGCAATATCATCGTCAAATCTATAATATTGGCTCCTAAAATATTCCCAATAGACAACGAGGCCTGCCGCTTTACCAGTGCCGTGATCGTCGTTACCAATTCAGGCAACGACGTCCCTACTGCAATGAGAGTCGCGCCGATAATACTGTCCGGCACACCCAATATGCGCGCCAGCTCGCTGCCATTATCCACCAACAGCTGTGCACCGATTACAATCCCTGCTGCGCCCGCAATAAATTTTATAATATTGGCCAAGACTACATTACGACTGTCTCGCACAGGAGCCCTTCCTTGTTCGTTCTGCATTGATTGTTTGGCACTGTATACATTTTCTGCTAAAAAGATAAAAAACAGCAGTAATAACAACAAGCTGGGGACTGTTTGCAGCTGACCGCCGGCAGACAACACATATAAGAGTCCGCAGCCCAGAATCATCAAGATCCCTTTGAACGCAATATTTCGCCGTTTCATCGCTGTCGGCAGGCACACGACGGAAATCCCCATAATCAGGCCCAGATTAGCCGTGACGGAGCCTACCGCATTTCCTACCGCAATCCCGTTACTTCCTTGCATCGTGGCGACCGCCGACGTGAGAAGCTCCGGCAACGTCGTCGCTAAGCTGACAATGGTCGCTCCAATGATAAACTGGGGAATTCCCGATCGTACAGCAATCCATGTGGAAGCATCCACAAATAAATCTCCGCCCTTTACAATCAATAAAATACCCAACAAAAATAATAAAACAATCACAAATACTTCCAAATATTTCACGCTCCTGTAAAAAAAGATTGCCGTAAAAAGGATTTTACCACTACGACAACCTCTATTTTTCTTATATAGCATATCTGTTTTCAAAACTTTTATGCTTTTGCCTTCACCTGATCTTCAAGAACAGCCTGCGCCAGATTTACGGCATGGTCGCCGATACGCTCCAAGTTTGACAAGATATCCAAATATACTGCGCCAGCCACCGCACTGCAGGCACCGGCATTTAACCGTGTGATATGTCCTTTGCGCAGTTCATTTTCCATACTGTCAATAATATCATCCTGCTCGATTACCTTTTTCGCCAGCTCTACGTTATTATTACGCAAAGAGGTCAGGCTGTCCGCCAAAGCTTTTTCCACTAGATGCATCATCTCACCTAGCTTTTTATTCGCTTCATCAGACATTTTGATGTTATTCTCACGGCAATAATCTGTGAGCTCCACTAAATTCTCCGCATGGTCGCCCACACGCTCCAAATCCCCGACAGCCTGCAAAATCATGTGGCTGCGTTGAGAAAGGGTATGGTTCACATCATGCCCATAGGTAGCGTCAATCACATATTGTGTAATTGCCTGTTCCAGAATATCCACAATATTTTCCCTGCGCAATGCCTCTTCTTTGTCATTATCACCGTGCAAAAAATAATAATCTACCGCATATTCCAAAGCTTCTGCTGCCATACGTCCCATATGCAGCATCTCTCTGCTGGCATTAGATAAGGCCATCGGCATATTACCCAGCAAACGTTTTTCCAAGTATTTGGGTTGCAGCATCAAATCACGGTCGTCAATCTGATCGGGAATCAATTTGCATACCACCCGATCCAGCACCCCTACAAAGGGAATAAAGAGTAAGGTATTGGTAATATTAAACATACCATGGGTTTGTGCAATCTGCATCTTTACATTCATTGCCTCCCAACCGGCGCCGGGCAAAAGATTGGATACCGTTTCCACCCACCATGGGAAAATACCGCATACAAACAACGGTAAAAAGATTAGTGTCCCAATCATATTAAACATAAGATTGACGATAGAGGTTCGTTTCGCATTGACCGTAGTGCCCAACCCCGCTAAAAGCGCTGTCACAGTGGTCCCGATGTTGCTGCCGAAAAGCATGGGTACAACCTGAGTATAACTCATTACACCTTGATACGCCAATTCCTGCATAATCCCGATCATGGCACTGCTGCTCTGAATTGCCGCCGTCAAAACAGCGCCCACCACAATTCCTAAAAATGCGTTGTTTTCCACACTGAGCATCAATTGGGTAAATTGTGGAAATTCCGCCAACGGCTTCAGCCCCTGCCCCATGACGTCCATCCCATAGAACAGAAGTCCAAAACCTAAAATAACCTGTCCCAAATTTGTGAACCGTTCTTTTTTAAAGAAGAACAACAGGAACGCGCCTATAAACACGATGGGCAGAGCATAGTCCGACAACTTGAACCCAATCAAATACGCCGTCACAGTGGTCCCGATGTTGGCGCCCATTATAACCCCAATGGCCTGCCGCAGCGACATGAGCCGTGCATTTACCAAACCAATGGCCAACACGGTCGTCGCCGCACTGCTTTGGATTAAACCGGTAACCAGCGTACCGGTCAGAATCCCACGAATCGGCGTTTTTGTCCCTTTTTCCAATATATCTCGCAGCTTATCTCCAGCCAGTGCCTGCAAACCTTCCGACATGGATTTCATGGAAAAGAGAAACATGCCCAGACCGCCGAGACAATAAAAAAGTAATTCCATTTCGTTTCCCCCAAATTAGTCCATAAAATCAAATTCGATATCTTGAATTCTCACTGTATCGCCATCTTTACAGCCCTGCTCCCGCAAAGCCTGTACCACACCCATCGCTTCCACGATTTGCAAAAATCTTGATACCGCGTCGTCATTGGCAAAATTGGTTCGTTTCCAATGCCGCTCAATTTCTGGACCAGACACCACGAATGTGCCATTGCTGTCCCGTTCGATTATAAATTTTACTTTTTCTTCCACAGCCCGTGTAACTTTTATTTCTTCTGCCGAAGTAGTCTCTTCCGGCTCCAATTCCACCTGCTCCACCAGCTGTGCCAAACGATATATCAACGGTTTCAAGCCCTCACCGGTAGCTGCAGAAATAGGAAAAACCTCATATTCCGGCAATTCCTGCTGCAAACGCGCCAAATAATCCACATCACCCATGATGTCGGTTTTATTGGCGGCAATCACCATAGGTCGCTTCATAAGAGCCGCATTGTACCGCTCCAGCTCTCGGTTGACCACTGCAAAATCCTCCAAGGGATCCCGTCCCTCTGAGCCGCTGATGTCTAAGACATGCACCAAAACCTTCGTGCGCTCTGTATGCCGCAGGAACCGATGACCTAAGCCAGCACCGTCTGCTGCGCCTTCAATCAGCCCCGGAATATCAGCCATCACAAAGCTGCGACCCTCGTCCACCTTTACCATACCCAAATTTGGCACAATGGTGGTAAAATGATAGTCGGCAATTTTAGGCTTTGCCGCCGATACATGAGAAATGATTGTCGACTTGCCCACATTGGGGAACCCTACCAGCCCCACATCAGCCAGAAGCTTCAGTTCCAGGGTAATCCACCGTTCCTCTCCCGCATCGCCGTTTTCCGCAAGTGTGGGAGCCCGATGCGTGGAGCTCACAAAATGGGTATTCCCTCTGCCACCTCGACCACCCTTGGCCACCACGACGCGCTGCCCGGGCGTTGTCAAATCTGCCAAAATCTGTGTAGTTTCCGCATCCCGCACAACTGTACCCACCGGCACACGTAGCACCTTGTCTTCCGCATCACTGCCGTGCATACTGCTACCCTGACCATGTTTTCCACGGTCTGCTTTATAGTGCGTATTGTAGCGAAAATCAATCAAAGTACGCAGATTATTATCTGCTTCTAAAATAATAGAACCGCCATCGCCGCCATCGCCACCTGCCGGACCGCCCATGGGCACATACTTTTCTCTTCTCCAAGCCACAATGCCATTTCCGCCGTCACCGGCCTTCACATGTACCTTCGCATAATCATAAAACATCTCTGCACCCGCCTTATCTGCCGTAACGCAACAAACAGAACCGTGTTCCATAACCGTAAGCATGCCCATTAATAAAAGCATCCAAATCCTTTGTGACAATGGACTCCTCATCTTCTGCCTTCGCTTTTTCATAAAACACCTTCAGAAACTTCCGGTCAAACGCAGCCAAATATTCTTCCGTTTCTTCATCGCTGTAACCCAGTTCCGGCGCATGCCGAAAAATATACTCCACGCTCTCATTGCGCAGCGTAAATTCATTGGCTCTGATATAACTCAAATAAACCGCCTCCTTCACAAAATTTCCCTGTTAGATATTATAACACAGGACAATTTTAATACACCATCAAATTCGCTTATATGTACCGCCAATCCAACTGTACTTTATTCTGCATCATTTTGTTCGTTACAGCACCAGTTCCTCAATGAGCCGCGCCACACCGTCCTCATCATTGGAAGCAGTCAGACGCTGGGCCGCCAGTTTCGCTGCAGATACGGCATTTCCTACCGCCACACCCAATCCGGCATAACGCAGCATATCTAAATCATTGTTGTTATCGCCAATGGCTACAATCTCCTCTGCATCAATGCCCAAATGGTCCGCCAACCGCGCCAGCCCATAGCTCTTTTGGGCCAGAGGATGACAGATCTCCAAAAAGCGTCCTCCGGTCACAATGGTATGCACACTGTCGGCAAACCGTTTTTCAATGGACTGCTGCAAAAGCGAAATAGCCTCCGGCTCGGCAAACACGCCAAACTGCGTGACAGGCAACTCGCCCAAAACAGATGGCACAGCAAGAGGCTTTACGCCAATGTGACGGGCATAATCCAAAAATCGCTGCCCAAAGGTAGAAAAATACAGCTCCCCATCGGAATAAATATTGTAGTGCAACTTACTACCCCGCAAAATCTCTTCTATCTCACCGGCTACCTCCTGAGGCAGGTGCAGCGCATAGAGCACATTGCCCGCTGTATCCTTCAACAACGCGCCCTGATAAGTGATTAGAGGCAGTTGTATACCCAGCATCTGTGCAATAGGCTGTGCAGAGCAATACATACGGCCTGTGGCAAAGGTAAAACCCACGCCGGCGTCCATACATCTCACGATTGTCTTTTTCGTAAACTCTGATACCGTACCGTCATCGCGCAATAATGTATGGTCCAAATCGGCAGCAATCAATTTGTATCCCATACTAATCCACCAACCAGTTCAGCACCGTGCTGACTACAGACAAAATAATGGCGCCTACAATTGCCGGCCACATCCCCATAATATCAAACCCGCTTACCACAGTAGCTGTCAGCTTCAGCATCAAGCCATTTACTACAAAGGTCAACAATCCCAGCGTCATCAGATTCAGCGGCAGCGTCAACACCATCAAAATAGGACGAATCACTGCATTGATAATCCCCAAAATCACAGCTGCGATAATCACTGCGCTCCATCCGTCTACATAAATCCCATCAATGATACTGGCGGTAAACATCAGCGCCGCTGCATTGATAATTATTTTTACAAGTAAATGTTTCATGTCTTCTCACTCCTGATTTCTTTTTTTCTGCTGTCTAACCGCAGCTGCAAGTCCTCATGGCTGCGCAGATACCGGTAAATTTCCTCCGCCACAGATCGATTGATACCTTCCGTTTCCATGAGTTGCTCCACGGAAGCCTCACGAATCCGCGTGAAGGAGCCGAAATGCTTCAGCAGATTTTTCTTTCGTTTTTCTCCCACACCGGGAATATCGTCCAAAATGCTGGCCAGATTACGCTTGCCCCGCAGGCTGCGGTGATAGGTGATAGCAAAGCGATGGGCTTCATCCTGCATGCGTGTGAGCAGCAAAAATCCCTCCGAATGGTCATCCAATGGAATCTCCACATTTTGATAATACAGTCCCCGTGTGTGATGGCGATTATCCTTCACGATACCGCACACAGGAATCTCCAGCTGCAGTGCCTGCAAAACAGACAGCGCCACATTCACCTGTCCCCGGCCGCCATCCATCATAATGACGTCGGGAAACGTGCTGAACTTGCCTTCTTCCTCTGTCTGCTGCTGTTCCTCCAATCCCCTCCGGAAACGGCGCTCCAACACCTCCTGCAGGCTGGCATAGTCATTGGCGCCTTCCACCGTTTTAATTTTAAAACGGCGGTACTGGTCTTTTTTGGGCTTTCCATCCACAAAGACAATCATGGAAGCCACGCTCTCTGCGCCCTGGGTATTGGAAATATCATAGCACTCCATGCGCTGCGGAAGCTGAGACAGCCCCAACGCCTTTTGCAGTTCTCCCAGTGCAGTATGAATCCGCTGCTCCTGATAACCTGCTTCCAATTCCTGTTTGTTCAGTGCTTCAGAAGCATTGCGCCCCACCAGCTCCACCAATTCCTTCGCCTGTCCCCGTTTGGGCACCTTCAGATGCACACGGCCGTCCCGCTTTTCGCTGAGCCATTGCTCCAGTACCGACTGTTCCTCCAGCTCTGTTTCCAACAAAATGGTGCGGGGAATAAATTGACAATTCAAATAAAACTGTTTGATAAACGAAGCCAGCACTTCACTGCGACTGCTGTCATCAGTACCGCGTAGAAAATAGTTTTCGCGGCCTACCAGCTTTCCGCCACGCACAAAAAAGATTTGCACACAGCACTGATTCACACCGCGGGCCATGGCAATAACATCCTCGTCCCCGTCGCTGCCCAGCACAGCCTTTTGCTGCGTCATAATCGTTTCCACGCCCTGCAGCTGATCCCGCAAACGGGCAGCCTTCTCAAATTCTAAATTCTCTGCGGCCTGCTCCATTTCCTGCCGCAATCGTTTTACCAGACCATCCTGTTTGCCTTCAAAAAACAACGCCACCTGGTCAATCATCGCATTGTAATCCTCTTTGCTGATACGTCCCACACAGGGCGCACAGCACATATTGATATGGGCGTTCAGGCAAGGCCTGTCATTGGTAAAGGTCCTCTGCTTGCAGCTGCGAAAGGGGAAAATTTTGTGCACCATTTCCAGAGAGCTGCGCAGTTCGTTGACGCTAGGATACGGCCCGAAATAACGGGCTCCGTCCTTATCCACCTTACGGGTCACCACCACACGGGGATACTCCTCTTTGGTAATCTTCAAAAAAGGATAGGTCTTGTCATCCTTCAGGCTAATATTATATTTTGGCCGGTACTTTTTTATGAGATTGCATTCCAGCACCAACGCTTCCAATTCATTGTCCGCCAGAATGTATTCCAAATCCGCAATATGCCGCACCAATGCTTTCGTTTTTGCCTGTTCCGGCTTGAGCTCACGAAAATAGGAGCGCACCCGGTTGCGCAAATTAATAGCTTTTCCCACGTAAATAATTTCACCCTGATCGTTCTTCATCAGATAGACGCCGGGATTGGTCGGCAAATTCTCCAGCTTCGTCTGTAAATCCACCTGCAAACACCTCCTACTCTCTACCGAAACAGCCCTGGTACCAGCTCATAGACTATCGTTCCCGTTTCATCGAAAATCAGCACTGGCTCCGCACCCATGTATGCTGACTTTTCGTCCATCTGTCTGATTGCTTCTTCACTGCCGGATACCTCAAACCATTCCAGAAAAGAACGATAGCGCAGCCCCGTTTCATCTACAACTTCCACATAAAATTCCACGATGCTACCTTCCGGAATATTCCAACCCTGGTCCATCCAGTAAACATAGCTTTCAGAATAGATACCGTCACTGTCTTTCACTGAATATACCGGCGCAGGACTTTCCGGTATGCACTCCAACTTTTTCGACGCGGCGTCTCTATAGGCCTCTTGTCCTTTCACTGTCAAATCAACAGGAAAACGTTTGTATTCTTTTCCATCTAACAGAACCAATACATCCGCGGAACGAATCGTAAATTCGCCCTGTTTTTCCAACTGAATCTCCACAAGCTGTTCCGGAGCATACGTATGGGATTGTCTATTATGGTGTACCACACTGTGCCCATCATATCGGGCATTTACATTCAATACTGCTCCATAACGGGGCTCAATCACCCAGTCCAACTCCTGCGTGCGAATGGTGCCCTTATCATTTAGCTTGACCTGTATGACTTCGCTTCGCTCAAAAAGGGGAACTTCAATCTTGGCGGTATATTCAGAATCCTGATACGCCATTTCCCATTCCCGCTCATTGCAGAGGATACTTACCTGCGTACTGCCCGGCGTATATTCCTTGGGCACGATGGTACAAATCACTTCCGCAGTTTTCTTTTCAAAATCCACTTCACCGCACTGCCACTGGCCAGTTGTCAGCAGATTTCGTTCTTCCTCCATTGCACTCCGTACATTTCCAGAAATAGAAGATACATTGCTACTTACAACGTTACTTACAGCGCGAATCTCGTTGTGCATTTCCGCACGAAGATCTGTCACTTCCTGTTTTAGATGCTGTATTTGTATCAGATTGACTATCAGCAAAACACAAACCACTACAGAAATCATTGTTGTGAAATTCTTTTTCATTATCTGTTCCTCCTTGTGCAGTACTACCAAAACAGCAAGTGATGCAATCAACTGTATAAAATAACTAGTTGCAAAAACGCCACATCATGTTCATCTTTGTTCTTACCTTTTCATTTTACTTGATAGACATGCTGCAGGCAAGATGAAAAGCGCATTTTCCCAAAAACACAATAAAAAATCCACAAAAAAATTACAATTGTTTCACGTGAAACAATTTGAAAAATAAATCTGTCCATCAAAAAACGATACTTGGCAACCAAATCAAATACCGCCCTGTAAACCACAATCACATACCCCAAAAAGCAAGTAGTTTGTTTTTCTTAAAATTAAAATAGGCGGGAAACCCTTTTGGGGCTTTCCCGCCTTGCTTGCCTGTCAGCAAAAACACTCTTTGCAAACAGAATACAGATTATTTTTTCCTGATAAGCTTCAATTTTATATTTCTTCTGTCGGCAATTTTCTGAAACACCTCTGCCACATACTGACATTGTACCTTAAATGGCAGTGCAGACAATTCTTCGTTAGCTTGTATTTGTTTTAGTCCTTCCCGCAACTCCGAGAGCTCTAATAAATTGGCTGCCACACAAAAGAAATTTTTCCTGCGCCCATCATTATAGTTAGATAGTAATAAGGAAAGAATTTGTGTCTTTTCCTGCTGTTCAAGATTATATTGGGCAATACCGATGCTTTGCGCTCTCTCCAAATCTGCTTTTCGCCGTCTGTGCGTAATAAAAGAGTCGTATTCATCAATATTTTGATATATTTCGCATGGATATTCCTGGCACTGGAAACAATATGCAATTCCTCCATGGGCAAGGCTGCATTTCGCAATCCTGCAGGATTGATTGCCGTTGCCGCAACCGCCACAATGGTTTCCTAAAAACATAGGACACAGCCCGCAGTTTAACCCGCAGAGAGAAAATAATTGATTTTTTCGTTCAAATCCTTTCATAAATATGCCTGTCCGGGTCATAGAAACGAACTACACGCTGCCCCCATGCATGCTCCTTCACAGGGTGCACATATTGTATATTGCAGTTTCTGAGGTTATTTGCAAATTTATCAAACTCATCTTCTTCAAAATAAATTTCAAAATGATTGCCACCGAAAGAAATATCGTCTGTACCAATAAATTCCCGATATGTGTCCAAGGTCTGCAAAGCCAAACCGCCTGTCAAAACCTTGTTTGCGCCAAAGTCCATGGCAACTTGAAGCCCCAAAACATTTTTGTAGAACGCAATGGTTTTATCCATATCCGTTACCACCAGCATAGGATTCTTAAGCTCCATTTTCGATCACCTGCAAACACTTGGCAATATCAGCTGCATATGTCCATTTCTTTCGCAGCTGACATTGCCTTTTTCCCTGCGTTAAGCCAGAAGCTTTACGGACGCAGACCCATGCCACCTTCTAAGGTAATGGTTTCTCCACTCATATACTTGAAGTCTGGAGAAGCCAGCTGCACGCAAACACGGCCAATTTCCAATTCTGCATCTCCATAATGTCCCATTGGCGGCATTTTTACGTTCTGCTCAAAAGCTTCTGGATATGCCTGCTTGAACTGCTCCAACTGCGCTGTCCAAGCCAACGGGCAAACTACATTGACATTGATGCCGTCCTTGCCCCACTCAGTGGCCGCCACACGGCTCAGGCCGCGGATGCCCTCCTTTGCGGCGGCATAGGCGCTCTGGCCGAAGTTGCCGAACAATCCTGCGCCGGAGGCGAAGTTGATGACGCTGCCCTTGGTCTCCTTCAGGTAGGGATAGCAGGCCTTCATATAGTGGAAGGCGGCGTACAGCCCGGAGTAGATTGCCAGGTCGAACTGCTCTTTGGTGTGCTCCGCCAGGGGCACGCCGGAAGCGGAAGCCTGGGCGTTGTTGATCAGCACGTCGATGCGGCCGAAAGTGTCCATCGTCTCTCGTACCACCGCCTGCACCACCGCCTCATTGTCCGCGCTGGCGTTCACGTCCGCCTGAAGGATCAGCACCTTGATCCCGTAGAGCCGCTCCAGCTCCTCC
>DKVF01000077.1 GCA_002491065.1 Peptococcaceae bacterium UBA7185
CAAAGAGGGTACATATCAGACAAAATCCAGCAAAGGGGGGGTATCCTTTTTTGAAAAAACCTCTGCATCGCTATATCAGAACACCTATCGTTAAAAATATAATCGTTGTCACCAGCACAATACTCACAAAACTCAATACATATTTGAGCCAACGGTCATAGGGAATATGCGCAACAGCCAAACCACCCATTACCACTGCGCTGGTTGGCGTCAGCAAATTTACCAGACCCGAAGCCGATTGGAAGGCTGTAATAATGAGCGCACTGCTGATATTTGTGAATTCTCCCAACGGAACCATAATGGGAATAGACAAGGTAGCCAATCCCGAGCTGGAGGGAATTAGAAAGGACAACGGTAAATAAAGCAAGTACGTCAGAATAATAAACAGTATAGAATGGGCTCCGGCCAAAGCCTGTTCACCCCAATTCAAAATGGTATCGGTAATAAAGCCAGAATTCATAATGACGGTAATCCCACGGGAAATGGCAATGATGAACGCAACACCCAAAAGATCTGCTGCACCTTGCACAAATCCTTCAATGAGTTCTTGCTCCTTCATATGTACTGCCAATCCTACAATAATTCCCGCCACCAAAAACAATCCTGATAGTTCTGTAAAATACCAACCTAAGGTTGGCAAAAAGGAAATCCCCAGTTCATCAAAAGGAATTACTGAGTAAATCATTATAATAAAGGTGAATGCAAAAATCGTCAGAGCTAATTTACGTTTTCCGGTAAGCTCCATGCCCTCTTGGTCATCCCAATTAATAGCAAAGCGTTTCCGGTTTTCTTCATATTGGTTTGCGACAATGGAAGCCTGTGGATTGGCGCGTACTTTTTCAGCATACCGCATAACATAAAAGATTGCCAACCCCTCCAGCACAACCAACATGGTCAAACGCAAAAACAGGCCGTCTCCCAATGAAACACCAGCGAACCCTGAAGCAATACCTGTGGCAAATGGATTAACTGTCGAACACAGCGTACCTACACCGGCTCCCAGCAAAACCACTGAAACAGCTGTGATAGAGTCATATCCGGCAGCAACAAAGACTGGCAGCAGCAAAGGATAAAAGGCCATTGTTTCTTCCCACATCCCGAAGCTGGTGCCGCCTAAGCCAAATAATGTCATCAAAATAGGGATCATATATTTTTCCCTGCCGTTTAACAGACGAATGACATTGGCAATGCCTGCATTAATTGCACCTGTTTTCATGACAACACCCAAAAAGCCGCCAACCATCAAAATAAATAAAGCAATCTCTACCGCTTCATAAAAGCCGTGGAAGGACGCCAGAATCACATCAAAAATACCCTGTGCATTCCGTTCCACCCGATGATAGGTTCCGGCAATGGGCTGCGCCACATCACCACTTTGTGTATAGTCATATTGTCCGGCTGGAACCAGCCACGTTAATGCCATCATCACTAAAATGATGGAAAATAAAATTGTGTAGGCGCTGGGCATACGAAAGGTTTTGCTCTTCACACACTCACCCCACAATCACCGTACCGGTATGTCCCGCCAAGGCTTCCTCTGCCTGATACAGAGAGGTAATGATTGCCTTGCGTCCCGGTTTCGATGCGGCAAAACGTACAGCGGCCTGTACTTTTGGCAGCATACTGCCCGGAGCAAAGTGCCCTTCTTGTATATACTGCTCGGCCTCGGCAATACTGATCTGCCCCAATGCCTTTTGGTTGGGTTTATTAAAATTCAGGCAGACCTGCTCCACCTCTGTAAGGATCATTAACACATCTGCCTGCATCCCCTCAGCCAAACGTTCTGCTGCCAGGTCTTTGTCTATCACTGCAGCAATTCCGTGCAAAGAACCATCGGCATTGCGCACCACTGGAATGCCACCGCCGCCGCAGGTCACTGTAATCGTTGTATTCCATAAAGTTTTAATTGTATCGATTTCAACAATCTCCAAAGGCTCTGGAGAAGGCACCACGCGCCGCCACCCCCGTCCGGCATCCTCTTTCATCACGTAGCCCTTTTCCTGTTCCAAGCTTCGCGCTTCTTCTTCGTTATAAAAAGGTCCAATAGGTTTGCTGGGATGTTGAAAGGCCGGATCTTTTTCATCCACTACCATCTGTGTGATGACCGTCACCACTGGAATATGACGTCCCCGCTTTTCTAAAGACTTCCGCAGGGCCTGCTGAATATGGTATCCAATATAGCCCTGACTCATGGCGCCGCAAACATCAAAAGGTAACGCCGGCGTAACATGGCTGGCCGCTTCCGTAGCCAAAAGAATACGCCCCACTTGAGGGCCGTTTCCGTGTACCACGGCCAATTCATAGCCTTTGCAGCTCAATTCTGCAAGATATTCGCTGGTTTTGGCCACAACATTCATCTGGGATTGAGATGTAGGCGGCAGCCCTTTTTCCTCTAACGCATTGCCTCCCAAAGCAATCACAATTTTTTCGGGCTGTGTCATCTGCAACACACTCCTTTTTCTTTTAGGTTACAAAATTAACTTCTGCTGCAAATCATCGCCTACTGCCTTCCGTTTTGATTCACTAAAATCAAAATATATTTTTTGTACATTTTTATACAAGACCAATCACGTCTTTTACAAAAAGCGCAAAAAATTTTCCCCGCAGGCAGTAGGCTATCCAATCTTCCCAACAACTACAAAATATTACAATGTCGCTACCATAACTGCTTTAATGGTGTGCATTCTATTTTCCGCTTCATCAAATACGACAGAATGAGGGCCACGGAAGACTTCATCTGTCACCTCACGGATATCCACCCCTTTTTCCTTCCACTCCGCCGCCAGCTTCGTATTAAAATCATGGAAGGAGGGCAGGCAATGGAGATAGAGCACATTAGGATTGTTGGTCATCTTTAAGACTTCTTCTGTCACCCGATATGGCGTCAACAATTTCACTCTTTCTGGAATCAACGCTTCCTCTCCCATAGAAGCCCAGATATCACCGTAGATCACATCAGCGCCTTCCACTGCTCTCATATCATCGCTGATTTCAATTTTAGCGCCGGTTTGTGCTGCTACTCGCTGTACCTCCTGCATAATCTTTTGGTCAATTCCATCTATCAGGCTCTTTGGCCCAATCCCTACAAAATGCATTCCCATTTTGGCACAGCCATACATCCACGCATAGCACATATTGTTGCGCACGTCGCCGGGGAAGACAACCTTCACCTTATTTAACGGCAACGCCAAATGTTCTTCAATAGTTAACATATCTGCCAAAATCTGAGTAGGGTGATCCGCATCTGTCAAACCATTGAATACCGGTACACCGGAATGCTTCGCCAACTGTTCCACCACGCTCTGGTCAAAACCGCGATATTCGATGCCATCAAAAAAACGGCCCAATACCTTTGCGGTATCTTCCAGTGATTCTTTTTTGCCCATCTGAGAGCTGCCCGGATCCAGGAAAGTGACATGGGCACCTTCATCATGAGCAGCCACTTCAAAGGCGCAGCGAGTTCTGGTAGATGTTTTTTCAAAAAGCAGCACAATATTTTTTCCCGCCAAATTGTGTTCACAAATTCCCGCCCGTTTTTTTGCTTTCAGATCGTGGGATAAATCCAACAAATAACGAATCTCACAAGGTGTTAAATCCATCAATGTCAAAAAACTTTTACCTTTCAAATTTACTGGCATTGTAAATCCTCCTTTTTTCTTCTTAAACAAACAAATTTACAAATCTTCACGTATCAATGGCATACTCATGCACCGTGGGCCGCCCCTGCCCCGTGATAACTCCGAGCTGGGCATGACATAGGTCTTTATCCCATTTTCCTGCAAAATTTCATTAGTTACATAATTACGGGAATAGACAATGACCTCACCCGGCGCAATCGCCAGCGTATTGGAACCATCATTCCACTGTTCTCGGGCTGAATCAATCACATTGTTGCTACCGCACTTAATCAGCGTCACCTTATCCAAATTGAGATGGTGCTTCAAAATATCTTCCAAACTTCCTGTCTCCTGGGTAATTTTGATACGTCGGTCTCCGCCCCGCTCAATGACAAATACATCCATGTCCCGCATAATATTGGGGTGAATGGTGAATTTATCATGGTCTACCATTGTAAACACCGTATCCAAATGCATAAAGGTACGTTGTTTTGGAATGTTGATTGCCAAAATCTTTTTGAAATGGCTTTCCTCTGTGAGTATTTTTTGTGCAAATTTTTCAATTGCATTCTCATGGGTACGTTGAGAAATACCCACTGCGATGGTTTCCTGATTTAAAATCAGAATGTCGCCGCCTTCTAATGAAAAGTTTTCGTTGCGGTCATACCATACCTGTGTATCCTTATACAAAGGATGATATTGAAAAATAAATTTGGCGAATAATGTTTCCCGATGTCTGGTTTCTGTAAACATTTTATGAATGCTGACGCCATTGCCGATAGAAGCAAAGGGATCGCGGGTAAAATACAGATTGGGCATAGGGTCTAAAATAAAGGGATAATCATTATTCAAGTTGCGCAGAAAATCGCCTAAACTCTTGCCTTCTACTTGCTGAATCTCCGTCTTACGGATACCTGCCATCATTTTTTCAATCATTGCCTTGGTATCCAATGAACGAAAATAATCGGTCAAAATATCCCTCTCGCGGCTGGTGGTAATCCCTGCATCGTTGATGAGCTCGGCAATGAGTTCATCCCGCACATCTTGATTGACAATAGATTCTGCAACAATATCGCTGAGATAGACCACTTCCACATCATTTTGCCGGAGAATGTCGGCAAAGCTATCATGCTCCTCTTGTGCAATACGCAGATAAGGAATGTCGTCAAAAAGAAGCCGATCTAAATACTCAGGCATCAAATTTTCTAATTCCTTGCCAGGTCGGTGGAGCATAACTTTTTTCAGCTTGCCAATTTCCGAATTGACATTAATTGCTGGAATATGCAAACTAACACCTCATTTCAAATTTATCTTGGAATACAAATTTAGCTTGCACTCCATTCCATCATATATACTGTAAAATAAAGGATAACATTTTTTTCAACATCATTACTAAACTTAACCATACGAAAAAGGAACGCAATCCCTAAAGCTTGCGTTCCTTTTTCTTCCATGAAATATTTTATTTTAGACATATACACACTGCATGTGTTTCTCCGAGTCGTCTTATCTCATGTCGTATTCAATTTGAATTTTTTCGTTTTATTTGTTGCTCTGCATAATTGCGCAGATTGCCCAATTCCCGGGATGTCGTATTTGGATTACGATGTAAAATGCCACCCTGTCTTTGCAAACGCTCCCAGAGCTGGCGTTCTTTGCTTTCCAAATCCTTCAAGAGCAAATTACCTCTGTCCAATTGACCCACTTTATGGGTTTCCTGTTCTGTCCAGGCCTCCTGCAATTTTTCATAAAACTCCTTTTTTTCCTGACGGAGACGTGTCTTTAACGCCACTACATCCCGCTCTATACGAGCGGACAACCGCGCCCGCGCCAACTCCCGTTCTTGTTTTTCCACCTCAATGGCAGTTCGCAATTGGAATACTTCCTGTTCCAGCTGCGCGCGCTTTTCCTGATTGTGTTGCTCCAATTCTTCTTTTTTTGCCTGAATACGAGCTTCCAAGAGCTGCACAAATTCCTCGCTGTGAGTCTCCACCTCTTGCTGCAGTTGCTCCAAATCGCATTTCACTTTTTCC
Organism: Peptococcaceae bacterium UBA7185; assembly: GCA_002491065.1. GTDB lineage: Bacteria > Bacillota > Peptococcia > Peptococcales > Peptococcaceae > UBA7185. The sequence goes on from DKVF01000077.1 coordinate 5,651, forward strand.
AGCGCCATAATCACATTGCGCAGACCCCATGCATCCCGCACAGAAAATACCGTATCTATACTAAACACAATTGTTGCCATACTTGCCAAAAGCAATGTCAGCGTCTGGGGCAATTGAAATGCAAGCCATTCTAACCTCACCTGCAATACCTCTGCCGCAACCACTGACAAAAGCCCCCAACACAGAGAGCTTTCCAGGCAAATATATCCCTTATACTGGAATGGCTTATGACTGTAGTCCCAATATTTCACCTTGAAAATTGCCTCCATTGTCATGCCCACCAACAACTCAAACAACGTGGCGGCAACCGCCCCTGCTACATATTCTGCCAGATAATTGCCCCGAAAGGGCGTTGTCGCAAAAACAATTATCATTGCGCCAAATCCGTAAATTGGAATGACCGGTCCCCGCAAAAACCCTCTGCTGGTTAATTTGCGCTCCATCACAGAAACATAAGTTGATTCAAAAATCCAGCCTAAAAAACAATATATGAAAAAAAATAAAAAAATTTGCTCCCAAGTATATCCTTCCATAAAAGTCATCCTTTAACTGCAAAAACTAAGTTGTATTTTGTTCTGTCTTTTTATTTCCCGCACTGTAATCATTTTACCTGCTCAGGCTTTTATGCCAAATAACCTCAACAATTTTTGCCAAAACGTCAGTTTCTGCGTGTTTTCCTCGTCAAGAAGCGTTTCCTCAGCTATCTCAATAGCTGGCGTGCGAATGACAAATTGTACCGACTGCACCTGTGTGTTCGCCTCAGATACAAAAGACACCGTTTCGCCGCCGTCACCAAATAATTCGCTGATCCCCTGCCTTAACTGCTCCAACATTTTGCCGTCCAAATTGGCAGTTCCATTACGGAATTCCAGAGTTCCTCCCTGCAGCACAATCAAGCCATCTTCTAGCGTCACGATTCCATCTTCTAAAACAATGGCACCGTCACAAAGCTCTACCACACCATTTTCCAGATCAGCTAAACCGTCCTCCAATGTAATTGTCCCATTGTGAAGCTCTGTAGCACCGGATAAGAGTTCATAGCTGCCATTCCTCAACTGCACGACACCTTCATACAATGTTACTGTCCCATCCTGCAACACAAAAGTGCCTTGTTTTAATTCAGCAGTCCCATCTTTTAAGGTTTCAATCCCTTCTAAAAGTTCCTCACTGCCTTGCCGCAAAATGACAATTCCATCATACAATTCGTGAATGCCACCGCTTAGTTTTTCCAAATCTGCCACGGCTTGATCCAACTGTACGGCAGTCTGTTCCATTAACTTTATATATTGCTCAAACTCCAACTGAGAGCCAGTAGGGAGCTTTCCTTCTAGTTTGCCTAACAGATCCTTTAATCCCTCTTGCACTTCCTGATTTTGTTGCAGTTGTTCCAACGCTGCCTCCAATCGCGCTGACTGCAGCTCTATTTTCTCAATCTGCATTTCTAAGCTATCTGCACCATCATTTAATTTCCCAGCGCCATTAAGAGCCTCTGCTATACCGTCATCCAGCTCCTCCGCACCATGCCACACTTTCTCTGTACCAGTTTGCAGACGTTGGGCAGCTCCATCCAATTCTCGTGCACCATCCCGCACCTTTTGTGCACCATCAGTAGCCTGTATTGCACCATCATACAAACTTCGCGCTCCCTGTTGCAGTTCTGCAGCGCCTTGCTGTAAATCGTTGACTCCACCTTGCGCATCTTTTACGCCCTGACGCAGATCTTCTAATCCATCACCCAAACGGTTCGCTCCGCTTCGCAGCTGCTCCATACCGTCAAAAAGATCCAATGCTCCCTCATCAAACTTTACTGCCGTGCGCTCAATTTTTTGCAAACCCTCTTTCAGCTGCGGATATCGGCTTTCATCCACATCAAGAGCCATTTGCAGCGTCACACCATTTAAGGAGATCTGCTCCATTGTAAAATCTGTGACATCAGCGGAGAGAGAAAGCAGCTCTTCCTGTCCCGGTAAAATAGTATAGGTCAGCTGTTTTTTGCTTCCCACATTAGCCATCGTCGCCCCTTCTCCTTGAATGTTGCGGCATAGATTGGTGTCTAGCTGTAATGTAACCTGTAAAGCGTAATTTTCAAAAAAAACAACGTTGCAATCCTTATTTTGCGTAATGTCAATATCAATTTGCAAGTGTCCTTGTTTTCCCGCTAATTCCTCTGCTGAAAGAGCTACACCGTCCAGCCAATACTTTATCTCGAAATTCCATGGCAGAGTAGCCTCATCTAAAATCCCCTCATAATACAATCGACCTGCATCTGCCTCGATGGTAATTTTCTGGTCAGTAAAATTCAATTCCTTCGAAGACGTCATATTGCGCAAAGCAGTATAATCCCCATAATCCACTATTTTTCCTGCTTTATCCAGCAAAAAGCTGTTTACCACATAAACACCCTGCACAGTACCGTCGCTGTGCAAATTGGCATACACAACTTCCTCCTTAGGTGTATTCTGCTCCTGCGCCTGTGCCGGCAATACCGCCAACAGCAAACCGCCTGCCAGCAAAGCCGCTGTCACCTTACGCCCCAGTTGCTTTTTCATAAGTTTTTCTCTCCTTTCCTTGCGATATTTTCTGAACAGCTCCTTTTTTTACAAAAAATTTATCACCGCTATATAA
>DKVF01000099.1:0-1470 GCA_002491065.1 Peptococcaceae bacterium UBA7185
ACAACCTTAGTATAGCACTTCCAATTAGTGTTACGACCAATACCCGGGCAAATACGATAAAGACGCCTGACATAAACATTTCCATCATTTTAAAATATGCTGATCCATAGCAAATCAGTGGAATTGCGTCTAATGGAATCAAGCAAGCCACTGATACCATAAAACCTATGGGAACAGCCAAGCAGGCGGGATTTAGCCCCTGCGCTGCAGCAATAGTGCAGGTAATCGGAAAGTAACATAGATAAAATGGTAGCGCCCATCATAAAAATAAACAGTAATTTTTTTGCGTTGCCTAGCGAATGTTATTTTTGCAGGCTTCAAAAATAAAGAAAAGCCCGCAAAGGCATTCTCTTGCCAAGATTTAAATGCACTGTGAATCGAAAGATGTATTTGTCGACGCTGCGAGATAGAGAGCTTTTCTGGAATAGGAACACAAGCCTTGTATTAGACTTTTTGGGATTGATGTGATACAATAAGCTGGAATATTCTGAGGGAGGCTTTTTTATGAATATTGATCCGGTGGCATTTTCGTTGGGACCGATTACGGTGCGTTGGTATGGACTGTTAATTGCATCTGCGATGCTGATTGCCGCGGTAGGCGGCTGCAAAATCATGGGGCGTGCAGGGATTGACGAGGATGATTTTCTGACAATTTTTATGGTAACCATTGTGGCGGCCATTGCGGGGGCAAGGGCCTATTATGTGGTTTTTGACTTGCCTTATTATGCGCAGCACCCTGGGGAAATTCTTGCGATCTGGCATGGCGGGTTGGCAGTACATGGCGGGTTGATTGCAGGGGTAATTGCAATTTACTGGGGATGTCGTCACTATCATATATCTTTTTGGCAATTTGCTGATATTATGGCGCCCTTTATGGTTTTGGGTCAGGCCATTGGCCGTTGGGGAAATTTTTTCAATCAGGAGGCTTACGGCTATGAAGTGGACCCGTCTCAAGTACCGTGGGCCATGTGGATTGACGGGGCGTATCGTCATCCCACATTTTTGTATGAATCCTGTTGGGATCTGTTGGTGTTTTTTGCGCTGCTTTGGCTGGCGCGGCAAGCTTTTATGCGTCGTGGGGAGATTGGATTGAGCTATTTGATGCTATATTCTGTAGGGCGAGTGGTGATAGAAGGATTTCGCACCGACAGTTTAATGCTGGGACCGTTGCGTGCAGCACAGGTTATAAGCCTGCTTCTTTTTACAGGGGCGATGTTGGTACTTATTTATCGGCGCAAAACAGGAAAGGCGGAAATGCGGCCCAAAATTGCCGGAAAACAGAGAATGGGTTGACGGATAGGGTTTGCTATAGATGGCTGCTGCCAGATTACCTTTTTATGCAGAGGGTTGCATATAAGGCGATTTGGCAGCAGCTTTTTTGCTGTAGGTGGTGTTGTGTCTATGTATACAAAATATTTTTTGCTCTCGCGAAATTAATTGATTATATCAGTTGAATAAATAAAGCTTTTA
>DKVF01000099.1:1735-38473 GCA_002491065.1 Peptococcaceae bacterium UBA7185
AGTTGAATAAATAAAGCTTTTAGGGTAAAATATAAATATAAATATTTTTAATGCATAGAGAATAACTAGGTAAAGATAGTCTCTATGAAGAGGAGGGATATTTTTGTTTATTTGGAATCGTGTGGAGTTGTTAACAACCTTGTCAATGGAGTATTATTTACGGGCAAGGGCTTTATTGCAGCAAAATGGCATAAAAATGCAGAGCAAACAGATTCCCGTTCGGGAAGATGTAAGAAAAGGCGGGATGCTGCAGCGTCCGACGGAGCAATACCGTATTTATGTGCATAAAGAGGACATGGAGCGGGCCCAGGAGGTACTGAGCCAGCTTGGTGCGCAGGAACAACATGTGTATAATGCGCTGGAGTGGTAGATGGGAGGAAGGATGTTCACCAAATTTGCGGCAAATCAAAAAAGATGAAAGAGGACTGTCGGCGGAAGTGTTAAGCATTTGCGTAAGGGACAGTCCTTTTTCATTAGCTCAAAAAGATTGTGAGCAATCCATATAAAATGGGTTGGTGGAGCATATACAAAAACAAGGTGTGTTGTCCTATCCAATTTATCACGGGAAGTTTCCAGTGTTTTACGGCATGAAACACACGGCTTTGTAAGAGCATGGGACCACCGAAATAACCCACGCCAAATAAAAAGAGCCAGGGGATAAGAGGAAAGTAATCGGCGGAAAAAAAGGATGCATCAGGTAAGCCGAGCAGGAAAAGCAATGGATATTGATATAATTGCTCTGGTAAGTACCAAAGGGCATAATCCCAGATACCTAAATAGCCGTAATAGATACCTTTAAAAAGCAGAAACAGGATGAGTGATAAACACATCATGGGAAGGGCGGGCAACCGGCTTAAAAGCGGCTTGAAAAATGCTGTGAGCAGATAAGATAAGCCGATTAAGTGCAATACGCCGAAAAGAATGCGTTCATCAGGTATGACAATGCAGGTGACAGCTGTGATAAGTAACGCGCAGGCAAAAATTAATGAGCCATGTTTTGCAGGATTGCGACTTAAGGTGCATGAGCAGCCGGCTAATAAGATGAAACCTGTACAGATTGTCTGCTGCCAAAGATAGGCACTGTGCTGCTGCATAAAGATACAGGAGCGGTCAAAGACATAGACGTAGTCATAGAGACCGTGATAGAGTACGGCATTGATCAAAAGAAGGCCGCGCAGTAAATCTAATACATGATAACGTTCGTTCATTGACTTAACTTCCCACAAATAGTTGTTGTATCGGCAATGGTGACGCCGATTCCAGAAAGCTCCTGTACGCCCTTTTCGTAAAGTCCTGATATGGCATCTTGGGTCAGTAATAGACGAAAGTCCCGTTCACTGGCTTCGTATATGCTGGTGCGGGGGCAGTTGGGAAAGTTACAGCCGCAAAAAATGAGCGTGTTGACGTCATGGTCACGCAGAAATTTTTCTAAATCGGTGCGAAAAAATGCGCCCCAGCGTGATTTGTACATGGCCCATTCCTGTGGCCCTAATTGTTGAAACCCGCCTTGCAAAAGCAGTTCCCAATCAAGAGAGGGGGCGGCGGAGGGTTTGAGGGCGAGGGGAAAATCGGCTCCGGCAGAATAGGGCGCAATCATGGTAGTTCCCTTTTGCACTTGTTCACGGCGGCATAAGTCCACATTAGAGCCGTCGGACAGATAGCAGCGCAGTACATGAATGATGGGAATGTGCTGTGTTCGCGCTGTTTGCAGGAGTTGTTGTATCTGCGGAAGAACTGCGTAGCTGCCGGAAATTTCTGTAGGAGAACCGGGCAAAATGAAATCATTTTGAAAGTCGATTACAATGACAGCACAATGGTTGTAGTCAGCGGCAAGAAGCGACATGTTAAGTACCTCCGATAAATGAGTATTTTTTTGATGATGATTCTATTAAAGTATAGTACAAAAAAGCTGAAAAGTCCTGCCTATTAGAAAATTTCTTTGAAAACATTGAATTTACAAAGCAGGATAGGTGTGATAGGATAAACAAGAAAAATTATAATAATAAATAAAAACATGATATCGAGGAGTGAAAGTCTTGGCTGCTGCAACGGAGAAGATTGGGAAAAATGATATTGCTTTGTTTGGGATTTGTTGGTTTGGTTATTTTTTCGCCTATTTTGGTCGGATGAATTACTCGGCTTGCATGGCCTCCATTATTTTAGCTGAGGGCTATTCAAAGGGTATGGTAGGTCTGGTAGGAACCGGCTTATTTATTACTTATGGCTTGGGACAAATTTTCAGCGGCTTTTTAGGCGATTATGTAGCGCCACGCAAGATGATTGTTGTTGGTTTGATTGGTTCCAGTTTGAGTAATTTGGGGATGTGTCTGGCACCCAATTTGAATGTGATGATTGTTGTCTGGTGTGTGAATGGATTCATGCAGTCTCTGCTGTGGTCGCCGATTGTTCGGTTGTTTGCGCAGTATTTTACGGCTCAGGTACGGGGAACCTTAGGCGTTTACATTAACAGCACCGTGCCGGTGGGTACTTTGGCTACGTATGGATTTACTGCGTTGATTTTGGAACTTACAGGTGATTGGAAACAGGTCTTTCTGGGCTCATTTTTTGTTGTGATGCTTACAGCAGTTGGCTGGTGGATTGGCACAGGAATGCTGCTGCCTAAGCTGACCCGTGTAGATATAGAGGTTACCGAGCAGACTGGTACTGGAAAGGGGAAAACGATCGAGAAAGCGCCTTTAGGTGAATTAGTTTTGGGCTCAGGCATGGTCTTTATGTGCTTGGTGTTAATGATGCAAGGCATGCTAAAAGAGGGAATTACAGCCTGGATGCCGAGTTTGATGGGCGAAAAATTTGCAGTAGGCACGACATTAGCCATTGTAAGTACGGCGTTAATTCCTATGTTTAATATTATTGGCATCAGCATTGCGGCGGCGGTTCGCAAGGTGATTGGCGATGAAGTGCGTTGTTCCATTTTTCTGTTTATCGCAGGGACTATTGCTTTGGTTGTATTGTATCTGACATCTTTCATTGGTTTAATACCGATGTTTGTATTTTTCTCTGTGGCCACAACGATTATGATGGCGGTAAATACTGTATATGTAGGCGTTGTACCGGGATACTTTGCAAAAAAAGGGCGGAGTTCATCGGTTTCAGGCATTTTGAATGCCTTTGTCAACTTGGGCATTGCCACTTCTATGTTTGCCACAGGAGCATTTTCTGAAGCTTTTGGATGGGATATGACTATGATTTTCTGGTGCGTATGCGGTGGTATTGGGATTTTTTCCAGCTTTATCGGTTATCAAATATGGAAGAATTATAAAGTGGGACTATAGCCGACCTCACTGCATCACAGAGGTGTATTGCATGAATTCGTTGTGCCTGAAGGATGAAACTTTAACTCTTAGCTTTTATGCAGTAAGAGGCCAGCACAAAAAACTTGCAATGGGGAAAAGAAATCGCTAAAATAAGATAGAACAGCATGAGATGTAGGAAGGTTGGGTGAGTAGTTATGGCGGTTTTATTATCTGATTTGTATGAAAGTATAAAAAATCAAGACGTTACCTTGGTAGCAGGTGAACGGGGAATGGGCAATGTGGTACGTTGGCTGCATATGGTAGAGAGCAATGCAATCTCCTCGTTTTTAGACGGACAGGAAATTGCATTTACAACGGGCGTAGGGCTGAACAGGGATGAGACTTTATTAGATCTTGTCAAAGCCAACAATGAGCATAAGGCCAGCGGGATGGTAATTAATATTGGGCCGTTTATAAAAGAAGTACCAAAAGATGTAATCGATTATTGCAATAAGGAAGGTTTTCCGCTGTTTACGGTGCCATGGCGGGTACATATGGCAGAGATTATGCGCTCAATTTGCTATATCATTACTGAATCGGATAAATATAATCTGGAATTGTCCAGCGCTGTAAAAAATGCTATTTTTTTCAGCAATCAAGAAGAGCTTTATGTGCCACAATTGGAGCGTAACAACTTTTTACCTACATGGACGTATTGTATCACTGTTGTGGAAATTATAGAAAATGGAGAAAAGGTTTCCGAAGAAAAATTGCAGCGTTATCTGAAAAATATGGAAAATTATATGATTTTTTCTCGCAAAAAAACTTTTGTGTTTGAATTAGGCGGCAATATTGTGCTGTTATTTGCCGGATATGCAGAGACTATGGTGAAAAAGACCGTGACAGATATGCTGAAACGTTGCAACTTTCAGAAAGAACAGTGCTATATAGGCATTGGCCGTGCCACGCCGAATGCACAGAATATTGGGAAATCCTATCGGCAGGCTTGCCAGGTATTAAAATTGCAGAAAAATACACAGAATGACAAAGGCGTGGTAGCTTATCAGGATTTAGGAATTTACACATTACTGATGGATATTGAAAATGAAGATGTGATAAATGAGTATTATGCGGAAACAATCCAGAAATTGGTTGAATATGATAAGCTGAACCAGACAAATTATTGTGAAGTTTTACAGTGCTATCTGGAGCATAGTGGCAGTGTAAAAGAAACAGCAGAAGCGATGTTTGTACATCGGAATACCATCAACTACAAAATTAACAAGATAGAAGAAATGTTAAATTGTGATCTTTCAGAATTAGATACTCGTTTACTGTACAGTATTGCCTTTATGCTGAAGCGAATCATGTGATGATATGGTATGTCAAAAAGAGACAATACGTAGTATAAATTGAAATATGAATTGTGTATTTATTCCTGTGTGCGATAGCACAGAAAAAGTTATGCTTATAGATATTGAATTTTTTTAGATATGATATATTATATTTATAGGTTTCGAAAAAGAAACGCCACTGTTAGGGTGTGGTTTCTTTTTAAAAATAACTTTATATATCTGAAAGGATGGTAATTACCATGGCATTAACAGGAAAAGAAATTTCTCAGATGCATGCACAGTACATCGCACAGTCTTGGTCCAAATCCGGCGGTGCAGCAAGAGCAATTGAAAGAGGCGAAGGCGTTTATCTGTATGATTACGACGGAAATAAAATTACAGATATGTCCTCCTTGCTGGTTTGTGCAAACTTAGGTCATAGCCTGCCAGAAATCGTAAATGCAATTAAAGCACAGGCTGATAAATTATGCTTTGCTGCTCCTTGCTATGCAACAGAAGCAAAATCCACACTGGCTAAAAAGATCGTTGACATTGCTGGTGCTGATCATTTCCAGAGAGTTCTGTTCACCAACGCTGGTGCAGATGCTAACGAAAATGCTATCAAAATCGCTCGTAATTTCACAGGCCGTACCAAAATTTTCAACCGTTACAGAAGCTATCACGGCGCTACATTGGGTGCTTCCAATGCTTCCGGTGACTGGAGACGTTTCGCAGCTGAAGTTGGCGGTGCCAATGGTTTCGTAAAATTTATCGACCCATACACCTATCATGATGGTTGGGATGTAGCTGATGAAGAAAAAGCTACCAAATATTATCTGCACCTGTTAGAAGAACAGTTACACTATGAAGGTACCGATCATGTTGCAGCAATCATGATGGAATCCATCACTGGTGCTAACGGCGTTCTGATTCCGCCAAAAGGTTACATGGAAGGCGTACGCGCTTTGTGCGACAAATATGGCATCCTGATGATTTGCGATGAAGTTATGGCTGGTTTTGGTCGTACCGGTAAAATGTTCTGCTGGCAGAACTTTGATATCGTTCCAGATATCATTACTTTCGCAAAAGGCGTTACCTGCGGTTATGTTCCACTGGGCGGCGTAGTTATGAGCAAAGAAATCAGCAAATACTTTGAAGAACATGTACTGCAGTGCGGCTTGACCTACAGTGGTCATACACTGGCTTGCGCAGCTGGTAATGCAGCAGTTGACTACTATCTGGAACACAATGTTTGCGATCATGTAAACGAAGTTGGCGCTTACCTGGCTAAATGGGAAGACGAAATGGTAGAAAAACATGCTTGCGTTGGCGAGGCTCGTCATATCGGTCTGTTCACAGCATTTGAATTGGTAAAAGACAAAGCAACTCGTGAACCATTAGATTACTATGGTAAACCAAATGCAATCAAAACTCAGGCTATTGCAAAATTGGAAAACGAATACAACATTCATCTGTATGGTCGTGAAAACACAATGTCCATTTGCCCACCATTGACCATCACCAAAGAAGAATTGGATGAAGTATTACCAAAAATTGATGCAGTTCTGACTTGGATCGACGAACAGTTAGCAACTGTAGAAAAGAACCCAGACTATACTACAGCTGTAGCTATTGTGAAATAGTTTCACTTTGTGAGAAAACGAGCTGTGTTTGAGCTGGAAATATGAAATTTTGACAGGCTGTCTATTTACATAAGAGTAGATGGCCTGTTTTACTAAATGTAAAATCATTAACAATCAATAAACTATTACTTTTGATTCTTGAAAGGTGGATTTTTAATCATGGCATCCTGGAATTACATTCAGCCAGTAGAAATCAGATTTGGCGCTGGCTTAATCAACAAAATTGATGAAATCGCTCAGGAACTGGGCATTGCAAATGGTCTGTTAGTAGCAGATAAATTTTTCATGACCAATGGTTTGGCTCAGAAAATCGTTGATGGCAGTAAAGGCGCTTTGACTGCTGCTTTTGGTGATGTTTCTCCAAACCCAGACGTAACTGAAATTGATGCTTGCGCTGAGTTAATCAGAAAAAATAAACACGGTTTTGTTGTAGCTTTGGGCGGCGGCAGTGCTCTGGATGCTGCAAAAGCTGCTGCAAGCGTATGCATGACCAATGAATCCATTGCTGAATATCATGGCACAGGCAAACAGTTACCAAAAGAACATCTGCCTTTGATCGCAGTTCCAACCACTGCTGGTACCGGTTCTGAAGTAACAAAAGTATCTGTAGTAACCAACCATGCAATCGGCAAAAAAGCTCCAATCAACTGCTTGAACTTCTATCCAACACTGGCAGTAATCGACCCAGAATTGACCTACAGCTGCCCACCAAAAGTAACTGCAGGCTGCGGGATTGACGTACTGTGCCATGCTGTAGAAGGTTTCTGGAGCAAAAATCATCAGCCAATCTGTGATGCAGTTGCATTGCATGCTTGTGATTTGGTATTCAAATATCTGGAACGGGCTTATAAAGACCCACAGGATGTAGAAGCAAGAGAAAAAATGTGCGAAGCATCTGTAATGGCTGGTTTGGCATTCACCATTCCTCTGACCACAGGTTCTCATGCATGCTCCTTCCCGTTGACCAATATCCATGGCATTCCACATGGTGAAGCTTGCGGTATTACTCTGGACTACTTTGCACACATCAACGCAAACGATCCAGAAGTTGGACCACGTATGAATGATTTTGCTCAGAAACTTGGTTTCCGTGACATGAACGTAATGGCTGACGAAATCCATGCTCTGAAAGCAAGATTAGGTCTGCGCAATGGCTTGAAAGATTTGAATCTGAACGAAGAACAGATTGCTGATCTGGTTCGCATCAGTGTTCATCCAAACCTGCGCAATAACCCAGTATATATCACTGACGAAATGTTAGATGAAATGTATCATTATCTGGCAACCCAGAACTAATCATAGTTCTTTCGTTGTTTATTCACAGCGTACCGCATTGAGCGGTACGCTGTTTTTTACGCAAAAGAAAAGACACCTCTATGGATAATATTTCCACAGAGATGTCTGGTTTTAAGCGAGCTTATGCTACATATGTCAGATTTGTTACTCACACATTGAAGCGGAACAACATAATATCGCCGTCTTGTACCACATAATCTTTTCCCTCAATGCGCACAAGCCCTTTTTCTTTGGCAGCATTATAAGTGCCGCATTGGTACAAATCCTGATATGAAACTACTTCGGCGCGAATAAAGCCTCTCTCAAAATCAGAGTGAATTTTACCGGCTGCTCCAGGCGCCTTAGTGCCTTTGGTGATGGTCCAGGCTTTTACCTCTTTCGGTCCGGCAGTGAGATAACTGAGCAGACCGAGAAGTTTATAGCTGGCAGCGATGATGCGGTCCAGACCAGATTGGTTGATGCCCAGCTCTTCCAAAAACATTTGCTTTTCTTCTTCGTCCAGTTCGGCAATCTCTTGCTCAATCTGTGCGCAAACGATAAATACTTCAGAATTTTCTTCGCTGGCAAAAGCTTTTACCTGCTCTACATAGGCATTGCCGTCGGCCAACTCATCCTCTTTTACGTTTGCGGCATAGAGTACAGGCTTATAGGTTAAAAGATTCATTTCCTTTAAGATTGCCGTTTCCTCTTCATTATCTGGGGTAAAACGGCGGGCAACCTGTCCGTCCTCTAAATGGGCTTTTAAGCGTTCCAGTAATTTCGCTTCGGCAATCAACGCCTTATCGCCACTCTTTTGACCTTTTTGTGCTTTCAGCAGGCGGCGTTCCAACACTTCCAGATCGGAGAAAATTAACTCCAGGTTAATCGTTTCAATATCACGGATAGGATCGACGGAACCTTCCACGTGAATGACATTGCTGTCATCAAAACAACGTACTACATGTACAATTGCGTCTACCTCGCGAATGTGTGCTAAAAACTGATTGCCCAATCCTTCTCCCTTGCTGGCGCCCCGTACTAATCCGGCAATATCCACAAATTCGATTACAGCAGGAACAACCTTCTCTGTGTGATATAAATCAGCAAGCCAAAATAAGCGTGCGTCAGGGACGGCTACCACTCCCACATTGGGGTCAATTGTGCAGAATGGATAGTTGGCTGATTCGGCTCCCGCTTTGGTCAAGGCGTTGAACAGCGTGCTTTTTCCCACATTTGGTAGACCGACAATTCCTAATTTCATAACTACGAACCTTCCTCTTTTTCAAAATATCTTTATCCTAACAGTACCTTTTATTATAGGAGATTTTGTGATAACATTCAATTGAAAAATAAAAAAATCCAGTTTTTTGCGAGGATTTTTATGGGAAATTGTGACCCCATTGAAATACGAAATTAAAATAGAAAAGTGCAGGTCAAAGTCAAAAAAGGTGATTTGGAGAGGACTACGGTCGTCATTTGTGGGAAAAATATTGATATAAAATACAAAAATCGAATTTTTCCAAATTTTTATACCATCTGGAGAGAAATTTTTTTCAAAAGTGCTTGCCCATAGACTAAATACTTGTTATAATATAATCAATCCGAAAAGAAAATGTGGTGAAATGGAATCACACAGGTTGTGGCACCTGAGGTATGGGTTCGAGTCCCGTCTTTTTCTGTCGTGACGCACCTCCTATGGGTGCGTTTTTTTTGTGCCGTTTTTATCGTTGTGTAAAAAATGCTTAACGTAGGCGCTGTGCCATGATAGAATCATCAGCAAATTTTGCTGGATTGAAAGGCGCCAGAAAAGATCTGCTGCACTTGGTGAAAGCTTTGCCCGATTGGGGCACATAAAAATAATTAGATGAATTAAATAACGAAATCAAGCCCCCTGTAACAATGATGCACAGGGGGCTTGTTATGTATTGTATCATCACATAACAAAAAAGAACCATCATTGCTTTCAACGATGGTTCTTCAAGTGCCGGTGATCGGGGTCGAACCGATACGGTATCGCTACCGCGGGATTTTGAGTCCCGTGCGTCTGCCAATTCCGCCACACCGGCAAGTAGATTACTTAGAATATTATAAGAAAAAGGAAGAGACTTGTCAACACCTTTTTTAAAATTTTTCTTAAAATTTTAAAAAAGGTGTTGTCACAAGGATATGCCTCAACGTAATTGTGCGATTAGATTGCGTAATTCTGTCATGAAAAAATCGGCATTTTCGGAAAGTGGCTGCTCTTTCTTTTTTACCATGCCAAAAATAATCTGTATATTATCGCGAAGCGGTACAATAGGAATATTTTCAATATAATTTATAGGATGTTCAAAAATTTCAAATTGTACGACAATGGCAATGGCGATGCCATTTTTTATTTTTTCACAAAAGACGTCGTAATTATTTTCTATCGTTTCATTAAAATCTAATTTGCAAATATCCGTAATGAGATGGCCCAGGTCGTTGAAATAATTTTGTTTATGGTAGGAACAAACAGGATATTTGACAATTTTCTTCAGAGAAGTGCTGTCGTATTTGATAAAATCATAGCTTTCATTGGCCATGACCACAAGCCTTCCATAAAAAAGCGGCTCAAAAACCAGATCAGGCGGTAATTCACCGACAAACTCATGGTTCCTTTTTGTACGGTAAACAAATCCAAGCTCATTTTCTCCATTGCTGAGTTTAGCAAATAAATCTTCCTTGGAAACCTCGCTCAGATTTATTTTTAAATGAGGCTGTTCGCGATACTGCACGCAAATTAGTTGCGCTAAAATGGGATTGTTATTGCCTAGAATATTGGTGACGATATTTAGTGTACCCTTGCGCAGGAGCGTATTGTTTTGCTTTGCGCTCAGAGTGGCATGACAGGTATGTTTCCGGGAGTCTATTTCAGATAAAAATTTTTCCGCCAGATTTATCAGCCAGAGGCCGTCCTCCGTTAAGGAAACGCCTTTGCAGGAGCGATTAAGCAGAGGAAATCCCAGTTCATCCTCCAGCTTTTTCAGGGAAATGCTGATAGCCTGTGGCGTGATAAACAGCTTTTCACTGGCTAAGGTGATAGAGGTATTTTTGCTGACTTCAATTAAATAGCGCAACTGTTCCGTATCCATGAAAGAAGGCACCTCCTGCATGCTATGGTGTAAAAGTTATTTACAGGTTCAAAAAAATGTTGGAAAATTACTTGATTCTCAAAGTGATAGATATAGTATAACATAAACTCATTGGAAGTAAACAAAAAATTTTGTTACAAGAAGGAGTGGCTATCATGTTGACAAAAAAACTAGTTGTACTGGGAATTGACGGTATGGACCCAAGGCTCACCAAATATTTGATGGATAAGGGCGAAATGCCGGCAATGAAAGAATTGGTTGAACGGGGTGCGTGCCGTGAAGATTTGAGATTGCTGGGTGGAATGCCTACCATCACGCCGCCTATGTGGACAACCTTATCTACCGGCGCGTATGCGTCCACCCATGGAATTACAGGCTTTTGGAATATTGATCCGACAGACCACAGCAAATTGGTATATGCGTTGGACTCCACCGTTTGCAAAGCAGAACAGGTATGGAATGGGATTGCAGAAGCTGGGTACAAAACGTTGGTATGGCACTGGCCGGGTTCCAGCTGGCCTCCAACCAGTGACAGCCCAAATCTGGCTGTTGTAGATGGCGTTCAGCCTGGTTTTATAGGATTTGGGACTGGTATGCGTGATGATGAAGTATTGGTCACAGCCTCTACTCAGGTAGATACGATAAAGTTCATGCCAAAAGCAGGACACAATAATACTGGTGCCGGCTGTATTTTATCTGATGTAGATATTAAAGAAGAATCTGCTGGATCAAAAGCTGCTGGAGATGCATGTCAAAATGCAGGTGCCAGTGTGGAAAATATTATGTTGACCTTAGAAGATGGGGAATTTTCAATTGAGAATATGCCATATAATGCTGCGAAATCTACTTTAAAAGATGCCAGCGGATGGGTAAATGCACCGGCGGACGCAAAAGAATTTATCGCAACCATGTGCAACGGTCTGGTGCGCAGACCGTGTCTGCTCTTAAAGAATGAGGCAGGGGAATATGACACGGTGGCCTTGTATAGAAGCAAAAAAGAGGAAAATCCACTGGCGGTTGCGAAGTATCATGAGTTTTCTCCATTTTATCTGGACGAGGTCGTAAAAGAGGATGGAAGCAAAATCACCTGTGCGCGGAGTATAAGCTTTGTATATCATAATGAGGATTTCAGCACAATTAGTATTTGGATCAACCGTGCCAATGATATTACGGACGATGCCGCATGGCATCCCAAATCCCTGCACAAAGAAGTGACGGACAATGTTGGTTATTGGAGCTTTACCAGCGGTCTGGGTGGGAAAAATACCTATTACAGCGAACATCTGATGCTGCCGACGTGGGAAATCTACAACAACTGGCAGGCCGCTTGCCTGAAATATTTTATGGATGAAGAAAAATTTGACGTCATCTTCTCCCACCTGCACAATGTGGATGGAATCGGTCATAATATCTGGCCCCACGGGCACAAAAACAATCATACTAATCCGGAGGATGTAGAAAAGAATCACGAATTGATGGCGGAAACATATCGTCAGACTGACCGTTATCTGGCGCAATTCTTAGGCTATCTGGATGAAGGCTGGACCATTATTGTAACGTCCGACCATGGTTTGATTTGCGATACCAATGAAGAGGGACCGGCTTTGATCGGCGACGCCTTTGGGGTAAACGCAAAGATTATGAGTGATATCGGACTGACTGTATTAAAGCAGGATGAAAATGGCGATGTACTGAAGGAGATTGACTGGAGCAGGACGAAAGCAATCGCAACAGGCACAAATCACATTTTCCTGAACCTGAAAGGAAGAGATCCGCAGGGGATTGTAGAGCCGGAGGATCAGTATCAGGTGGAAGAAGAAATTATTGATGCATTGTACAATTACAGAGATCCAAAAACCGGCAGACGGGTAATTGCGCTGGCCTTGAGAAACAGAGATGCGCTTGTGATGGGCTGCGGTCAGGAAGGCTGGGGCGACATTGTGTTCTTCCCAGAGGATGGCTTCCATAGAGTTCATGGGGAAGCCTTGAGTACAAGAATGGACCACGGTGGTCATCATACTTCTGTATCGCCAATCTTTGTGGCAGCAGGTCCCGGCATAAAAGAAGGCTGCAAAACAACACGTGTACTGCGCCAGGTAGATGTCGCGCCGACAATTGCGACATTATTGGGCGTAAGAATGCCTGCGCAGTGTGAAGGCGCGCCAATGTATCAGATTTTTGACGAAAAATAAGATGGACATTAAATATTTAGCAAACTGTTTGAAGCACTAAAATGAAAAGTATTGTTCCGGTAGCTATAGGGAGGCGCTTCTATAGCTACCGGATACAATACGCAATTACGTAAAAAATCTATTCATTTCCAAATAAAAAACAAATATCGCATAGAGTGAAATTATCCGAAAAACCATACATTTTAAGAATACAACTGCTTGCGCTAAATATGGTATATTGATTTTTGAATATAATTACATAAACAACTTTTCCCAGTCGTTTTTTCTGTATAAAAAAGTATATTTTTTAAGAATAATTCTAGCTTCTATAAGAAAAGGAGTTGTCTTTATGTCAGAAAAAACGGCGCAATTTCCAAAACAGATTCACATTCTCATTACAGTGTTATTAATGTTTGGCATTGGATTTATCCCGCCCGTTTCCCAATTAACGGTAACAGGCATGAAAATTATAGGTGTTTTAGCTGGGACAATCTATGGCGTTACGTTTTGTGCGCCTGCCTGGCCCTGCTTATTGAGTATGGTGGCGCTGGCAGCGTTGGGCGTGGCCCCCGTGGGCACAATTTTGGCCACAGGAATCGGCAGCGATTCTGTGATGCTGATGCTGTTTTTCTTCATCTTTGTTGCGGTTATGGAGCAGAATAAAATTACAGAGTTTCTCGCTACTGGTTAATGAGCAGAAATTTTGTAAAAGGCCGTCCGTGGTTATTTTCCTATATTATGATTATCGGAACGATGTTTACTGGTGCATTTGGTTCCAGTTTTCCGGCAATGATTGTATTTTGGGGAATTTTGATATCTGTATGTAAGATGTATGATATGAAGCCATTTACAAAATATCCAACCTTGATGTTTATCGGAATTTGTATTGGCGGGTTAGCCAGTTCTTCTACCTGGTTATTTCGCGGAAACCCGTTGTTTATAAATAGTATGATTAAACAGATTTCTGAAGGAGCTTTTTATTTGAATTTCGGCATTTATGCCACATTTAGCTTTGTGATGTGGATGATTGTCATTGCAGGATATATTCTCTTGTGCAAGTATGCTTTCAGAGTAGATGTGGGAGCACTGTCCAATATTGATGACTCTGTAATTGACAAATCGTATTTAAAGTTGAATAAAAAACAGAAAGTTACCCTTATGTATATGGTTCTGGTATTAGTTGTGTATTGCGGAATCGGTTTTACACCGGCACAGAGCGCAGCAGGACAGTATTTAGCTAGTTTCGGCATGACGTTGCCGATTGTGTTGATTTTAGCACTTATGGCGATTACAAAAGTAGATGGAGAAGTTATTATGGATATTCCTAGTGCGGGAAAACATGGTGTTGTATGGGATACAATTATCTTATCCGGTGCATTATTGGCAATTTCAACAATTATGATGACATCAGATACTGGTGTTGCACAGTCAATTCTGGCAATACTAAGCCCTGTATTTGCAGGAAGGGGAACTATCTTCATGTGTGTTGTGATTGTAATAATATCTGTAGTTTTAACAAACATTATGGCAAATACAACAGTAGGTTTGATGTTTACTCCAGTCATTTATAGTTTTGCTATGAGTATGGGTTTCAATCCCATGCCGTTAATTGCCATGATGTTAGTCAGCATTCACATTGCTTATCTGACGCCGGCTGCCTCTCCCTTTGCTTCGCTGCTGTTTGGGTTCAGCGATTGGGTGCATGCAAAGGATATTTACAAATATGGCGGTCTGGCCTGCATCGGTATGGTGATTGTATTCTTAGTACTGGGAATTCCTTTGAGCAATATTTTCTTTTAATAAAAACAGTATGTAATATAAAATCATCGGCGTTATGAAACGTAGTAACGGGAAAGAATTGAAATTGCTCGATCAGGCAATAATGCTTGGTTGGGCAATTTTTTGAGGAGGCAGATATTATGATTAGTCAGTTTAATACATCGAGCCGATTGCAAGAACTGACAGGCAGAGTAAAGCGTTGCTGCTGTCGGTATTGCGGCAGTCCATTGGAACTAAAGCGAATTACGTTCAGTCATTTTGAGGATTCACGGATAGAAATTTTCTGTACAAAATGTGGGCGGATTGAATATGGTGCAGAGCCCGAGGTCTATTTGAGTGCCAAGTATTTTGTGGAACATTTTGATTTTAACTGGTATACCTATTTGGATGATAATGCGCAGACAAAACAAATGACCATTGCCAAGATTTGTGACATTTTGACATGGCAAAACCAACAGTTGGGATTTCAGGACCAAGATGGTTTTAAGGTGCCAGTGAATATGAAAGAGGAACTACAGGGCCAAAGCATGACCATCTCAGATGAAGAACTAAATCAGTTTACGGCAGAAGAATAGGCGGTGAAAAAATGGAGCCCATCATTCGTGTAGAAAATTTGAACTGTCAGTCGGGGAACAGATATTTATTGCGCAATATTACCTGGGAGGTACAGCCGGGCGAAAACTGGGTTGTCTTTGGTCTGAATGGCAGCGGAAAAACAACATTGCTGAGTATTATTGCAGGCTATAAAATGCCGACAGAGGGAACATTGGAGGTATTTGGACAGGCTTACAGCGATGAAAATATTTTGCCCATTCGTAAAAAAATCGGTTGGGTGAGTAGTTCCTATTTTGATAAGTATTATACAAAAGAATCTGCATTGACTATTGTACTGTCTGGTTTATGTGGCACATTGGGCATCGATAGCACAGTACAGCCAGACGATTATATTAGGGCAAAGAAGCTTTTAAGAGAATGGAATCTGGATAAAAAATTTGATTTGCCATTTTCCATGTTATCGAAGGGCGAGCGGCAAAATGTTTTGATTGCCAGAGCACTGATTTCTTCTCCAGAAATTTTAGTCTTGGACGAGCCGGGCACAGGTTTGGATGTGCTGGCACGGGAACAGCTTTTGCGGAAAATTTCTCGTTTGGCTGAAGGCGGAAATATGACGATGATTTATGTAACGCACTATCCAGAAGAAATTTTATCGCTGTTTGAACAATGCATTATTTTGCAGCAGGGAAAAATTATAGACTGGGGCAAGTTAACAGAAGTGATGACCAGTGAGCGGCTGAGCCGCGATTTGGGCACAGATGTCGTGATACGCACCTTGGAGGATGGTCGTCTGGATTTACGGGTGAAGGAAGGGAGGGACTAAAATGGTTGCAATTCGAGATTTGAAATGTAGTATGGATATTGCGGAAATGGCGGCACTGGGTAAATTTGAGGAGGAGTTTATTGTTTACGGCTGTTGCTATATGGAATATGGCAAGAAAATGTACCGTGTTAGTACGCAAGTATTGGATATATACCGTTTCCGTGAGCGCTGTCTGGAACGAGGAATTCAGCCCGGTCCGGTTGTGAGTCTTTTGAATCGTGTTTTGGTCCCCTCGGGCATGCAGGATAGCTATCTCCTTCAAACGAAAATTCAGTTGGCGAAAAAAATGCAGGGCATGTATTCTCAGGAATTTTTGCAGAAGCTGACAGAACTTGCCGCCTGTGAGAATCATGACGGAGCGGCGGATATATTTTATGAATTGCAGCAGAAGATGATTGGCTGCTTTGACAGAGAGACGATACAGCTGGTTGAGGGCTTGATGATATACGCTTATCAGCAAAAAAAATTGAAATGGGCGACATATCAGGAGCTTCGCCGATGGGTGAATTATCTGTACAGCCAGATGGAAGACGACGTTGTCATAAAGAAAAATTTCCAGCGCACGTTTTTTGGCTTGGCTTATTATAATGGGCAGCAGAAGCTCTGCTATTATGTGAATGCCCAGGAAAGCGATGTATATAAAAAGCGGGAAACGTTGATGGGTCAGGGAATTTTGACAACGCCCATTGTGCAGAAGACCTATTACTATACGCAACAGCCTGATTTGCGCGCGGTGAAAGTATCGTTTAAACAGCAAGTAGCACAGTGGATGGATGAAGAATACTGGCACTACATTGAAAGGATTAATCAAACAACTGCGGCCATTCCGGCGGAAATGCATCAAGAATTGCTGAGAGAAGTGGAGCAGACAGGCACAGATGCAGAAAAAGAATATTTTCAGATGTACTGCTGCATGTGGCAATTGAAGTAGCGGCAGTCCTTCATGGAGTAAGAGGATAGCGTCCCGTGTTTTATTGGGAGTGCAGCTATCCTCTTTGTTTTTTGATAATCAAATCATCGGTAAAATTGCGCAGCTCTGTCAGGAAATACGCTGTATTTTTTGAGAAAACGGTGCCTTTCTTTTTTAGAATTCCGAAGTGTATGATGGCATTTTCCCGTAAAGGAACAATTTTTAATCCCTCTACATAGTTAAGTGGATAATCTTCTACTTCAAATTGCACCGAAATAGAAACAGCGAGACCTTGCAGCAGTTTTTCTTTGAAAAGACTAAAATTGGATTCTGTCGTTTTAACGGCATCCAGATTACAGATATCGGTGAGGAAATGATTTCCCCAATCAAAGGTTTTATGGGAAAGGTAATCACACAGAGGATACTTGACAATCTTTTTTAAGGTTGTAGAGCTGAACTTTGTAAAGTCGTATTCTGGGCTGGCCATAACCACATGTTTTCCTTGAAATAGCGGCTCGAACAACAAATCATCAAATAATTTGCCGACATAGTTTCCGTTGTAGGATGTGCGAAAAATAAGCGCAATTACCTGCAATTAAAGAATATGTAAAGCGTGGAGCTTGTCGTGAGGATTTGGTAATGTTAGGTGCAGTACCGACCATTACACCTCCAATGTGGACCACAATGGCAACAGGGGCGTATCCTGCTACCCATGGAATTACCTGTTTCTGGAACAGTGATCCAGTTGATAAAAGTAAATTGATTTATTCATTGGATTCCACGATGTGCAAAGCCGAAGCAGTTTGGAATGCCACCGCGGAAGCAGGATTGCGCACATTGGTATGGCATTGGCCGGGATCCAGCTGGCCGCCAACCTCTGACAGCCCAAACCTGCATGTAGTCGATGGGACACAGCCTGGTTTTATCAATTTTGGTGTGGCTTTGAGAGAGGATGAAGTATTGATCATCGCGGACAAGCGAGTGGATGAATTGAAATTCATCCCATCCGGCGGTCATGCAAATATTGGAGCAGGCTGTCTCATTTCTGACGTAGACGTAAAAGAGGCAAGCACTGGAGCAGAAGTAGCAAAAAGCAGCTGTGAGGATGCCACTGCCAGCATTACTAATGTCATGTTGGAATTGGAGGATGGAGAATATTCTCTGGAGTTAATGCCTTATGACGCTGTCAATTCTCCACTGAAGCCGGCTCAGGGCTGGGCAAACGCACCAGAAGGTGCACTGGAATTTACTGTGCTGCTCTCTAAGGGATATCTACATCGCCCATGTTTGCTGTTGCAGGATGTCGAAGGAAACTATTATGTAGAGATGTATAAAAATAAAAAAGATGAGAAACCAATGGTGACCCTGAAAAATGGGGAATTATCTGATCCAGTTGTAGACGATATTGTCAAAGAAGACGGCGAACGAATTAAATGTTTCAGACCATATAAGTTTGTTTATATCAACGAAGAGGGCAGTTCCTTGAATTTCTGGGCAGGTCGTGCCTTTGAATGCGATAATGATGTGGTATGGCATCCCAAATCTTTGTATAAAGATATTATTGAAAATGTTGGTTACTTTATGACAGCTTCCAGTTTAGGTGGTATTGTTCCATTTTTTACGGGCGCATTGATGCTGCCTACATGGGAACGTTACAATGACTGGCAGGCAAATAGTCTGAATTATTTGATGGAAGAAGATCGCTATGATGTGATTTTCACGCATTTACACAATGTAGATGGCATGGGCCACAATATCTGGCCCCATTGTGAAGTTAATAAACACACAAAAGCGGAGGATGTAGAGCAAAATAGAGAATATATGGCGGAGGTTTACCGTCAGACAGACCGTTATTTGGCTAAATTCTTACCATGGCTGGATAAAGGCTGGACCATTATTATCACATCAGATCATGGTTTGATTGTGGACTCGGAAGAGGAAGCGGTACTGATGGGCGATCCTTACGGTGTAAATGCTAAAATTATGAATGAACTGGGCTTCACTGCTCTGAAGAAAGATGAAAATGGTAACAATCTAAAAGAAATTGACTGGAGTCACACAAAAGCGATTGCGGTTAGAACTTGCCATATTTATCTGAATCTCAAGGGAAGAGATCCCTATGGCATCGTAGAACCGGAGGACCGCTATAAAGTAGAAGAAGAAATTATTGACGCGCTGTATAACTATCGGGATCCTAATTCTGGCCGCAGAATTATTGCATTGGCACTGCGCAACAAGGATGCTCTGCTGTTAGGTGCGTCCGGTCCGGAATTTGGTGATATTGTATACTGGTTAGAGGAAGGTTTCCATCGTGTGCATGGAGATTCTCTGAGTACCCACCTGGGTGTAGCGAATACTTCTGTATCTCCCATTTTCATTGCTGCTGGAGAAGGCATTAAACCGGGATATACGGAACGTGTCATTCGTGAAGTGGACTTGGCGCCAACAATTGCGACATTGCTGGGCGTGAGAATGCCTGCACAGTGCGAAGGCGCACCGGTATATCAGATTATTGAATAGAATTTGCGGAGAGAAAATGTAATATTTTGTTCCCTCCTTGCATGATACTTTTTATCGAAAAATTAAAAAGGAAAATGGCTTGAGGCCTGTGTTTTATACGGAGCTGCGTTGGTTGGATGAAAAATCGAACGAACAGAGAGGTGGTACCGTTTACAGGCTTCAGGTCATTTTCTTTTTTTATGGGAATTTCTATTCGTTGCAATTAAGTAAAATATAGCTTACATTTTTTCGAGTTAGAGAACAGATGGTGAAAACTATTCGTGTGACAGGCAGGAGAAGTTCCAGTTTTTCTGGAACTATGCTATAGAGAGATTGTTGCGATGCGAAACGATGCAGAAAGGGGCAACAAAATGGAGCGGGCGATTGAGAAAAATCTGAAAAAAATACAGAGAAAAGAAGAAAAGCTACTGCAAAAAAATGGCGGAGGGCTTTTGAAGCCGTTGACCGATAAGGTGGAGGAAAAAATTCCCGACGGCTTATATGAAAAGTTGCAGCAGGCCTTCTATTTAGGTTTTAAGATTGTCTTTGAAAAGGGCAATTCCATTATCGAAAAGACCTATGATCGGGAGCAGTTGGAATTGACGCACCGCGTTTATGACGAGTCCTTTAAGCAATTGAGTCCCAAAAAGGGGCTGAAGGCGCTGAATAAACTGGCCAATCACGGCAATTGGCGTAATCTGGGGATTACTGCCCTGGAGGGAACGGGCTTAGGCTTGTTGGGAATTGGCTTGCCGGATATTCCGGTGTTTATTGGCGTTGTGTTGAAAAGTGTTTATGAAATCGCGTTGAGTTATGGCTATGACTACCGGAAAGAGGATGAACAGTATTTTATTTTGAAGTTATTGGAGGGCGCTCTGGCTACAGCGGAAGAACGGGAGGCCTGCAATGAACAGGTGGATAAGCTGATTGGGTTTTTCACAAGCGATGTGGCCATTGGCTATGATTTGGATTTGCAGCTGCGAAAAACGGCAGATTGTTTTGCAACAGATATGTTGTGCATCAAGTTTATTCAAGGGCTCCCGCTGGTGGGCATCATCGGAGGACCGTCCAATGTGTTTTACTGCAAAAAAATCAGTGATTATGCACGCTTAAAATATCAGAAGCGGTACTTATTGCAGAAAGAACAGCAGGGAAAATCACAGAAAACAGGAAAGGCACAGATAGAGCCTTGGGGATAAGCTAAATGAAATATACAATTCAGCCCATCGTGTGGTAAGCTATTGGAAAAACGGGAAGCGAAACAGATCTGTGCCACCAATTGTATTCAACACAGGCAGGGATGAAAAGAAAAATAACTACAAAATGCTGGCAGAGGGGGTTGACAAAAGTTATAATAAAATCGTTGCTATCTATATAAATTTTTTAGAGAAACTATAGCAACAAAAAAATAGAAAACAAAGGTTTTCTGTTTAAAGTTTAAAAAGGAAAAGAATGTATGGAGGATGAACGAAGCAATGATTATTTTGGTAATTAACAGCGGCAGTTCTTCGTTGAAATTTCAGCTGCTGAACATGGACGATGAATCAGTAATGGCACAGGGTCAGGTAGAAAAAATCGGTCTACATGACGGTATTTTCACCATCAAAGCCGGCGGGCTGAAAAATAAAAAGGAAATGGCAATTCCAGACCATCAGGTTGCTATGGAATTGGTACTGGATGGTCTGTTGGAAACAAAAGAGGCCGGTTTGAAATCTCTGGATGAAATTGATGCCATCGGCCATCGCATTGTGCAGGGCGGCGATACCTTCAGCAAGGCAGTGCTGGTGGACGATGCGGTATATAATAAAATTGAAGAATACGGCGCTATGGCTCCACTGCATAACCCAGCTCACTTGAAAGGAATTGATGCCTGCTCTAAGGTTATGCCGGGCAAACCGCAGGTAGTAGTATTTGATACGGCTTTCCATCAGACGATGAGTCCGGTAGCGTATACATATGGCTTGCCGAAGGAATATGCAGGAAAGCACAGAATTCGCCGTTACGGAGCGCATGGAACCTCTCACAAATATGTTTCCCGTCGGGTGGCTGAATTGATGGGGAAACCGGTGGAGGATTTGAAAATCATTACCTGTCATTTGGGTAATGGCTCCAGCATTTCTGCAATCAAAAACGGTAAGGTGGTAGATACTTCTATGGGCTTTACGCCTCATGAAGGCTTGCTTATGGGTACCCGCTGCGGGGATATTGATGCAACCGCTGTGCTGTATCTGATGAAGCATGAGGGCTTTGATCCTGAGCGTATGGACCATATGCTGAATAAGGAATCGGGACTTTTAGGGGTTTCCGGTGTGTCCAGCGATTTCCGCGAACTGGATGAAGCCATTGCGCAAGGCAATCAGGATGCCAAGCTGGCCAGAGATATTTTTATTTATCGCGTGAAGAAATATATCGGCAGTTATATTGCAGCGATGAATGGCGTGGATGCCATCGTGTTTACAGCGGGAATTGGCGAAAATGGTCCGGATGTGCGTGAAGAAATTTGCGCAGATATGGATTATCTGGGCATTGCCATTGATGCAGAGAAAAATAATGTACGGGGCAAAGAAGTCAATATCAGTGCAGAAGGGTCTCGCGTGCAGGTGTGGATTGTGCCTACCAATGAAGAATTGGCCATTGCAGAGGAAACCATTGAAGCTGCTTTTGGAAACTAAAATAGAGCAAACGATGAAATTAATACCATAGAGTATGGATCAGAACAGTGGGGAGGCGGTTGTATGGATTTATTGGCAGGATTTAAAGAGAAAGCAAAGGCAAACAAACGGCGGATTGTGTTACCGGAAGGTACAGAGGTACGTACACTGAAGGGCGCCGCTATTGCCGCAGCAGAGGGGCTGGCAGAGCCTATCCTGTTAGGTGAGGAAGAGGCAATTCGCAAAGTAGCAGCAGAAGAAGGCGTGGCATTGGACGGGCTGACAATTGTGGATATTGCCAGCAGCGAGCATTTGCCTGCTTTCGCCCAATTATTTTACGAATTGCGCAAACATAAAGGCATGACATTGGAAAAGGCAGAACAAACTGTGCGCAACCCCTTATATTTTGGTAACTTGATGCTGATGCAAGGTATGGCGGACGGAATGTTGGCCGGTGCAGATAATACTACCGGCGATGTACTGCGTGCTGCGTTGCAGACGGTGAAAACCAAACCGGGAATTAAAACGGTGTCAGGCGCTTTCGTGATGATTGTGCCGGATCACTCCTATGGAGACGATGGCGTTTTCATTTTCGGCGACTGTGCGGTAAATCCCAATCCTGACAGCCAGCAATTGGCGGACATCACCATCAGCTGTGCAGAGACAAAGCGCAGCCTGATTGGGGGCGAGGCCAATGTAGCCATGCTGTCCTTCTCCACAAAAGGTTCTGCCAAGCATGAAAATGTTGACAAGGTGACAGAGGCTTTGGCACTGGTAAAAGAGAAGCAGCCGGATTTGGCAGTGGACGGTGAATTGCAGCTGGATGCTGCTGTTGTACCGTCTGTAGCGGCGAAAAAGGCGCCTGGCAGCGATGTGGCAGGGCATGCAAATGTACTGGTGTTCCCCGATTTACAGGCTGGCAATATTGGTTATAAGCTGGTGCAGCGTTTTGCCAATGCAACGGCCATTGGCCCCATTTTGCAGGGCATGGCGAAGCCGGTGAATGACTTGTCCCGTGGATGCAGTGTGCAGGATGTAGTGGATATGATTGCTATTACTGCGTTACAGTGTGAATAAGAGAAAAGAATAAACTGATCGCAAAAAGAGAGAGCTGTGCGGAGTTCCTAACGGATGATGACGCAGCTCTCTCTTTTTGACTGGAAAATAGGCGTATAGACTGTAATTCAAAATGATAAAGTGCTTAGATGGGATATTGCCGGTTATCAATTTCCTGCAGTTTGGTCAGAATCCCTTGAAAATCCTGTTTGGTTTCTTCTAATTTACTGGGATCGCGTAAGATGGCCGAGGGATGATAGATGGCAGTCATCCAGTAGCCCTTGCGGCAAACCCAGCTACCGTGCTGTGTTGTGATTTTAAATCTTGGATCAATCAGTCGCTGGGCGGCGATACGGCCCAAACAAACGATGACGGGCGGCTTGAGCAGTGCAGTTTCGCAACGCAAAAAAGGCAGGCAGGCTTGCTGTTCTTCCGGCAGGGGATCCCGATTGGCTGGCGGATGGCATTTGATGACATTGGTGATATAGATATCCTGCCGTTTTAGTTCTGCTGACGCCAGCAAGACATCTAAGATACGGCCTGCCGGACCTACAAAGGGAATCCCCTGCTGGTCTTCCTGTGCACCGGGCGCTTCTGCGACGAGCATAATGCGGGCAGTGTGACTGCCTTGTCCCATGACAGGCTGTTTGCGGCTTTGGCACAGTGAACAGCGGCGGCATTGGTGCAGCATAATATTGATTTCTTCCCAGGTATACATAGGAATCCTCCTGACACAATGAGATTTGGTATAAAAGGACTGGTTGGAAACGAGACTTCTACTATAATTTTATCGTAATCAAAAGTCAGTTATTGCGCAAGAGAAAGGCACCTGAAAGATGGTGTAAATTTATGCGTCATTCTCAAAAGACACCGGCAGAAAGGGATATAAACGAAACCGTTACCGCGAAGAAAAGCTTATTTTAAAGAAAACGCATGGATAAAAGGGTTTTTTTGAGCCAAAATGGAAAAAATCAAACAGAAGTGATTGAAATTACAGGAGAAGGTGAAAAACAGAATGGAATGCGAGCCATTGGTGAGTGTGATTGTGCCTGTCTATAATGCATCTGCCTATCTGGAGCGTTGCATCAACAGCATTTTGCAGCAGACCTATCAAAATATTGAGTTGATTTTGGTGAATGATGGCAGTACCGATGACAGTTTACAGATTTGCCGACGGTATGCGCGGCAGGATTCCCGCGTCTCGGTAATTGACCAATGCAATCGTGGTGTATCAGAAAGCCGCAATGCTGGCATGGCGCGCGCCAAGGGTATTTATCTTCAATTTGCCGACAGTGATGACTGGCTGGTTCCCACTGCGACAGAGCGGATGGTGGAAAAAGCTGAACAGGAGCAGTGTCAACTTGTCATTGCGCCTTTTTATCGCGTGGTAGGGCGTATGCTGATTGTGAATGGTCATATTCGTACGGAAGAAAAAATTTCACTGCAGGATTTTGCGCTGCAGATGTTGATGAAAGCGCCCGCTAATTTTTATTATGGCGTGATGTGGAACAAGCTCTATCGCCGCGATTTGATTGACTTGTACAAACTGCGCTGTGAACCGGATATTACCTGGTGTGAGGATTTTATTTTTAATCTTCATTATCTGCAGCACGTACAGCAAATCTATGTTTTACAGCAGCCGGTCTATTATTATGTAAAACGCAAGGGCAGTCTGGTGAGTACAGAGCTGCACAGCAGCAATGTGTATGAGATGAAACGGAGTGTATTTGAACATTACCGTGCTTTTTATGATGCCCTTGGTTTGTATGATGACTATCGCGGCGCCATAAATGGTTTCATGGTGTCCATTACGACAGACAGTCTGTTCCGTTTGCCCAGCGGAGTGATTGACAAAGAAGGGGACGAGATATTCTTTGAGGATTACAGTAAAAGGATAGCACGAGCAGGGGAAGAACAGCTGCCATGGAGAAGGAATAAAGGATGGGGCGCAATGATTTCTCAGTTGGGGAGCAGGGATGCAGATGAAAAGAAAACAAGGAAATTGGAAAGAAAAAAGGGCGGCGCTAAAGAAACAGTGCCGCGAAAATAAAACAGCATTTGGGTTGTATCTGATTTTGCGGACTTTGGTAATTATCGTGATGATTGCCCAATTTTTTAATGGCAACTATGAAAATGTGTTTTTGTGCATTTTGACATTGATTTTATTTTTGGTGCCCAGTTTTATTCAGATGAACTATCATATCAAGTTGCCTGACACGTTGGAAGTTATTATTTTACTGTTCATTTTTGCTGCGGAGATTTTGGGTGAAATTCATGCGTTTTATCTCGAATTTCCTTTCTGGGACACCATGCTGCACACGCTCAATGGCTTTTTGGCGGCAGCAATCGGATTTTCCATGGTAGATATCCTGAATCGCACAGAACGGTTCAGTTTTAAATTGGCGCCTATCTATATGAGTATTGTGGCATTCTGTTTTTCCATGACCATCGGTGTGATGTGGGAATTTTTTGAATTTTTTATGGACCAGTTTTTTATGCTGGATATGCAGAAAGATACAGTGATTCATACCATTTCTTCTGTCATGCTGGATCCTACCAACAGCAATCGACCGGTGATGATTGCTGATATTGCAGAGGTTACGGTAAATGGACAGCCTCTGGGGATAGATGGATATTTGGATATTGGGCTGATTGATACCATGAAAGATTTGATGGTAAACTTTATCGGTGCGGTGGTATTCTCTACCATTGGCTATTTTTATATAAAATATCGGGGAAAACTGCGGTTCGCCAGCCGTTTTATTCCCAAGGTTGCAGCAAAAGAGGATGACAAAAAACGTAAATATATTGAGTAGGATTCTTGTTGTGCACCGGTTTATAGTTTTGTGGCAGATAAAAAATGATGCGTATGGCTTTTAGCGCAATGTATTTGACATGACGGAAAACAGCCGACTTTAAGCCGGCTGTTTTAAGAGAGGGATAGTTTCTTATTCTTTCGTTGGTGTGACGCGTACAAAAAGATTTTCCAATTCTTCTGCAAAGCCGGAGATGGGTTTTCCGTTGGCGATATCTTCCCCGATTTCTTTCATACGAGTGAAGGTATCGGCATCTTCCATCACGTACACGGTGTCAATTTCCGTGTCTGTCTTTTTCACAACCTGGCTGATTTCCTCTTTTAATGTAGCGGACTCTGCGGTATCTGCCGTTTCGTCAATGGCTACAGATACATAAGCCATTTTTTCAGAGATGACAGTGCGTGCGTCTTTTACCTGCGCCACTTGTTCCACTACGGCATCAGCGATTTTTTCTGCCCTTTGGTTCAAATCGCTATTGTCGACGGTACGGTCAGTAGGGTTGGCAGCGGCGTTATCCTGTTGGTTTTGCATGTTGGTCTTGTCTTTTTCGTTGGTAGTGTTATTTTGCTCTGTGTCAGTCTGATTATTGGTAGCTGGCGGCGTTTGCTGGCTGTTGTTTTTATTGCTGCAGCCGGTAAAGACTAGGCAGGAAACGCAAAGTAACGCAACGGATAACACAAAAAATTTCTTCTTTCGAGAAAACATATCTTGACCTCCTTTGTTTCAATGGCTATAGTATTTGACAAAACCATATTTCTATACGGTGTTTTTTCTAAAAAAATAAAATTTTTTATTTTACTTGCAGGATCGCAAAATAAAGCAAGAAAGCTTGGGGAAATGGAGAGGGCAGATGATGGAACAACAGGTATTGATTATCGGTGGCGGCGCCAGCGGAATGATGGCAGCCATTACGGCAGCGGAGCAGGGTGCGACAGTGACGCTTTTGGAGAAGAATGACCGTCTGGGCAAAAAAATGCTGATCAGCGGAAAAGGCCGCTGCAATGTCACGACGGCCAAAGAGCGGGAGGAAATTATAGCCAGTTTTTTGCACAACGGAAAATTTTTATATACTGCCTTGAGTCGATTTTCCAATACGCAGGTGCAGGCGTTTTTTGAAGAGGCTGGCGTACCGCTGAAGGTGGAGCGAGGGCAGAGAGTGTTTCCGGTGTCAGACCAGTCTAAAGATATTGTGAATGCTTTGCGGCGAAAATTGCAGCAGCTGCATGTGGATTTATGGCTGAATACGACGGTAAAAGAGATTCTGGTGGAGGATGGCAGAGCTGTGGGCGTACAGCTGCTGAATGGACGCAAATTGTACGCAGAGCATATCATTGTGGCCACCGGCGGCGCGTCCTATCCCGGCACCGGCTCCACAGGAGATGGGTATCGTTTTGCCCAAAAAGCCGGCCATGCCATCATACCTTTGCGTCCCTCGCTGATTCCGCTGGAGTGCAGAGAACCATGGGTAAAAGAGTTGCAGGGATTGAGTCTGAAAAACGTAACATTTACCATAGAGAATCAGCAGGGCAAAAAGCTGGCGCAGGAATTCGGTGAAATGCTGTTTACCCATTTCGGTGTGTCCGGACCAATCGTATTATCTACCAGCTATAAAGCGGTGGATTATTGGCAAAAACAAAAAGAGCCTCTGATTGGTGCAGTCGATTTCAAACCGGCATTGAGCGCAGAAAAATTGGATGCACGGTTTTTGCGGGAAATTGGGGAGCAAAATAAAAAGCAGTTAAAAAACAGTTTACATACCTTGATGCCTGCCAAGCTGATACCGGTGTTTATCCGATGCTGTGGAATTTCCGGGGAAAAGGAACTGCATCAGATTACTCGGGAAGAGCGGCAGCGCATGGTGGAGATGCTGAAAAACTTTCGGTTTACGCTGACAAAAGCGCGTCCTTTGGAGGAGGCCATTGTCACCGCAGGCGGCGTGTGTGTAAAAGAAGTTTCACCAAAAACTATGGAGAGCAGATTGGTGCAAAATTTGTATTTTGTCGGTGAAGTTTTGGATATTGATGGGATGACAGGCGGATTTAATCTGCAAGCTGCTTTTTCCACAGGATATTTAGCGGGGAGTGCTTGCACAAATAATGATTCTGCATTAAAATAAAAGAAATATATAATAATGAGGTGAAGTTATGGCCTACGGCAGTAAAGAAATTGCCAGAACTGCGTTGCGCATTGCGCTGACAGAAACGCGGGAAGAAGAAAATCAGGAAAAAAGAAAAATTTTGGCTCAGGGCATTAAAGTGGGAGCAGTGGATTTTGGCGGCGAATATCTTGCTTCCATTAATAAGATCGTAGAGCATGCCATTGTGGCAGGAAAACGGGAAGGCATTATCGGCGATACCCATTCAGAAGAGGGTGCCATTGCAGGAGCTACCAGAGAAGCCTTATCACAAATTCAAAACAAAGCCATTGGTCTGAATGTAGGTGGAAAATTGGGGATTGCCCGTTTTCAGGATCATCTGAGTATCGCAGTATTTCTGGGCGTGGGCCTGCTGCATTTGGATGAGGTTGCAGTGGGACTGGCGCACAGAACCATATCCTGATAGCTGCCCAATATGGAGGAACAACTATGAAAGAGACGTTACAGATTGCCATTGACGGTCCTGCCGGAGCGGGAAAAAGCTCGGTGGCAAAGGCATTGGCGAAACGGCTGGGCTGCATTTATCTGGATACCGGTGCAATGTATCGGGCTGTTACCTGGTTTGCCATGCAGGAGCAGGTGCCATTGGAAGATGCTCCTGCCATGGAGGCATTGCTGGAAAAAATTCAACTGGAGTTTAAGGAGGAGCCTGAAGGGCAGCACCTGTATTGCAATGGAGTGGATATCACAGAGGCAATTCGGACGACAGAGATCTCAGCCAATGTGTCAGCGGTGGCGATGCTGCCCTCTGTGCGGGAAGCCATGGTGGCGCAGCAGCAGAAAATTGCTGCCGATTGCAATGTGCTGATGGATGGACGGGACATCGGGACTACAGTATTACCTGATGCCCGGTACAAATTTTTTTTGACAGCATCCTTGGAAGAAAGAGCACGTCGGCGCTGTTTAGAACTGCAACAAAAAGGAATTGCAGTAGACTTGGAGCAAATGAAACACGATATCGCTTTGCGGGATGAAAAAGATTCCAAAAGAGCTGTTTCACCGCTGGTACAGGCGACGGATGCAGAGCGGATTGATACAAGTGATATGACTTTGGAAGAAGTTGTAGAAAAACTTTTTGCGAAGATTGCAAAATAACTATTTCACTTCCAGCGTTTATCCGTTATAATAGAATGGTAAATGATTAATTTTAAGAAGGAGCTGATGAAGTGAACTTTCAGATAGCTCCCCATGCAGGTTTCTGTTTTGGTGTGAAAATGGCCATCCAAAAAGGTGAGGAATTGGTCAGAAGCGGGCATGTACCAATTGCCACGCTTGGTCCCCTGATTCACAATCCGCAGGAGGTAAAACGTCTGGAGAGTTTAGGCATCTATGCCAAAGATTCCTTTGAAGAGATTGACGAAAAAATTGTGTTGATCCGCACCCATGGCGTTGCCCCCTCTGTTTATGAAGAAGCCGAGAAACGGGGGCTTGAGCTTTATGATTGTACTTGTCCCTTTGTGAATAAAGTACAGAAAATCGCACATGAACACAGCCAGAACGGCTATCTTGTACTGATTCTGGGAAACCGTAACCATCCGGAGGTGCAGGGCATTTTAGGATGGGCGGGCAATAAGGGCATTGCTTTTCAGGAGATTACTGAATTAAAAGAGACGGCGTTAAAAGGATGTAAAGTATGCCTGGTAGCTCAAACTACGGAAAACCCGGAGCGTTTTTCCAAAGCTGTACAAGCTTTGGAGCAGTACGAGCTGGAAGAACTGGCGGTATTCAATACCATTTGTTCCGCTACAAGGGAGCGACAAAGCGCTGCCCTGGAACTGGCGCGAACGGTGGATTTAATGCTGGTAGTTGGCGGGCTGAACAGCGCCAACACACAGAAACTGGCAAACATTTGCCGGCAGAATGGCTGCCGCACTGAACATATCGAATCAGCTGACGAAATTGATTTGCATTGGTTTGATGATGTAAAAAATGTGGGAATAACAGCAGGTGCATCAACGCCTGACTGGATTATTAGGGAGGTTACTTTAGAAATGGAAGAATTAATGACAATGGAACAGGGCTTGGAAAGCTACGGTGTTTTGGGAGAGGTAGGCAGACACGATATCGTGACCGGTACTGTAGTAAAAGTAAGTGATGATGAAGTCCTGGTTGATATCGGAGGAAAATCAGAAGGTATCGTTCCAGTCCGTGAACTGAGCTTTACAAAAAATGTAAAACCAGAAGAAGTAGTAAAAGTTGGTGACGAAATCCGCGTGATGGTCATCAAAGAAGACAGCGAAGGCAACATCATGCTTTCCAAGAAAAGAGTAGATCAGGCTGATGCAATGGAAAAACTGGAAACCATCTACAAAGAAAACCAGACCATTGAAGCGCCTGTTGTGGATGTCGTAAAAGGCGGCGTGATTGTAGATATCGGGACCAGAGGATTTGTACCGGCATCTCGCCTGGATATCAAATTTATTCAGGATATCAAATCTTTTGTAGGACAGACATTACAGTTCAAAATTATTAAATTTGAACCAGAAGCCAGAAAAATCGTACTTTCCCGTCGTGAAATTCTGGAAGAAGAAGAAAAAGCACGCAAAGAACAGGTTTGGAACTCCATTGAAGAAGGACAGACAAGAAAAGGTGTTGTACGCCGGTTGGCTGCGTTTGGCGCTTTTGTAGATCTGGGCGGCGTGGACGGCCTGCTGCATGTATCCGAAATGGGCTGGGGTCGTGTAAAAAATCCTGCTGATGTGGTAAAAGAAGGTCAGGAAATCGAAGTATACATTTTGAAAGTAGACAAAGATAAAGAAAAGATTTCTCTGGGTCTGAAACAGTTGATTCCAAATCCATGGGATACAGCTGCTGAAAAATATGCAGTGGACACCATTGTAACCGGTAAAGTGGTACGCATTGTACCATTTGGTGCATTTGTAATGCTGGAAGACGGTGTAGACGGTCTGGTTCATATTTCTCAGATTTCCTGGGAACGCGTAGAAAAAGTAGAAGATGCTTTGCAGATTGGTCAGGAAGTCAACGCAAAAATATTGGAGCTGGATGTAGAAAACAAAAAAATCAGCCTGAGCATCAAACAGACTACCGAGAGACCTGCAAAAGAAGCGCCAGCAGCTGCTGCCACAGAAGAAAAAGAGCCGGAAGAAGAAATTCCTGTTGTACAGGAAGCTATGGGCAGCACCATTGGCGATATGTTTAACAACTAATCTTGTGAGAAACGCATAAATGGAATAACGCTATCATTGTCCGGTAGCGTTATTCTTTTTATCTGTCTCCTCTTCGGGGGACTGGTTTACATAAGCAGGAGGTGCGCCATGGCCAGTGCAGCGAATATTTTGTTGGTAGATGATCACGAAGTAAATCTGGAATTGCTGGAAGCCTATCTGGAGCTTAGCGGCATTCCCATGAATATCTATAAGGCTTATACCTGTGCAGAAGCCTACAAGTGTATTGAACAGGTCAGCCTGGATTTGATATTGCTGGATGTAATGCTGCCTGACGGTTCAGGATATGACGTCTGCCGTCACTTAAAAGGCTTTCGTCTTTATCAAAACATTCCGGTGATTATCCTTACAGCGCTAAATGATAAACAGAGTATGCTGGAGGGACTGAAAGCCGGAGCAGATGAATTCCTGACAAAACCGGTGGACAGCCATGAACTGGTTTTGCGGGTAAAAAATCTGTTGAAAATGAAAACCATTGCCAATGATCTAGACGAGCGCTATCGACAGCTGCACAATGAGCTGGCAATTGCCACCGAACTGCAGAAAAGCTTTTTGCCGCAGAAAGTGCCTGTGTATGCTGGGTTGGATATTACGGTATTATATAAACCGAGCAGCTTTATAGGCGGCGACTTTTATGACTTTCTGCCCATTGATGCGCAGCATTTGGGCGTATTGATTTGTGACGTAAAAGGGCATGGCGTCGCCTCTGCCATGATTACTGCCACCATCAAATTTCAGCTGCATGACCTCGAAGGATATTATCGGGAACCTGCCGCCTTATTGACCCAGCTCAACAAGCGGCTGGAGCAATTTTTCAGCAGTACAGCCAACGATTACTTTGTGACAGCTTTCTATGGGGTATTGAATATCGAAACATGGAATTTTTGTTACAGCAGTGCCGGGCATAATTCCCCATGCCTGTCAGATTGGGATGAAGTATCTTTTTTAGAAAACGAACAGGGTCTGCCGCTGGGCGTTTTTTCCCAGACAGCCTATGATCAGCAGCAGGTGACATTGCGGCCGGGGCAGCAATTGTTTTTGTATACAGACGGCATTTTTGAACTGGAATTGCAGGGGAAGGCGGCCAGAAGCTGCAGCAGCCTGCAGGATCTTTTTGCGGGGCAGGAAGGCATTACCTTAAAAAATATATTGCAGTTGCAGCGACAAATTGAGCAATATGCGGCAAATCAGCAGATCGCTGATGATATCAATTATATTACCATCCGTATAGATGAGGAGGAAGCGTCGTGTGTCAAGTCATTTTAGAAAAACATACAGAGTATCTGACAGTGATATTACAGGGTGAGTTGATTCTGGGATGCACCAGTGAGGTAAAAGAAAAAGTAAAGAATTATGCAGAAGAAAACCAAATCTACCATATGTTGATTGACCTTTCCCAGGTAAGTTTTATGGATTCCTCCGGTCTGGGCGCGCTGATTGCCTGGTTCAAAATGGCCAACCAGCATCAGGGAAAAGTGATTTTCTGCGGATTCACAGACTATGTGCGCAAAATCGTAGGCTATGCCAAGCTGGACAAAATTTTTACCATCGCGGACACGCGGGCGAAAGCAGAGGAACTCTTGCGCGGTTAATCAGCAGAGAATAACGGTTTGTCTGGTAACGCCTGCTGCAAAGTGAACAGGACGATAGATTGCCAAAACAATGGCTGCCATAAGGCAGCTCTTTTTTTGCAGAATTGTTTTTGTACAGTTCCGCAAAATTTTGCTATAATTTATCACGATATTTCGCAGAATAAGAAAAGAACACATAAAAATCAAGATGAAAAAGAACGTTGCCGTGCCTTTGGCAGACATAAGTTGATTTCCTGCTTCATACAATAAAACCAGAGTATGAGGAGGGAGTTGTATGAGAGTTTATTTTTTTCCAAAATGGCTGATTCAGGCAGTACTGATTGGGCTGTGCGCGTTGCTGGCCGCCGGTGTGCTCTGGTCCTTTCTGGGCGGGGACGATGCTGCGGTCATGGCCAATCCGGTATATCAGGGCACCAATACAGAGAAAAAAGTGGCGTTGGCCATCAATGTGGACTGGGGAGAGAATATCCTGCCGGAAATGCTGGACACATTGGACAAAGCGCAGGTACACGCCACATTTTTTGTGACTGGCCGTTTTGCAGAGAAATTTCCGGAGCTGGTAGAGCAGATTGCAGCTGCCGGACATGAGATTGGCAATCACGGCTACAAGCATCCCCATCCCGACCAGCTGAGCGTAGCGCAGAACCAGCAGGATATTACCAAAAGTGAGGCAATCCTGGAAAAAATCACAGGCGTAAAGCCCACACTTTACGCGCCGCCTTATGGAGAACACGGAGAAACCTGCCTGCAGGCTGCTGACCAGTGCGGCTATACCACCATTCTCTGGACGGCGGATACAGTGGACTGGGAGGACCCCGCGCCTTCTCACGATACCCTGGTGCAGAGAGTTACCGGAGATAAATTGTGCAGCGGCGCCATTTTGCTGATGCATCCCAAAGCACATACTGCGGAAGCGCTGCCCGATATCATCAGCACCATACAGGCCAAGGGATATCAGTGTGTGAAGGTGTCTGAAGTATTATGAGGAAGCACATGAGAACCCTGCTGTGTCTGTGTCTGCTTTTGTGCGTGGCCATGCCTGCGCCGGCCAATGGAGCAGTCCTGCCTGCAATCACGGCAGAGGCGGCAGTGGTAATGGATTTGGATACAGGACAGGTACTTTACGGGAAGGGCGAACATGAACGCCGTCCCCCTGCCAGTCTGACCAAGGTCATGACAGGGTATCTGGCAGGAAAGCAGTTTCAGGCACAGCAGTGGATTACCGTCTCGGAAACCGCCGCTTCTACCGGAGAATCTTCGCTCAACCTGAAAACCGGTGATGTCCTGACCTTCGATGCATTGCTGCACGGTGCGCTGATGAAATCCGCAAACGATGCCTGCGTGGCGCTGGCGGAGTATATGGCCGGCACAGAGAAGAACTTTGTACAGAATATGAATTTGCAGGCGTGCCTTTTAGGCTGCAAGGACACCAACTTTTGTAATTCTAATGGATTGCCGGCGGAA
This sequence comes from Peptococcaceae bacterium UBA7185, assembly GCA_002491065.1. GTDB lineage: Bacteria > Bacillota > Peptococcia > Peptococcales > Peptococcaceae > UBA7185. Next base: position 36,011 of record DKVF01000099.1, read on the forward strand.
GGACACTATTCTTCAGCCTATGACCTGGCCCTGATGACCAGAGCGGCGATGCAGAATGAAACCTTTGCCGCCATTGTCCAAAAGCAGCAGTATATGGTGCACTGGCAGGACGGACGGCAGCTTCTGGTGCGCAATACCAACCGTCTGCTGCGGGAATATCCGGGCGCCATCGGTGTGAAGACCGGCACCACCAATGAAGCAGGACAATGTTTGATTGCCGTAGCAGAAAAAGCAGGGAAACGGGTGATTGTTGTAGTATTGAAAAGTAAGAACCGTTTTTATGATGCAGTGGCCCTGCTGGATTATGGGTTGTCCATGCAGCTGGAAACAGAGAATTCCCGCAGTGCGATACACAACAAAGAAACAAGTGGCGGGCGGTTGTCGGCATGAGGCTGATTGCTGCCCAATTTTATCAATATGAGGTGCATAGGATGCAGAGTTTGAATTATGAAATTACGACACTGGATAATGGAATCCGTGTGATTACCGAGACAGTCAACCATGTGCAGTTTCTATCCATGGGAATTTGGGTGGGCGTAGGGTCCCGCTATGAAAACGAGGCTCAGTGGGGCATTACCCATTTCATAGAGCACATGCTTTTCAAAGGCACAGAACGGCGTACAGCTGACCAGATTTTCAGTGAAATCGACGCGGTGGGCGGTCAGTTGAATGCCTTCACCAGCAAGGAAAATACCTGCTATTATATTAAGACGCTGACAGAGGATTTCCCTCTGGCGGTAGATGTGCTGACAGATATGTTTCTCAACAGCAAATTTGACAATGAAGAGATTGCCAAAGAGCGGGAGGTTATCATCGAAGAAATCAAAATGTATGAGGACACGCCCGACGATCTGGTACAGGACCTGCTGTCAGCAAACCTGTGGCCCAATCATCCACTGGGACGGGCCATTCTGGGCACAGAGGAGAGTATTGCCGCCTTTGACCATGACAAACTGAAAGCCTATATGAAACAATACTACACCGGCAGCAATATTGTCGTATCGGCAGTGGGCAATATCAGCCATGCACAGGTGGTGCAGGCCATTCGCGCCACATTGGGAGGCATTCCCAGGGGAACGCGCAATGAATTTCCCCAGGCAGGAAAGGCTCTGGCCGGGATACACTGTTATCGCAAAGAGATCGCCCAGAGCCAAATCTGTGTGGCGTTGCCCGGCGTGGCCAAAGAAGACAGCAGGCTGTTTCCGCTGAGTATCCTGAATGCCTATCTGGGCGGCGGGATGAGCGCCCGACTGGTGAAAAAAATTCGCGAAGAAAAGGGACTGGCCTATTCGGTGTACTCCTACAATGGCTCCTACAGCGACACCGGCGCTTTTGTGATTTCAGTGGGCACCAGACCGGAAAACTGTCAACAGGTGATAGATATTATTATAGAGGAACTGGACGAGATTCGGCAGAACGGCATTCCTCAGGAAGAACTGGAAAAAAGCTTCAGCCAGCTGAAGGGCGGTCTGTTTATGGGACTGGAAACAGTAAACAGCCGCATGAACAAACTGGGACGCTCTCTCTTAGCATATGACAGAGTCATCACGCCGGAAGAAAACGTGGACGAGCTGCGCAAAGTGACAGGCGCTGATGTACAGAAACTGGCTGAGGAACTGTTCCAGAGAGACAACTATCAGGTCACAGTATTGGGCGCAGTAGATGACATCAGGCTGAATACCCGCTAGTGGGGTACATTTTGCATAAAGCTGGTGAGCAGATTTTTTACCAGCGGGTTTTCCAAAAGCTGCTGGATGTCCTCAGGCCGCGGCATGGGTGCGGCTTGCGTCTGCTGTTGTGCAGCAGGCTGTGGCTGCTGCACTGGGCGTTCCGGTGCGGAAACCTCAATGGGCGGCTCCATGGCGGAAGGCTGTTCGGCAGACAGATTGCGCGCCTGTATCGCTGCCAGATAGGTTGTCAAAAGCGGCAGAATATTTTCCACAGAACCGATGAGATGGTTCAAATCGGCAGTGATATTCTGGACATTGTTGCAGAATTCCCGTACGGAGCTGCAGCCGTTGCTCAATAACGCAGGAGTATCGCTGAGGCGAAACTTGTTCACTGCGTTTTTTCTGGAGCGCATACGGAAATTATTTGCAGTTGGCCGCATGACGGGCTGGGACATGGTCTGGCTGACCATTCTTTCGTGTTGCGTAACCTCTGTTACGGGAATCTGACGCATTCTGGACATAAAGCATCCTCCTCTGAACTGTCTGACGGCAGAAAATTTCGTATGCTCTACTATATGCCACGCTTGCCAAAATGGTGCAGACCTGGACAAAGCTCCGCAGAAGTTCTTTCTGGCGGAGCTTTTTGGCACAAAAGCCAGACAGATTCTACGCCGAACCTTTTTCCTCTCTTAAATACGCATTTATTTCTTTTGCCAGAATTGTGTTATTCTTTAATGTGCGCATATTGTCCAGCACCTCAAGTTTTACCTGATTGGTAAAGCAGATTTTACAG
>DKVF01000020.1:0-224 GCA_002491065.1 Peptococcaceae bacterium UBA7185
TGGTAACAGGAATTGCAACAGCGAATATGGATTCTATTCCGATGGTATGCATTATGGGTCAGGTTGTGAAAGAACTTTTGGGTAAGGATGGATTTCAGGAAGCACACATGACAGGTATTTGCCAGCCCATTTGCAAGCACACTTATGCGGTGACGGATGCAGCACAATTGCCAGATATTGTAGCAGAGGCGTTCTATGTAGCCAGCACAGGCCGTCCTGGTCCG